>JBGTMF010000241.1:0-42642 GCA_041743795.1 Thermodesulfobacteriota bacterium | reverse complement strand
TTCTTGGCCGTGCGCGTGCGCTGCGTCGCGGTAGCTCGGGTCTTGCGCGCCGTCGCTGCCGTCGACCGTGTGGTCGTCGCTTTGCCAACGGCCTTCGCCGCCGCTTTGGGCGCCGCCTTCGCCGTGGTTTTGCGTGGTGTTGTCTTCGCGGCCTTCCGGCCGGCTGTCTTCTTAGCCATCGTCATCCGCCACTGCTGCCAGTTTCCGTACCGTGGCGTCAACGGTTGGCGGAGCTAATCGCGAAAGAAATCACCCCGAAAAGCACACCTTCTGGAAAACGGCGCGAACTAAGGTGCGGTCCACAGTTGCTTGACGAACAGGTGGAAGTCCCTTTGCGGTGGGACGATCGGCGTAAACTCGGTGCCGCGGGGGTCGCTGCGGTTGCGCCGAAAGATCGTGTCTCCCGAGTGGTGGATCCAGGCAAATGGCGAGATGTTGCCGGCGACGGCGGCATAGTTGCCCTGCACGACGACACCGGCGACGGGGCGACCCAGCAGACTGGTTCGGTAGCCGGTGCCGACCAGTACTCCCACATGGTCGCGGTTGTCACTCTCGATGCGATTGCGCTCGACCAGTGTGTGATCGTCCTCGACGCGGATGGCGAACGCCACGTTGCGGAACGTGTTTCCCTGAATTCGATTGTGTTTGGCGAAGTCCTCGTGGACGCGCTGGAGATCGTTCGTGAGATAGGAACTGTCGCTGCAATCGAGAAAGAGTTGATTCTCCGACATGCGGGAACCTACCCAGACGCCGTTGGGTTCGTCGACGATCGTGTTGCGCCGAATGCGGTTGCGGTCGGCCCCGTAACGACGCGGCCACCATTGTTGCGGTCGCTCGGTCGCGTACTCGCCGCAGTTCTTGTAGAGGAAGATCGCGCCGTTCGAGTTGCGCGCGAAGAGATTGCGCGCGACGTAGTTGTCGCGCGAGCCGTCGATCGCGAGTCCTTCGCGCCCGGTGCTGAGGTAGCGGAACTCGATGCCACCGATCTCGAACGGAACGCCGTTGACCGGGTCGACGTCGCCGTAGCCGTTGTCGTGGATATGGTTGTTGATGATTCGAGCCTGTCGGGAGCCCGCTTCCAAATAGATGCCGACGCCGCCGGATCCTCCGATCTCCAGGTCGCGCAGCCGCACATCGGAGACGAAGGCGTCGACGAAGATCCCACTTCCGCGCGAATCGAGAATCCGGCTATTGCGTAACTCGATGCGCGAGAAGCCGTCTTGGTATTCCCGGCCCTGGCCCAGCGCGCGGAAGCCGTCGCGGGTGACGCGGAAATTGTTGAGAAAGCCGCGAATCACGCAATTGCGCACCGAGACGTTCGAAATGGGCACCGTCGCCGGGCCGTGGACGACGATACCGCGCGAATCGTTTCTTTCCGGGTCGTCGATCAGCGCTCCGCGGCAATCGAAGACGACGTCCGAGGCGACAATCTCGACACCGCCGGTGTAGGTACAACGCGGATCGAGGTGCGCACTGCGTTCGACGATCAGATGTTCGCCGGCTCGGTCGCAACCGATCAGTTCGGAGTTCGATCGCGGACCGTGCAGCAGTTTGGGAAGGAAGGCGTCGGCCGCCGCCGAAGAGGCGACGACGAGAGAAAGTGCCAGCGCCGCAAAGGTCGCGTGCGGAAGGGTCGAGTTCATCATGGCCGGAAGCTAACAGGTCGGCTGAGAATTTGGCAATGCGGAATTCATGGTTCGCATACGAATTGCTGGAACGGGCCGACGGTTTTGTGATTGTCGTCGACCGCGGCATGGCCTCAGCGCTGGATGCTCTCGAGGTAGTCGACGATCTTCATCACCTTGCCCCGGGCCTTTGCCCTCGCCGCGGGATCCGGTAGGAACTCCTCGGCGAAGATCTCGCCCCATACCGGCATCTGGGACTCGCCGTGGGCGCGCACGGTGTCGCGGCCGTCGACGGTCATGGTGACCAGGTACTTGGGGAACTTGCCTTCGAATCTCTGCTTGATGTCCGTGAGATCGATCGGTGGCGGGTCCAGCAATGACGCGACGACGCCGTCCCCCTGCCCGGTCAGGCCGTGGCAGGCGCCGCAATACTGCCGGTAAAGCTCACCTTCCAGATTGAAGCGAGGGTTCTCGACTCTTTCCACCTCGATCTCAGCCGCCTGCAGGGCGACTGCTTGCAAGAAGATAACAGACCACAAGATGCAGCAGCGGCGCAGTGCCAGACTCATGATGATTCCTCCCGTTGCTCCAGGGATATTCCATCGCGGGGTAGCGGAGCAATGGCGCCGCCGCGGCGCCGAACGAGACTGTCGATTTTCTCCGAAACGAGGCTTCGACGAGCTCAGCCTGAGCGGCTGGAGGGTTGTTTGCAAAGGAGTTTCTCCGCTCACCCTGAGCTTGTCGAAGGGTGTTTCCACATTTATCGACATTCTCGAACGGAAGGGGAACGGGTGAAGTGCGGTGGGCGGGCGGCCGGTTGAAACCCGCCGCTGAGCCTGTAAGGGAAATCGTCGGACACGGCTCCCTCGTCTCCCGCAGCGGGGATCGGGATGGTAGACTCGGCCGACGTAGTGTCGGCGAGGTCGCCGGGTACTCGGAGGGTTTGATTTTGCGTGTCTATCTCGATCATCACGCCACGACCCCGGTCGATCCGGAGGTTCTCGCGGCGATGCTGCCGTACTTCTCACAGCGCTTCGGCAACGCCGCGAGCAAGACACATAATTGGGGGTGGGAGGCACACGAGGCGGTCGAGCGAGCACGTGACCAGGTTGGCACCTTGATCGGCGCGCGGGCTCGGGACATCGTCTGGACGAGCGGCGCCACCGAGTCGAACAATCTCGCGATCCAGGGCGCTGTCGCCTTCTATGCCGAGCGCGGCGATCACGTCATTACGGCCGTCACCGAGCACAAGGCGGTGCTCGACTGCGTTCGAGTCCTCGAGCGCGCCGGCCGTATTCGCGTGACCTACTTGCCCGTCGACAGCGGCGGCAGGGTGGATCCCGACGCGGTTCGCTCGGCGATCAATGATCGCACGATTCTCATATCAGTCATGCATGCCAACAATGAGATCGGCACCGTGCAACCGATCGCCGAAATCGGTGCGATTGCGCGACAACGCGGGGTTCTCTTTCACACCGACGCGGCGCAGAGCGGCGCCCTGTTGCCGATCGATGTCGAAGCGATGAACGTCGACCTGCTTTCGCTGAGCGCTCACAAGATATACGGACCCAAGGGCTGCGGCGCTCTTTTCGTACGCGGGCGCAATCCGCGGGCGCGCCTGCGCGCGATGATGCACGGCGGCGGGCACGAACGCGGCATGCGGTCGGGGACCTTGAATGTTCCCGGGATCGTCGGCATGGGCGTCGCCTGCGAGATGGCGGCAAGGCGGCGCGAATCCGACGTACCAGCCATCGGCAGACTGCGCGATCGGTTGCGCGACCGGCTCTTCGAGAGGTTGACGGACTTGTGTCTCAACGGGCATCCGACGGATCGCCTGCCGGGTAACCTGAACATCAGCGTGCGATTCGTCGAAGGCGAGTCACTATTGATGGCGCTCGGCGACGTCGCCGTCTCGTCGGGATCGGCGTGTACCACCGCCAGTCTGGAGCCGTCTCACGTGCTCAAGGCTATCGGCTTGTCGGATGGGTTGGCTCAAAGCTCGGTGCGATTTGGAGTCGGACGCGACAACACGATCGAGGAGATCGACTATGTCGTCGACCGCCTTTGCGACGAGGTTCCGCGATTGCGGGCGATGTCCCCCGAGTTTCGAATGCGTGCCTCGATCTGATAGTGTGACCGGTACACAAGGAGAGATGCGGTGGCAATCGAGTTGACGGACGGAGCGGTTTTCAAAATCATGAACCTGACGATGGACGCCCCTGGCAAGGGATTGCGCGTCAAAGTCGTCGGTGGCGGTTGTTCGGGTCTGCAATACAAGATGGACCTCGACGATCCGCGTCAGGGAGACAAGGTTTTCGAACGGGACGGCGCCAAAATCGTCGTCGATCGCAAGAGTTTCTTGTACTTGAACGGCACCGTACTGGACTTTCAGGACTCCCTGATGAAAACCGGGTTCACCTTGGACAACCCGAACGTCAAGCGCAGCTGCGGCTGCGGCCAGTCCTTTAGTGTGTGATCAGCGCTGCTGAACCGGCGCCCCGGGTCGGCGCCAGCTGGCACTTTCTCGGGGCAGCCCCATCCAAGTTATTTTTGGCGCCGCTGAAGCTCTTTGATTTTAGAGGGTTACGCGTGCCAATCCGGGGTTACAGCCTATCCGCGTGAATAATCCGCCGCGTTCTCCCGTCTAGTTGGGCATTATGAGAGATCATCTGGTAGGCGAGGGAAGACTTTTTCAGCCAGACGTCATGTTGCCGTCGCAGTACTCGGCGAAGATTCGCGGCCGAGGGCCACAGGAGGCTGAATACAATCTGGTGGTGGCTCTATTGGAGGACGCGATCCACTGCTTCAAGAAGTACCGCTTCGCGAAGGCCGACAGCGCCCGCGAGATGTACCTCGAAGCGCGCGAGTGGTTCGATTCCAAAGACAGGAGCTGGCCGTTTTCGTTCGAGAACGTCAGCATGATTCTCGGCATCGATCCGGACTATCTGCGCCAGGGTCTGCAGCGGTGGGAGGAGCGCGAAATCGCGGCGCCGACACCGCCTCGTGTCGCCGATCTGCCTTTGCCCGACTTCTCCGAGCTGGACGACGTCGACGCGATCGCAGCGTCGGCCGTATAGTTCCCGCCAGGTACGCCGAATCCCTCCAGACACCGCCCCGGTCGAGACGCGACCGGGGCCGTGTTGCGGCTCCTGCGGGTCCGACGTAGGGTCCTTCCCGTGCGGAAAGCGCTGCGTAGACGACTCTCACTGGCGGCTCTGGCGTCCTACGAATGGGGCCTTGCGCGTCTCGGGCGAGCACCGGAATACGGGATTCTTTCGCTCGAGATTTCGGGCGAACTCGCCGAGGGTGGTCATGACGGTCCGCTGCCCCCTTGGCTGCGGCGGCCGCCGACGGATTACCTCTCGCTGATCGGGGTTTTGCGTTGGGCGCGGGACGATGAACGGCTGCGCGGAGTACTGGTCCGCTGTGGTCACGTCCGCGCGAGCTGGGCGCGAATCCAGGGCCTTCGCCGTTCCATGCAGGCGTTGAGCGCGGCCGGAAAGCAGGTGTGGGTCCACCTCGACGGCGGTGGACTGGCGGAGTACTACTTGGCAAGCGCCGCCGATCGGGTGTCTATTGCACCATCCGCTACGCTGGAAGTCGTCGGCATCTCGGCCGAGGCGGTCTTTTTTATCGATACGCTGAAGATGTTCGGCGTGCGCGCCGAGGTTGTCCAGGTTGGCGCCTATAAGGCCGCGGGAGAAATCTTCACCCGGCGAAGCATGTCCGATGAGCATCGCGAGATGGTCGAGTCGATGGTCGACGACCTCTACGGTCAGGTCGTCGAGGACGTTGCCGCCAGTCGTCGTCTACAGGTTGGCGAAGTGCGCGATGCCATCGACACCGGCCCGTTTCTCGCGCGCGAGGCACTGGAGAAGCGCCTGGTGGATGCGGTGGAATACGCAGACGAGACCGAGGCGGCCCTGCGCCGCGAACTCGACGATGCGGAGCTGATCGAGGAGAGCGACTACGCCGCGCGCCGGGGCCGCGCCGTGCGCCGTCAGCTTCTCCGCGGTACCGCACACCACCTGGCGATCGTGCAGGTCAACGGTACGATCAAGATGGAGGAGGCGGCAAACGCACTCAGTCGCGGTCGCGGCGCTGCGGCGACGACCCTGCGCAAGTGTTTGAAGGAAGTGCGTGAGCGGGATGACATCGAAG
Source organism: Thermodesulfobacteriota bacterium (assembly GCA_041743795.1). Lineage (GTDB taxonomy): Bacteria > Desulfobacterota > Binatia > HRBIN30 > CADEER01 > CADEER01. Next base: position 36,856 of record JBGTMF010000241.1, on the reverse strand, counting down.
CGGTAGTCTTGCGCGTGTCCAGCCCCGGTGGATCCGCTCTTGCGTCGGATTTGATCTGGCACGAACTGTCGCTGACAGCGGCGCTGAAGCCTCTGATCGTGTCGTTTGGCGACGTAGCCGCGTCGGGAGGATACCTGGTGGCAATGCCGGGTAGGAAGGTTTTCGCCGAGGCGGGTACGATTACCGGGTCGATCGGTGTCGTCGCCGGCAAAGCCGACCTACGCGGCCTCTACGAGAAGCTCGGCGTGCACAAGGATATCATCAGCCGCGGTCGCCACGCCGCTCTGTACTCCGACTACGTGCCACTCGGCGACGGCGAGCGCGAGCGCCTGCGCGACGAAGCCAGGGCGTTCTACGACGATTTCGTCGGCAAGGTAGCCGACGGACGACGGATGAGCGCGGAGCAAGTCGAGGTGGTGGCGGGCGGACGGGTTTGGACGGGCCGGCAGGCTTGGAGCCGCGGCCTGGTCGACGAGTTGGGTGGGTTTGAGGAGGCCTGCGACGAGGCAAAGCGCGCGATTGGCGCCGATCCAATCGGACCAGTGACAGTTGAGCGCTTTCCGCGCCCGGAGAGCTTCTGGCGCACGGCTATCGGGCGGCGCTTCGGCGGGCGCGCGGGGCTCCTCGATTTACCTTCTCTGCTCGACGAGGTGCCCTTTCGCGCGCGTGATCGGGTTTGGCTTCGGCATCCGTTTGATTTGCGAATCGGCTGACGTGTCGAACCGCTAGTGTCCCCGCATGCCGATTGCTCCGAAGTTCCACTGTCCCGAATGCGGCGTCGAGATGAAGCGCCGCCCGGGTGGGAAGTGCCCGAACTGCGGTGTCGACGTGCGCGAGCACGTTCGCGACGAGCGCGATCGCGAGGAGAAGATCGAAAAGGTCGTCGCCGTATTGTCGACGGTACTGGTTCTCGCGCTATCGCTCTTCGCCGGCGGCTGCAGCATCGTCGAGGGAATCCTCGTCTACGCCATCGCCGGCGTCGCCGTCTGGTATTGGGGCCGCGGAACCTTCTGACGCCGAGCCATCTTCGATCAGGTCGGCACGCGTCGTAGCCAGGCGTTGGAAGACGAACTCGCGTAGGTGCAGGATGGTCGACGAACCCTCGGCCACAACCGTGTATTCTGTCTCCGCACCGTCGGCGACATGCGATCCGATGTGGACGGCGGCGAGTTCAGCTCCCTGTCGATCGCGCACGCGCAGAGACCGCCGCGGCGGATCGAGGCCGAGAGCGGAAAGGTCCTCTGGATCCTCGGCGGCGATCTCGAATCCTGTCAGGTTCGATAGATCGCGAAGCATCTCGTCGGCGATTGAAGTCCTTGCGCGTTGTCCGTCGAGAGACCAACCGTCGTCCGTCCGCTCCAGCGCGAATGGCGGCTCGCCCTCGCCGACAGGATCGATCTCGATCCTCGCCGCGTCCTCGGCGATGAAGAGGGATATCGTCTTGTCGCGAAAGTGGTTGACCTCCCGGTCGAGACTGTCGCGCAGCCAGGCGGCTACCGCGAATACCGTAGGCCCACTGCTCGTCTGGAGACGGAGTTTGCCCTCGCGCTCATTGCCGACGCGCAGATCCAGGTCCTCACCGCCCGCCAATCCGAGGGCCACCGTAAGTTGCGGTTCGACGAGTCCAAAGTGAGCCAAGCGTTCGCCGACGTCGTCGAAGAACTCGGTCGCGCGCATCGATTGCAGGGTCGACAAGAAGTTGCCGACGTTGACGCCATCGGCGTCGTATGGAGACGGGGCGGCGATGCGCCACGCGCCACCGGATTTTTCGAGGGATACCTCGCCGCGAGAGCCGTGAATCCGCAGCCGTTCGACGTCCTCGACGTGGAAGTCCAGGATAGTCTTGTCGCGCAGCGCGGTGGCGTCGAGATCGATACGCGTGACGAAACTGGCATCGGTGAGATGCACTGCCGCATCGTCGTTGCGCTGGATGTACGCCGAACTGCCGACGGGAGTCTTTTTGCCGACATTGATCTCGGCGAACTCGTCCGCGCCCGTCTGCAATCGCACGGTCGCGGAGGGAACGTCCAACCCATAGCCGGCCAGCTCGCCAGCATCTTCCAGCGTCCTGGAGATCTGGCACTCGCGCACGGTGTCGAGGAGATTGGCTACCGCCCGCTCGTCGGCGGGCGCCCGCACCGGTTCGATCATTTCCCAGACGCCTTCCTCGCGTTGCAGAATCACAACGCGACCGGGGTGCTCGAGCTCGATTCGGGTCACCGCCGCCTTGTCGAAGGACACCGCGGCGGTCGCAGCATCACCGTTGGTCTCGCGTTGCAGTTCGACGAAATACAGGTAGCCGGCGAGTGCTGCGAACAACAAGGCGAGAAAGAGTGTGCTTCGAAGGCGCATGGAAGAACGCGAATACCGCGTCGCGGCTCAGCCTCGCCGCCACCAGACGTAGAGGCCTAGCATCAGGAGCATCTCGGGGATTACCAGAACCGACAAATAGAAGATCAACGTACCTTCGTCGCGGGTGAAGCTGACGCGCGACGCGCGCACCCCGCGTGGCCGAATCGACAGCAGGTCGGACTGGTCGGCAAGCCAGCCCACAGAATTGAGGAAGAGATCCCGGTTGAAGAACGTGCCTTCCAGGTTCTGGTTGTCGGCGAACTCGACCGACCCGATAGCGACGATGCGGGCATCGCCACCGCTCGGCTTGTTCAATTGGGTGAGATCGATTTGTGCCGCCGCCGCGATCGAAATGGGGCCGCGTCGATCCTCGACGTCGAGGGCGGCGGTACCGCCGTCGAAGACGCCGCCGAGGTCCGTTTCGGCCCAGCTCGAGGGGCTGGTTTTCACCAACTCGGTCACCTCGATAGCGCTGCGTGGACTCTCCGCGGCGGAAACCGACCGCACCAACGGGAACAGCGACCGCTCGCGCAGCTCGCGGGTGATCTCGTGTTCGGCGTCGTATTCCTCGACCAGCGGCGACAGTCCCAAGCTCGGTCCCTGAAACAGGCGCACCACCTGATCGACGACGACGTCGTTGCCGACGGCGATGCCCCACTCGCGGAGGAACTCGACCAGGTCCGGCGCCTGGCGAGGCGCGATCAAGGCGAGCATTCCACCACCGCGCCGCACGAAGCGATCCAGCGCCGGCAGTTCATGGGCGAGAAACGGTCGAACCGGGCCGGCGATGACGACGACGGCACAGGTATCGGGAACGTCCTGTAGGCTAGGCAGAAGGATCGACTCGAGCTTGTAGTTCTCGTTTTCCAGGGCCTGTGCGGCGAGGCCAAAACCGGTTGCCGTATCCTTGTCCTCGAACGACGGCTGCCCGTGTCCGGAAACCGCGCAGATCGTCGTCTCGCTGTCGCGCGTGAGTTTGATCAGTGCGTTGGTCAACGTTTCCTCGGTCGGTTCGACGACCGTGGTAGCGTTGTCGCCGAGGCTGAGTCGCACGGTGTTGTACTGTCGAATGGCGTAGCGCTCCGCCAACTCCGGTTGGCGATCGGGATCGATCAAACGGTAGCTGACCGACGAGCCGCTGTCCGCATAACGGCGCAAAAGGTCTTCGATTTGGGGGTGGCGGCCGCGTTCGACGAACGCTTCGATGCTCAGCGATCCGCCGAGGCTCCGCAGGACATTGTTCGTCTGAGCCGAAAGGGAGAATGCCCCGCTTTCGCTGACGTCCCATCGCGTGTTGTAGCGGGTAGAAAGGAAGTTCAGCGCGGCCAGGATGCCGACGAAGAGAATCGACGCCAGGATCGTGCTGGTGCCGTACTTCGTCGAACGCTTGCCGAGAAACTCGCGCAGGCTCTCGACGCCGCTGCTCAGGTAAACGACGAGGAAGGCGAGCCCGCCAATCACATGTAGGACAATGGCGATGACGTCGAACGTTCCAGCTGCACGCGTGAAGGCGAGCAGCACGAGGGCGAAGAGCAAAAGCCCGATGCCGACCAGCCCGAAGAATCCGCTCGATCTCCGCACGCTTATCTCCAGCGCATCGACTCGACGGAGCGCAACGTCAAGAACAGGGCGAGAACGATCACGCTCAGGAAGTAGACGATGTCGCGGGTGTCGATGACGCCCTTGACGAGCTCGTTGAAGTGCTCCGTCAACGAGAGGTAGCGCAAGAAGGGGCCGAGCATGTCACCGGCCGACTGCGCCGGCCAGGCGATGATGTAGAGGAGCAACAGCACCACCAGGCAGCTGACGGCCGCGATGATCTGGTTGTCCGTCAGCGACGAAGTGAAGAGGCCGATGGCGACGAACGATGCGCCGAGGAGGAGCAAGCCGAGAAGCCCACTGACGATGACGCCCACTTCAGGGTCGCCGAACCACATGAGAATCAGCGGGTACAGCCCAGTCAGTGCCACCAAGACGAAAAGGAAGATGAATCCGCCTGCGAACTTGCCGGCGACGATCTCCGCGACGGAGATCGGGGATGTCATCAGCAGCTCGTAGGTTCCGCTCTTCTTCTCCTCGGCGAAGCTGCGCATGGTGAGCATGGGCACGAGGATGACCAGCACCACCGCCAGGTTGTGCAGCAATGGTGCGATGACCCATTCGTTCAGATTGAGAGCCTCGAGCATCTCGGGACTGTCGAACGTCATGTAGGCCATCAGCATCTGGTTGAAATTCGCCAATAGGTTGAAGAAGAACCAACCAGCCAGCAGCAGGTAGCCCGTGAGGATCACGTAGGCGATCGGCGACGTGAAGTACGACCGTAGGTCTTTGCCGGCTATGGCGACGATATTCCTCACGCTGTGGCTCCCGGCGTCGGCTCCATCTCGTGTTCCGTATCGTCGCGTGAGATGTACTGGAGAAAGACCTGTTCGAGGGATCTGCCGGCGGTGAGGTTCTCGATCGTGTCCTCGACGGCGATGCGGCCGCGGTTGATGATGACGACCTTGTCACAGAGCTGGGCGACCTCCGGCAAGATGTGTGTCGACAGAATCACCGTGCGCTCACCCGAGAGATCTCGAATCAAGCTGCGAATCTCTATGATCTGTCGGGGGTCGAGGCCGATCGTCGGCTCGTCGAGAACGAGTACGCTGGGATCGTGGATGAGCGCTTGCGCGAGTCCGACGCGTTGGCGAAATCCCTTCGACAGGTGACCGAGAAGTCGCTTCGAAACCCCTTTCAGGCCGCAACGCTGGATGGTGCGCTCGGCCGCCTCCGGGATTTCGGTGCGGGATAGACCCTTGATGCGGCCGACGAACGATAGGAACGACCATACGGTCATATCGTTGTACAGCGGCGGATTCTCGGGCAGGTAGCCGATTCGTTTACGGACCTCGTGCGCCTGTTCGAAGATGTCGAAGCCGGCAACGCGCACCGTGCCGCCGCTCGCCGGCAGAAAGCCGGTGATGATACGCATCGTCGTCGTTTTGCCGGCTCCATTGGGACCGAGAAAACCGAGGATCTGCCCTTTCTCGGCGGAGAACGAGATGTTCTGGACGGCGACCAGGTCGCCGTATCGCTTCGTCAGATTCTCGACCTCGATCATAGCGAATCAGGGCACCGCAGTGTTGCACTCGCGCGACGTCGCGCGGTGACGTCGGCAAACGAGTGACGCGTTTAGTAATGCGCAGAAGGTATGTCAAGGAGCCGATTGCTGGCGCAATCCGCATTTGGTAGCGTCGGCTTGCCGCTATGCCTGCTGACCGACCGTATCTCTACTTGATCGACGGCAGCTCGTACATCTACCGCGCCTTCCACGCGTTGCCGCCATTGACCAGCCCGCGCGGCGTTCCCACCCAGGCAGTCTACGGTTTCACGACGATGCTGCTCAAGCTGCTGCACGATGTGAAGCCGGCGTACCTGGCGGTGATCTTCGACGCCCCGGGCAGGACCTTTCGCGACGACCTGTACGAATCGTACAAAGCAAATCGTCCGGCAGCGCCGGAGGACTTAAGGGCGCAGATTCCCTGGATTCACGAGGTCGTCGACGCGTTTCGCGTATGCAAGGTGGTGGAAAAGGGGGTCGAGGCGGACGACGTCATCGCCACGCTGGTACGTCGCTATTCGGATGACTTCGAGTTCGTCGTCATCACCGGTGACAAGGATCTGATGCAACTCGTCGGTCCTTCGGTGCGGCTTTGGGACACCATGCGCGATCGCTGGTCCGACCCCGCGGCGGTCAGGGAGAAGTTCGGCGTCGAGCCGAACCAGGTCGTCGATCTCATGGCCCTCATGGGCGACTCGAGCGACAACGTTCCGGGAGTGAAGGGAATCGGCGCCAAAACCGCGGCGGCGCTGATCGACCATTTCGGAGATCTAGACGGCTTGATGTCGCGGCTGGACGAGGTGCCGGCAATGCCGTTGCGCGGCGCCGGCAAGGTCGCCGAGCGACTGCGCGAGGGAGTGGAGAGTGCGCGACTCAGTCGCGACCTCGTCACCTTGCGGGCCGACGTCGATCTGCGTCTGGACATTGAAGAGATGCGAATTCGCGAGCCGGACGCCGATGCTCTGCGAGGAATCTTCACGCAACTCGGCTTTCACACCTTGTTGGATCAGGTCAGCCGCCGCGGGCCGCGGCCGCAGGTCGAATGGACGGCGGTCGCCGGCGCCGCGGCGATTGAAGAAAACCTCACCCGCATGCTTTCCGGAGAGGGCGAGCCGGTTTCTCTGGCGACGCTGACGCCAGAGGGGCCGGTGGTGACGACAGCGGCTCGCCAGTTGCTGCTCTGCGACGGCCAGCCGGCGGTCGTCGTGATCTCCCTCGACGACGAAGACGCGCGCGACGCGGTCGCGCGGGCGCTCGCCGACACGTCGCGGCGGATCGTCGGCTATGATCTGAAGAGGATCGGCCACGCGCTTGCCGCCCGCGGCGTGCGGCTGCCGGTGCATCAGTTCGACGTGTTGGTCGCCGCCTACTTGATCGATCCGACGGCTGCGAACGATCTGGCGTCGATCGTCTCGTGTCATCTCGGCGGCGGCGTCGACGGCTACGGTGAGGAAGTCGCCTCGACCGCGGCCGCACTGGTGCAAATTCGCGAGCTGGTCCAGCCCCTGACGGCGCGATCGAAGGATGCTGGCGTGAGCGGACTCTTCGAGAATCTGGAGTCCCCGCTGGTCGGCGTCCTCGCGCGTATCGAGGCCCACGGCATGGCGATCGACGTCGAGCAACTGGCGCGCATGAGCGAGGAGTTCGCCAATCGCCTCGACGCGCTCATGCACGAGATCCACGCCATGGCGGGTCACGAGTTCAACATCCACTCGCCGCCGCAGCTGCGCCAGGTCTTGTTCGAGGAACTGGGATTGGCGGTTCGCGGTGTGAAGAAGGGCAAGACCGGATACTCGACCGACGTCGACGTGTTGACGAAGCTATCCTCGGAGCACCCGCTGCCGGCGAAGATCCTCGAGTACCGAGGGTTGTCGAAGCTGAAGTCCACATACATCGACGCGTTGCCGGCGGTGATCAATCCGCTGACCGGCCGCCTGCACACGACGTTGCACCAGACAGTCGCGGCAACCGGCCGACTGAGCTCGAGTGACCCCAATTTGCAAAATATCCCGATTCGCGGCGAGGAAGGGCGACGCATTCGCCAGGCCTTCGTCGCGCCGCCGGGGCGCGTCCTCATTGCCGCCGATTACTCGCAGATCGAACTGCGGGTACTGGCGCACCTGTCGGCCGATCCGGTCTTGCTGGAGGCCTTTCGCGAGGGGCAGGATGTGCACGCGCGCACGGCGGCCGAGGTGTTCGGAGTCATGCCTGGAACGGTGACCGCCGAGATGCGGCGTTCAGCCAAAGTGATCAACTTCGGTATCCTGTACGGGATGGGGCCGCAGCGGCTGGCGCGAGACCTCGGCATCTCGCTCGCCGAGGCGAAGACGTACATCGAGAACTACTTCGATCGCTATGCGGGCGTTCGCCAGTTCATGGATTCCATCGTCGCGGCGGCGCGCGAGCAGGGCTTCGTCACCACGATTCTCGGTCGGCGGCGCCCGGTCCCCGAGCTTCTCGGTGGGCAGCGGGGTGCCGTGCAGGCCGCCGAGAGAATCGCCGCCAACACCCCGCTCCAGGGATCTGCCGCCGACATCATCAAGCTGGCAATGCTGGCCATCGACCGGCACCTGGATGCGAGCGGCCTCGACGCATATATGATCCTACAGGTCCACGATGAGCTCCTCGTCGAAGTCGCCGAGGGGGATCGCGAGGCCGCGTGTGAGATCGTCCGCCGCGAAATGGTGGGAGCGATGGACCTCTCCGTGCCTCTGGAGGTCGAAATCGGAGTCGGTGGGAGCTGGGCGGAAGCCCATTGAGGGCGTTGTGGGGGAGCCATAGGCCTCGGCATGTGCTTGGGTCGGGCGGCGGCATCTGCTATCCGGCTGTCGCACCGGGTGGCCGGCAGGGACAATTTACGCGCCTGTGCGGGTCGAACGTGTCATAAATGTATGAACGAGGAATGAATATCAGCCGGTTGGTGCCGTCCATCACCTCAGGACAAGCCCGTGGAGCGTAGCGACAGCGAGCTCATACGGGAGTGTCGTCGAGGGAATAAGGATGCCTTTCGCGAACTCGTCGAGCGTTATCAGCGCAAGATCCTGTCGGTCGCCCTGGGGATGCTGCACAACCAGGATGACGCGTTGGAAGTCACGCAGGAGGCATTCGTCAAGGCGTATGGTAGTTTGGACCGGTTCAAGGGTGAGTCGAGTTTCTACACATGGCTGTATCGAATCGTAGTCAATCTGGCGATCGACCGTCGGCGCCGCGAGCGGCGTCACGGGACGGTGGCGTTGGAGGATCGCCCGGGCGGCGGCGAGGATCTCGAGGCGGATCTGCCGTCGCAGAGATTGAGCGACCCCTACCAGCAAGTGAAGTCGATGGAGCTCGGAGGTCGCTTGCGCGCAGCCATCGAGAGTTTGACCCCCGATCAGAAAGCCGTAATACTTTTGCGCGAGGTCGAGGGTCTGTCGTACGACGAAATCAGCCAGGTAATGCAGTGCCCCAAGGGGACCGTGATGAGTCGACTGCATTACGCGCGCAAGGCGTTGCAGGATCAATTGAAGGATTACGCGTGACGCCATTGCATGAGAACGACAGCGGCGCCGCCGCTCGCATCCGTCGCGGAGGGCTTGTCGCGTGAAGTGCCCTGAAGTAGCCCCCTTGGTTTCGCGCTTCTTCGACGGCGAACTCGACGGCTGCCACATGCGGACGGTTGCTCTGCATATCACCCGTTGCCGGGAGTGCGAGGATGAGTTGCGCACACTCGAGCGGATCCAGGATCTCGTCTCGCAAGAGATCGCCTCCGAGGTCGAACTCATCGACTTAGATTTGATATGGCATTCGGTGTCGGCTCAAATCGACGACGCCTCGCCATCACTTCCGCAGCGGTTTCAGGCGTGGTGGGATGAATTCGAATTCCTTTCCCCGATGACGGTCTGGCCCGCGGCCATGGCCGCCGCCGCTGTATTTTTCGCGGTCAACTTCTGGCCGGCCGACGTTGTCAACGTCGGCGTCGAGGTAGCCAGGGAGGCGCGGGTCGAGATCGCGGACATTGTGGCCGATGTGGGCCGGAGAGAAAGTCTCTTCCGTGAGGCGATGGAGCAGATCGACAACAGCGCGGTTTTCGAGTCGATCGTCGGCGGTGTGGATCGCTTCATGGTAGAACCGAAGACGCAGACTGCGGTGTTGTGGATCGACGACACGGGAGAGTTTCGGTGAGAAACGCGGGTCGCGCCGCGGCCGATGAGTTGGGACGCAGGGCACTGGCGATGGCGCCGACGGCGCTACCATCCGCCGCGGCTTGTTCCTTCGCGGCGGTGATCGCCGGAAGCTTGCTGCTCGGGCTACCTAGCGCGCTGCACGCGAGTGATCTCGCGGCCGTACAAGTCGTGGTGACGACGCGAATCATCATGGCCTCCAATCACGGGGTCGCCAATCTCAAGGGTGCCGATACGGCGGGTCTGCGGGAGTCCCTCCGGCTGTTTCCCTACAGTTCGTATCGCCTCATCCAGCACGAAGTTCGACCGGTATCGATGGCGAGGATGGTGGAGTTTCCGGTGCCGGGCGAGCGTCAGCTTTTGGTTCAGCCGATGGAGTTCAAGAACGGCAGAGTCTCTCTTCAGGTAATGTTGATGCAAGGACGGAAGATCCTCGTCAACACCGCGCTCAAGTTGCGGGACGGCGGCGAGTTCGTCGTGGCGGGACCGCAGCACGAGAAGGGCGTGTTGTTCCTGGCGATCGGTGCGCACATACCAAAGGCCAATACGGGGTTACGCCCTGCCAGTGACGCACAATGATCGAGAGCCTGCGTTTCGCGTTCGAGATCGTCGATGGTGTCGCCCGCATCTACCGCACCGTCGAATTTTGGCGACCGATGGCGCAGGTCCCGGGCCTTGCCGGTCTGCCGTCATGGATTGCTCCGTCGTTGGCGCTCGGTGCCTTGCTCTCGTTGGTGGCGTTGAGCGGGATCGCCATCGGTTCCTTGAGCGTCTTACTGACGGCGCTGTTGCTCGCGGCGGTAATTCTCGACGAGATCTTCGGGGTTGGCTTCGAAGTGGCTCGCTGAGCGCCCTGCGCTCGCTCAAATCTCGTCGCTGTCCGGGTCGTTCTCCTCGTTCCCGGTTTCTTCGATCACCTGAATCTCGCAACCTTCGAAGGCCGGAATATTGACGGTCGACGAGCGTGAGAGGAGGCGGGTGAGCCAAGAGCGCCGTTCGGCGAGAAGCACCGCGTAACCGATGTCGTGTTGGCGGATGACGCGCTCGCAGACATCGGTCGTGTCGCCGCTTTCGATCAACGGGATGATCTCGACTCCGCTGGCGCCGGCATCGGCGGTGATTTCGGCGAGGAGGTCCTCGGCGCGTACCGACTGTTCTCGTTCGAGTGCCTTGATGACGCGGTCGCCGACCCGCTCGCCGAGAAAGGCGCTGTCCAGGCGGGACGCGATGCGCACGGTTTCATTGGGGTCGAGAATCACCAGCGCCACCAACTTGGCGCCCGTCTCGCTGGCGCGGTCGAGTGCGCGTTGTAAACCGATCTGCGGTTTGACGCCGGGCGGTATGACGAGAAGCACGTTTTTCATGAGGACGATTCTCCGCTCTGAGTCCGGGTTTCGAACGGCAAGGCCCAACTACGGGGTGAGGCCAAGCAGCGGCCAATAGAACCAGATCATCAAATTGAAAATGAGAAGTCCGGCGACGTTCAGAATGAGTCCCGGAATGGCGAGGTCGCGGATTCGCAGATAACCGGACGAGAAGGCCATGGCATTGGCCGGAGTGCCGATCGGAAGCATGAAGCTGAGGCCGGCGGGGACGGCGACCAACGGCGCCATGAGCCGTGCGTTGACGTCGAACTCGCTGGCCACGGCGATACTCAGCGGCATGAGGATGGCCACCGCCGCGGAGTTGCTCATCACTTCGGTCAACAAGACGGCCGCGGCGGCGATGAAGAGAATCACGGTCACCGGTCCGGTCGCCCAGTGCGCGATGGTCTGGTCGGCCAGCCACGTCGCCGCTCCACTTCGGTGCAGAGCCGAACCAAGACTGATGGCGCCGCCGTACATCAAGATGAGGCCCCAGTTGACGTAACCTTCGACGTCGCGCCACTGGACGACACGCAAGGCAAAGAGAACGACTACGGCCGTCAGGGCAACGCCGGCCAGGCCGAACTGCTCGCCGAGGAGAATCCAGGCAGCCACTGTCGCGAACATGATGATGGCGATGAGGCGTTCCTGAAGGGTCATTCGGCCGATTTCCCTGAGTCGCTGCTGCACGGCCTGCTCTGCCTTCGTGATATCCATCTCGCCGGTGCGGAAGTAAGTACGCAGCAGGATCCACGCGACGCACGAGAGCAGGATCGTCAGCGGAATGTTGAGTGCCGCCCACTCGGCAAAACTGAACGTGTCGCCCGTGAGCTCGCGCAGAATCCCCAGCGCCAGGGGGGCTCGCGCACCGCCGAGGAGGGTGGCGACGCCGCCGATGGTCGAACCCCATGCCATCGCCAACACCAGGGACTTGCCGTAGTTCACCCGCTCCGGCGGAAGGTGCAGGGCGGCAATGATCTCGACGATGATGGGAAACGTCATGGCCGCGACGGCGTGCTCCGACATGAAGAAAGACATTGTCGCGTTGAGCAGAAAGATGCCGCGCAACAGCGCGATGGGATCGTGCCCGAAACGACCTAGAATGAGCAGCGCAAGTCGACTGGAGAGACCGGATTTCATCATCGCGGCGGCGAGGATGAAGGCACCGAGGATAAAGAAGACGGCCTCGTTGCCGAAGAGCGAATAGGCCTCCTTTGCCGGGAGGACGTCGGTCATCGGCAGTAGTACGATCGCAAGAATGCTGGTGATCATCAGCGGCAGAACGTCGAACGCCCAATAGAAAACGCAGATGGCAAAGACCGCCAGCGCGCGATGGCCGGTTGGATCCAAACCTTCCGGTGTGATGAGAAACCGAATTGCCAGGTAGATGGCGATTCCCGTCAGCAGGAGGGCGGGCTGACGGCCGCTCTGCAGGAGAATGATCCAAAGCGGTCGTGTGTCGACGACGAAGTTGCGATTGGCAGCCATGGTATGGACGCGCGCTCAGAGGTTCGAGGACCCGTAGGAGTCGCTGACGCGGCGAACCCGCAAGCGCCGACGCAGTCGCGACAAGTTCCTCACCGCCATATTGCCGAGTTTGGATCGGTAGAGGGGGCCTAGTCCGCTCGGTACCGAAGCGTTGGGATCGGAGAAGAATCGAGCTTCGAACGGCGTCACCGCGAAACTCAAGTCGCGCACCCAGTTCATGTTGATACCGGCCTCGCGGACGCGCTCGAAAAGATGGGCGAACACGGGGGCGACCTCCTCGGTCGTCGGCATGGGGTGATCGCGAAGTTCGGTGTCGCCGAGCGGGCGAAACACCGACAACACCGGCAGAACCCCCAAGGCGATCAGCGCGTCGACGCCGGCGCGAGTCGAGTCGAGCGGCTCCAGTCCGATGATGAGGTCGCTCCAAACCGTGCCATTGGGAAAGATTGCCGCCGCATGCGCCAGCGCGTCGTAATAGCGCTTGCGCCCGACCTGTTCGACGCGGCCGCGGCATACCTGCTCGAGGATGGTTTCGTCATGAATCTGGACGCTGTAGCTGATGGCGTCGACGCCGATCGCATAGAGGTAGTCGATCCAGCGATTGTCGCGCGGCGGTTGCAGCTGCACCGCGACCAATGTGTCGAAGTGGCGTTTGATCGCCCGCACGTACGGTTCGATGAAAAGTGCTCCGGCGTCGTCGGTATCGAGATAGCCGATATGGAGATAAACGAACTCAATCAAGCCGTCGGCAAAGGCTTCTCTCACGGTGTCGACGACGTCCTCGACGGAGATCGGCTCGCTTCGATTCAGACCCTGTGTCGATGCGTCGCAAAACCGACATTGCGAGCCGCGCTCGGAAAAGCCGCACCGTTTGGCAGGATTGATCGCGATATAGGGGCCGTAACTGTTGCCGACGCGCCACATCGGCGTGCCCGACCGCGTGCTCTTCGCGTAGTAGCTCGGCGGCGGCACGATGCGGACTTCCTCTCTGCCGGTCTCGGATTGCACGTAGAATCGGTCGTCGGCGGCAGTCAGGAGATAGGGGGAATCGGCCGTGAACGACTCGTCGATCGGCGCGCTGACCAGGACGTCGCCCGGGAGTACGAGTTCGACCGTGCGCGTAACCGGGCCGCGCACGCCCGGTGCACGAAACAAATCCTCGCGGGCGCGTAGGGCGTCGTCCAGCAGGACCCCGCGAATCGCAAGGTCGAGCTTGAGGAATCCTGGATGTGTCGACATCGGCGTTGGTCGGTCAGTCGTCGACCGTCGAATGTCCCACCCGATGCGGGCAGCCTGCGAAGTCCAGTTCATTGGCGCGCCGGCACGATCCACCGTGGCCGAAAGCAACCACCGATGGTGTCCCCGGTAATCCGAGCAACTCCATCAGGACGTCGAGTGCGAGAGCCGCTCCCGCGGCGCCGTCGACGGCGGGCGTGGGTGACTGCGCCGTTAGCGCTCGAGCGGAACGGCGACCGCATTCGCGAATGCAAGGGATACAATCGCGCGCCCGGGTCCGCCTGGAGTACCACGCGATCGCCGACGTGGATTCGAGTTGCATGACCGGCAGATCTCCGCTTTCGAGCTCCATCGCCTTCATTTCATCCGTCGGGTGAGCGGCGATGAGCAGATCGAAAGTGTTCTTTCCTGAGCTGGTGGGTAAGGCCGTGACGGATCGCACGGTCACTCCGGCACCTTGCAGGTAGGCTGTCGCAGTTCGCAATGGGGCGGCGTCGCCGATGCACAGCACGGATGAGCGAAGCAGGTGCTCCTGTCCGCGCCCGCCGATTTGCGGAACCAGAATCTGACGGCTGTAGCGCGCGATCTGATCCTCATTGAGGGGCATCGGTAGCATCTCTCCCGCGGCTCCGGCTTTCCTACGCAGTGCGTCCCGTCGGGATGATGGCATACGCAACCGCGGCTGGGTCGCCGTCGCGATGGGACGATGGTTGCCGGGGCGGCGGCCCGTGCCCAGAGCGTCTCTGCGGAAGACGCCGGCGAACGCTGGCCGATCTTCGAGTCATCGCGAGCGTCGCTTCTTCGCCCAGTCGACCCAGCCGTGCCAGAGGTTGGTACTGAGATAGCGGTCTCCGAAATCGGGGAAGACCATGACGATCACCCCTTCTTCGAGATCGCGCCCGATTTGAATGGCCGCGTACAGCGCCGCCCCGGAGGACTGACCGACGACGATCCCGAGCTTCTCCCCCATGCGGTAACACAATTCGTACGCGGTTTCGGTAGGCACCGGAACTTTTCCGTCGAGTTCGTTCTCGTGGTAGATGCCCGGCACGATCGAACTCGCCATGTGCTTGAGGCCCTCCAGTCCGTGTAGCGCGTCCTCAGGCTCGGCGGCGATGACACGCACGGCGGGATTCTTTTCCTTCAAATAGCGCCCCGTACCCATGATCGTTCCGCCCGTGCCGATGCCGGCGACGAAGTGGGTAACGCGACCGTCGGTGGCTTCCCAGATCTCCGGACCGGTGCTCTCGTAGTGCGCTTGCGGGTTGTTCGCATTGAAATATTGGTCCGGTTTGAAGTAGCGCTCGGGCTCCTTCTGGAGGATCTCGCGGCAGAGGAGGATGGCGCCGTCCGAACCCTCGAGTCCGCTGCTGTAGATGATCTTCGCACCGAACGCGGTGATGATTCGCTTGCGCTCGGTGCTGACGTTCTCGGGAAGTACCAAGGAGACGGGATAGCGTAGGGCGGCTCCGATCATCGCCAACGCGATTCCCGTGTTTCCAGAGGTCGAATCGAGAACCGTCTTGCCCTCCGTGAGTTCGCCCGACTCGATGCCGCGGCGCATCATCCAAAGGGCTGCGCGATCCTTCACAGATCCGCCCGGGTTGAGGCCTTCCAACTTTGCGTACAAGCGCACCCGCGGCGACAGCCCTTCGGCGATACCGGACACGTCGAGCAATGGCGTGTTGCCGATGAGGTCGAGGATCGAGTAGGCGCGAGGCGGTACCTGTCGATCGGCCCGTTTCCCCGCACCAACGCTGTCGGCGGTGGCTGTCGTCATCGAAGTCTCACCCGCCGGCAATGGCAGGCACGATCGACACTTCGTCGCCGTCCTTGAGGGAAGTATCGAGACTGTTGAGGAAGCGGATATCGTCGCCGTTGACGTAGATGTTCACAAAGCGGCGAACCTGTCCCTCATCGTCACAGAGACGCTCTTTTATTCCTGCATACTGGCGCTCGAGATCCTCGATGACCGTGCCGACGGTCGCGCCTGCGGCCGACACTTCCTCGGCGCCGCCGGTGAAGCGACGAAGAGGGGTGGGGATGCGAATTTGCACAGCCATATCGGACTCCTTGTCTGTCAATATCGATTGCCACGGGATGCCTCGAGTCGCGGCATTGCACCGTGCAACCATCTCTTGGCTTTCCGTCGAGTGCAAGCCACCACGGTGTTCCTCGACTGCGCCAGTTCACCGTGACCGTGGCCGGTCGCGGATGCGCCTGCGGGCTGCTGAACGATCACCCCGGCCGCATCCGGACGCCGGCTTGATCGGTGCGAGGAATCTGCGGTTTCTCCAAGCAGAGCCGGCAGCGGCGGCTCGAGCCGACATTCATATCGGCCCAGCGGTCGGCCAATCCGTCATAGGAGATTAGACGGCCGACGAACTCGTGTCGTCCCGCCAGGAAATCGACGGCGTGGCTCGCCTGGATCGCGCCGATCAGGCCTGCTACCGGGCCGACGATTCCCTCCCGGCTGCAAACCCCGCCCTCGTCCTCGTCGGCCAGGTCGGCGAACAGGCAGCGCACGCACGGACTCCGTCCGGGATCGACTGTCAGCAGTTGACCGCGGAATCCGACGACTCCGGCATAGCAGAAAGGGCTACCGGAACGCACTGCGACGTCGTTGATCAGAAGCTTGGTGGCAATGCCATCCGTGGCGTCGATGATGAAATCCGCATCGGACAACATGCGGGCCGCATTCTCCGTGGCGACTGCCTCGGCGCGCGGCAGAACCTCGACCTCGGGAAAGCGCGCTTGCAGGTTGGCGGCCGCGCATTCCACCTTGGCGTGGCCGACGTCGGCATCCGAATAGAGGATCTGTCGCGGCAGATTCGACCACTCTACTACGTCGGGGTCGATGAGAGTGACACGACCGATTCCGCTGGAGGCCAACCCCAGCGCCGCCGGACAGCCGAGTCCACCGACGCCGATGACGGCGACGTTTGCATTGCGGAGAACGGCGCCGTCACTCATTGGGACGACTAGTCGTAACGCCGGGTTGGCGAGCCTCCGCCGACCGGGTCGTAGGACGGCTGGTTGAAACCGCGCGTCGGCGGAACGGTGGTACGTTGCTCGGTGCTGATAGGCGCCTCGGGGCTGTCTGCCAGAGGTGCGTCGAGATCGCGAAAGCGTCCGGAACGCGCCAGCAGTGCCGTCACCGGATCCCCGACGGGGCGATCGTCTGGGGCCTCGAGCACTTGCTCGAGACTTTCGCCGGCATCGTCCGCGAGGTTGTGGTCGCCGTGATGGTACAGGAGACCTGCGAACGCCAGTGCGGCTTTGTCGGCTTCTTCGCGCGCCAGATAGATTTCGCCGAGCATATAAAGCGCCGCAGCGGCCTGGTCGGTGTCGTTGTAGCGCTTGATCAGGTCGATCAAGCGAACTTCCGCAGCTTTCTCGTTGCCCCGGTCTGCGTAGAAGGATGCTATGTTGAACTCGTGTTCGGCGAGGTTCTCGCGACATTGGTGCAAACGCTGTTGTGCGAGGTCAGCATACGGACTTTCTGGATATTGGTTGATGACCGCCTGGTAGTACGCATGCGCGCTCTGCGAAGCGCTCTGGTCGCGATCGGGTTTCTGCATTTGCTTTTCGTGGCACTGGCCGATGAGGTACCCGACCAGGGGCAGGTGCGGGCTCGTCGGATGGCGCCGCTGGAAATCCGAGAACGCGGCAATCGCCTCCGGGCACGCTTCGTTCTGGAAGTGGGCATGGGCAATCTTGAACTCCGCGTCCTCGGCGAGTTCGCTGAAGGGGTGCTGGTCGAGTAGCTCCCGATAATTCTCGATCGCCAGCGGATAGGCGCCGTCGCGAAGATAGGAGTTGCCGGCGGTGTAATACTCGTCGGCGGTTCCGGGCTTCTTTCCACCGCAGCCGATGGCCAGGGTGACCGCACAAGCGAAGGCGCACAACGTCCTAGTCATGGGTTCAGAATGCCGGAATCGCCCGGGCGGGGCAAAGCAGGGCGCGTTCGCTGAAAGACCAGGGAAACGTTGTTGGCCGGCATGTCGATCAATTCCGTCTGCTCGAACCCCGCGTCTTCGGCAAGTCGGCGGACATCGGCGGCGTTGCGTAGTCCCCACGCGGGATCGCGTGCCCGCAAGCTGGCGTCGAAGTCCTCGTTGCTCGGAGCGGTGTCTCTCCCTTCGATTCGGTAGGGGCCGTAGACATAGAGAATCCCGCCCTGTGGCAAGAGCCCAGCGGCACCACCGATCAGTCCGACGGTCGCGGTCCACGGCGCAATGTGCGCCATATTGATGCAGACGATGGCATCGGCGTTTGTGACGGCCCAGTCGTCGCTGGCGGCATCGATGGCAACGGCCGGGCGAAGGTTGCCAAGCGCCTCGCGCAAACGCCAGGCATCGATGCTGGCCCTTGCCTCGCGATCGACGTCAGAGGGCTGCCAGATCAGATTGGGTAGATGCCGCGCGAGGAACGCAGCGTGCTCTCCGGTTCCGCTGGCGATTTCGAGAACGGTCCCGGATGGCGGCAGCACCCGTCGCAGGACCGCCAGAATGGGCTCTCGATTGCGCGCCGTTGCCGGCGCGTGCCGCGCGGCCGCTGTACTCACGGCACCGCCAGATTCACTGCGGCTGTTGCCTGTTCGAGCAGCTCGACGACCATCCGGGCACTCTGGCGAGGGGGCAGGTCGGACGCAAGCCCGCCGCCGCCGAACGACGGCAGCTGTGCCGCCGCGCGGAAATTTGCGATACCAGGTGTCATGCGCATGCGAATGATCGCCCTCCTGGCGCTGGTAATCGCGGTCGCCCTGTGGGTGGGTCGCGAGCCGATATTGCGCGCGGCAGGCCATTTCGTCGTCGTCGACCAGGAGCCGCGCGCGGCCGATGCCATCGTGGTGTTATCCGGATCGGTGCCCGATCGCATTCTCGAAGCCGTGGACCTGTACGACGCGGGATACTCCCGGCTCATCGTCTTGTGCGCAGAGCCGGAGAACGAAGGGGCACGGCAGTTACGCGAGCGGGGTGTGGTTTTACCGCGTGGACATGAGATCAATGTCTCGATTGCCTCGCAACTCGGAGTGCCGGAACCGGCGATGGTGGCGGTCGAGCGACCGCCTGGTTCGACGTTCACGGAAGCCCTGGCGATCCTGGAATATCTCAAGGCGCGCGGCGCGCGCTCGATGCTTCTGGTGACTTCCCAGTACCACACCCGCCGCGCGGGCCTGATCTACCGACACCTCGCCGATGGGGCAATCGAGGTCATTACCCGCCCGGCTCGCTCGGGGGGATTCGATCCCGACCGCTGGTGGCACGATCGCGTGAGTGTTCGCCGCGTGCTCATCGAATATCAGAAGATCGCGATGTTCCAGCTCTGGGACCGCTGGAAGCCCATCCCCCGCCTGCAGGTCGCGCCGCCGCGGTCTCAATCAGCGGCCGCGGACTCGTCGACGACGTAGTGCAGCAGCCATTCCCGTTGCGCGTCCGCCGGCGGCGGGATCTCGCGGAACTGGAGGCTGGAGCGGAGCCCGTCGAGGATGCCGCGGGCGACGTCGAGAAAATCGCGGCTGACGAGAACGACGATGAGGGCGCGCCGGCGGTCCATCGTGCGAATCACGGCGATACCTTCGTAGGACTCGAGGAGGAATTTGACCAGCGCGATATCGACTGGCGCCAACTCGAGGAGGATCGGAACGACGCCGTCCTGCCATCCCTCGCCGTCATCCGGCGCTGTCACTGCCCAATCTCGTCGCAGTCGTCGAGTTCGTCGTCGTTGGAGCCTTTCATCTTTGGCTCGGGGCCGAACATGTACGCGATTCCGATACTCAAGCCGTAGAGAAACAGCATGGGCACCGCCATCATCACCTGAGAGGCCGCGTCGGCCGGCGTCAGCACCGCGGCGACGATGAAGATGACTACGACCGCATAGCGCGTCGAGCGGATCATCATGCTGTAGTCGACGAGGCCGATTCGGGCGAAGAAGAACGTGAACACCGGCATCTCGAAGATGGCGCCGAAGGCGAGCAGCATGCGGGTGCTGAAGCTGAGATACTCGGTGATTCGCAACGTCGGCTCGACACCGATCGACTGAAACTCCTCGACGAAGAAGGTGAAGGCGACCGGAAACACCGCATAGAAGCAGAACGCCGCGCCGGCGATGAAAAAGAAGGTTGCGGAGAATACAAAGGGGAGCGCGTAACTCTTCTCGTGGTCGTAGAGGCCGGGCGCGACGAAGCCCCAGATCTGAAAGAAGATCACAGGGCTGGCGAGAAAAACGGCTGCGATCAGCGAGACCTTGAGCTTGGTGAAGAATGCCTCGGTGACGCCGGTGCCGATCAGCCCGACCTGGTCGCCCAGTGTGGAAACCAGCGGCGCCGTCAGGAAGTGAAAGAGCGAGTTCGCGAAACCGTAGGTCAGCGCGAACGCGGCGACTGTGGCGACCGCAGCCCTGACGAGACGCCAGCGCAGCTCTTCGAGGTGCGCCGTCAGCGGCATCGTGGTGTCGTCGGTGGTCGGCATTGCTGGGCGAGAGGATTCGAAAAGCGGGGAGAGGCGGTCAGGAACGCCCGTTGTCCGGTTCCGTCGGACCGTCTCCGGCGGCGGTTTCCGCCGCGGCACGCTCGGGATCTGCTGACTCTCCCTCCGATCGACTCACGGTCTCGCCTTCGGGTCGCGTTTCGCTCGCCGCCGCGGCGGGTTCCGGTGTCTCCGCCGGTCCCCCGGGTTTCCCGGCGGCCTCTTCCGCGGCAGCCGGTTTGCGAACTGGCTTACTCCCTTGGGCCGCGCGCATTGCGTTGCGCGCCTCCATGTCGATGGCCTGCTGCGCGCTGCGCAACTCGGCGGTGACGTCGGCCGTGGCGCGGCGGAACTCAGCCAGCCCTCGCCCCAACATTTTGGCGACCTCGGGTAGCTTCGACGGGCCGAGGACGATTAGGGCGATCACCATGATCACCAGGAGTTCACTGACACCGATTCCAAACATGTCTTCGCGTTCCCGCCGGTGGCGCTCCGCGCCGCCACCAAGAATGAACCTGCGCCAACGCGATGGTCGGGTGTCGCTGGCAGGCGCCTCGATGTACGTTGATCTCTCTTCAATGATCGCTAGAGCAAGGGCCGTCGGCTGTCAATGTCGAACGGCCGGCGAGGAGGTGGAATGAAGGGCGCCGGTTTTGTCCTAGACGACAGGTATACTCTGCACGACACCGGCCAGGGCCATCCCGAGCGGTCGCAGCGGATCGAGGTTCTGCTGGGCGCAATAGAGGAGAGACCGGGATTGCGGCGCCTCGTCCCGCGCCCGGCGACGGGCGACGAGATCACGCTGGTGCATGACGAACGGCATTTCGACGCGGTCAGCCGCACGCGCGGTACGGCGCACGCCGCGTTTGACGCGGATACGCCGGTCTCCGCCGATTCATTTGACATCGCCTGCCTGGCGGCAGGCGGACTACTCGTCTTGCTCGACGAAGTCATGGCGGGTGCGCTCGACACCGGCTTCGCGATGGTGCGGCCGCCGGGGCATCACGCCGAGCGCTCGCAGGCGATGGGTTTCTGCCTCTTCAACAACATCGCCATTGGCGCAGCATATTTGCAGCGCCGATACGGCCTCGGGCGCATTCTCGTCATGGATTGGGACGTGCACCACGGAAACGGAACGCAGCATTCGTTCTACCGCGATCCCGGGGTGCTGTTCGTCTCGACGCATCGATACCCTTTCTATCCGGGCACCGGCGCCCACGATGAGATCGGGGCGGGCGATGGTGCCGGGTTTACGGTGAACGTCCCCCTGCCGGCCGGTTTCGGCGACGCCGAGTACGAGGATGTGTTCGAATCCGTGGTCGTGCCTATCGCCGAAGCCTACGAGCCCGAGTTCGTTCTGATTTCGGCCGGCTTTGATCCGCACGCGCGCGACCCGCTCGGCGGCATGGCGGTGACAGAGGCCGGCTTCGCTCGTATGGCACGCTCGCTGCTCTCGGTGGCCGAACATTGCGCGCAGCGCCGCTGCGTTGCGGTGCTCGAGGGTGGCTATGATCTGCGGGCAATCCGCGACTCCAGCGTCGCCGTACTCGACCAGTTGGCCGGTACACCCAGCCAGATGATCCCCCGCCCAGCCGGGCGCCCCAGCCGGGCGCGACCGGTCATCGACGCAGTGCGTGCCGCGCAGAGCGATTACTGGGGGAATCTGTGAGCCGGGCAGCGATGGTGAAAGGCGATTGACTCCTTGACGTCAAAAGTCGTTGCGCAGAAACTCGATCTCCGACGCGGCATTGCCATCGGCCTGTTCGCCGACAAGTTGAACCGCGGGGACCGATCCCGGTTGCGGCTCGGACCCGGCGCGGAAGCATTCGAGGAGAGACCCACCTTCCGCGCCGGCGCGCACGCCGGTGAAGCGGTCGACGTGAACGCAGCGTAGTCCCTCGGGGATGAGATACTCCTGCCGCGGCTCGTCGCGCACGGCCTCGGTCATGAATTCCTTCCAGATCGGCGCGGCGACCCGACCGCCGGTCTCGCGGATGGAACGTTTGTTGTCGAAGCCGATCCAGACGGTGGTCAGCATCTGCGGGGTGAATCCAATGAACCACCCATCGTGCAGGTCGTTGGTGGTTCCTGTCTTACCCGCCGTCGGCTGGTCTAAACCCTGCACGCCCCGGCCCGTGCCGCGGCGCACGACGTCCTGCAGCATGCTGTTCACCATATAGGCGGTCGTCGCCGGTATGACCTCGGCGGTCTGCGGTTCGTGTGACTCGAGCACCTGGCCGACATGATCGGTGATCTCGGTGATGAACATCGGCGTCGCGATCTTGCCGTCGTTGGCAAACACCGTGAACGCCGCCGTCAGTTCCAGCGGGGTCACTTCGGCAGATCCCAGCGCGAGGGACAGGTTGCGCGCCAGCGGGCTCGAGAAGCCGAAACGTTCCAGGTAGGTAACCAGGAAACCGATGCCAACCTGCTCGGCCAGCTTGACTGAAACGACATTGCGGGAATGGGTCAGCGCCTCGCGCAGAGAGGTCGGACCATAGTGCTTCTTCTCGAAGTTCTGCGGCACCCACTGCCGCCCGTGGTCGTTGTAGGAGATCGGCGCATCGTTGATGATCGAAGCCGGGGTGAAGTTCCTGTCGAGGGCGGCGGCAAAGACCAGTGGTTTGAAGGATGAACCGGGCTGGCGCTTGGCCTGGGTGGCGCGGTTGAACTGGCTGCGATCGAAGCTGTAGCCGCCGACCATGGCGCGGACGTATCCGGTCTGCGGTTCGATGGCGACCAGCGCGCCCTCGACGGGCGGCGATGGATCGAGGCGAAAGCGCCGCGGCTCGCTCTCGTCGTCTTCGTCGGCGAGGCGGACCAGGACGAAGTCATCGAGTGCAACCTTCGGCGCGTTCTCTCCGCCGGGCAGGATCAGCAGGCCGGCTTGGGGACCGACCTGGATTTCGACGCCCTGCTCGTCGACCTTGGTGATGAGCGCCTCGTAGGGGCGATCGTCGTCGAATGCGTGATTGCGATAGACGAAGTTCTGGTACTTGCGGTAGGCGGCCCGCTCGTGCGTGTCCATGCGGCGATAGGAGTCGCGGTAGGCCCGGTGGCGCTTGGAGAGGTCGGTGAGGCCGCGTTGCAACGCCGCTTCTGCCGCCTCCTGCAGGCGAAGGTCGACCGTCGTGTGGACGCGCAGGCCGAGATCGTAGACGTTGGGGCCGTACTTCTCCTCGATCACCTGGCGGACGTGTTCGACGAAGTACGGCGCGGCGCGAAAGCTGCCGGCGCGGGTCGCCAGCGCGAGCGGCCGCGTCAGTGCGGCGGCGCGCTCCTCGGCGGTAATGAATCCGCTTTCGTACATGCGCTTGAGCACGTATCGCTGCCGAGATTTGGCGCGCGGCCAGTGGCGAAACGGCGAGTATAGACTGGGCGCCTGAGGCAAGCCGGCGAGCAGGGCCGCCTCGGGTAGGGTCAGGTTCGCCGGCTCCTTGCCAAAGTACTCGCGGGCGGCGGCGACGATGCCGTGCGCGCTGCTGCCCAGGTAGATGTGGTTGAGGTAGAGGGCGAGGATATCGTCCTTCGACAACTCGCGTTCCAACCGCAGCGAGAGGATGATCTCCTTGATCTTGCGCTCGTAGCTCTTCTGCGGCGACAGGAGGAGCGACTTGACCACCTGTTGCGTGATCGTGCTGCCGCCCTGAACCTTGCGGCCGCCCGCGGCCAGGTTGTTGATGAACGCGCGGGTGATGCCCACCGGGTCGACGCCGCTGTGGTCGTAGAACGACTGGTCCTCGGCTGCGATGAATGCCTGTCGAACGTGCAGCGGAATTCGGTCGAACGAAACCAGATAGCGCTTCTCGTTGAAGAATTCGCCGATGATGGCTCCGTCGCGCGAAAGAATCTGCGTGGCGATCGGCGGCTTGTAGTCGACGACGCCATCGATCGTCGGCAGGTTGGCGTCGAGCTCGGTGTAGAGAATGTAGGCGATCGAAGTCGCCGCACCGACTGCGAGAAAGGCGAGCAGGGTGATGGCCAGGATTACGCGACGAAACAATCGCCGGCGCCGAGCCCGCCCGGTGGAGGGCTTTCCCCGCTTCGTCATGATCAGCACTGAAGATATCGGTGCCCCGTGAGCGACGCAACACGGTATTGCCCTGGCCAGGCGCGGCGCGATATCTGCGGGCCGATGCGACGCGAGGAAAAGGCCCAGCGCATTCAGGTGATACTCGACGCGTTGTTTCCGGACGCGCCGGTTCCTCTGGCGCACGACGACGCTTACACCTTGCTGATCGCGGTGCTGCTCTCGGCGCAGTGCACCGATGAGCGGGTCAACCGCGTGACGCCGCAGCTTTTCGAGCTCGCCCGCGATCCTCGGGCGATGGCATCGCAGACGCGGGAGGCCATAGCCGCCATCATCCGGCCGTGTGGTCTATCTCCGGCCAAGTCGAAGGCGATCCGCGACCTGTCGGAGATCCTCGTTCGCCACCACGGCGGCCAGGTGCCGCGGACGTTCGACGAACTCGAGGCCCTTCCCGGCGTCGGCCACAAGACGGCCAGCGTCGTCATGTCGCAGGCGTTCGGCGTTCCGGCTTTCCCGGTCGACACGCACATCCACCGCCTGGCCGCGCGCTGGGGGCTTTCTGACGGATCCTCGGTAGAGCGCACGGAGCGTGATCTCAAGAAGGTATTTGCGCGTGCGTCGTGGAACAAATTGCACCTGCAGATCATCTATTTTGGTCGTCGCTACTGCCCAGCGCGTGGCCACGATCTGGGGCAGTGTCCCATCTGCTCATGGGCCGCGACGAAGAAGCGCATCGCCACGGAAGCGGCTGGCAGGCCGCGCGCTGGGCGTCGTCCGGCGGCGTGAGCATCCACGCAACGTATTGTACTTCACCCGCATGGTCCGGATGATCTGGCGCCGACGCTTGCGGGTGGGGCCAACTTGAAATGGCGCAATGGCGCGATTCGTGATTTACCGAGCGCCGGATGAAACTCTATTTGTTACGCCACGGCGAGACGGCTTCGAACGCAGCCCGCGTCATCCAGACGCCGGAGACGCCGCTCAGCGACCGGGGATTGTGGCAGGCTGAGCGGTTGGCGGCGCGCCTGGCCGCTGACCGCTTGGGGGCTGTCCTCAGTAGTACCCTGCGCCGCGCGACGATGACCGCCGAGTGCCTCAGTGCCATTGCCGACGTTCCGATTACACCACGTGCCGACCTGCAGGAGCGCAACTACGGCGAGGTGCGGGGTCTGCCATACGATGAAGTGGGCGCCGACATTCTCGATCCCGACTACGAACCTCCCGCAGGCGAGACGTGGCGGGAGTTCAACCATCGGGTCGAGGGCGTGTGGCAGCACTTGCAAAAATTGATTCAGGAAGCGCCGGCCCACCTGCAGAACAACCTCGTCGTCGTCACCCACGGACTGGTTTTGTACTCGCTGGTATCGCGGTTTTTCGATATCTCCGAGGTGCCGGGGGTGCCGCTGCGTTTCCGCAACGCGTCGCTCACCGTGGTCGAGGCCGAACCGCCGTGGCGGGTGACGACTCTCGATTGCATCCGCCATCTCGACGACGCAGCGGCTGATTGATCCCTTGCCCGCCGACATTGGATTGGTAAACCTGCCAGCATGACGGCGACACTGGAGGTCGGTGGAGTTCGACTTGCCTATGAGGATTGCCGGGCACCCGGGCGCCCGTTCGTCCTCGTTCACGGATTCACCGGCAACCGCCACGACTTTCGCGATCACTACGACGCGCTGTGTGCGATCGGCCGCACGGTGATCTACGACCAGCGTGGCCACGGCGACTCCACCTCGGTCGGCGACCCGGCGGCGTATAGCTTCGATCGTCTGGTGGACGACCTGCACGGCCTACTGGCAGGGTTGGGCATCGCGCAATGCGACCTCCTCGGCCACTCGATGGGCGGGATGATCGCCCTGCGCTACGCGCTCGCGCATGCGGAGAGCGTCGCCTCGCTGGTGCTGATGAACACCTCGGCGCGCATGCCCGACGGCTTCATGCGCATGGTGTTCGATGCCGGCGGCGGCTTGGCAATGGCCGAGGGGATGGAGCGTCTCGCCGAGGTAGCGCGATCCTTGACCCAAGACAATTCACGCCGTCCAGCCGCATCGATCCGCTACGAACAGACGATCGGCACGGATGCCTACTGGGAAAGACATCGCCAGAGGATGCTCAGCATGGACCCCGCCGCATTCGCAGCGCTCGGCACGGAGATGTGCGACCAGCAGGCTCTGACCGCGCGGCTTGCCGAGATCGGTTGCCCGACGACGATCATCGTCGGCGAAGAGGACGCGCCGTTTCTGCGACCGACCGAAGAGTTGGAGGCGGGAATTCCGCGCGCCCGGCGTGTCGTCATTGCAGACGCCGCGCACAGCCCGCAGCTGGAGAGTCCGGACCAGTGGTGGACGGCGATTCGCGGCCATCTGCAATGGGCCCGCGAATCGATCAGCTGAGCTTCGGCGCGGCTGGCTGGAGTTCGATTGCGTCGACCCAGATGCCGGGGGGCTTCTCGACGGCATCGATGACGGCCGCGGCGACCGCTTCCGCCGGCATCAATTCGCCGAGCAGTCGGGCGTCGCGCAAGCCGAAGCGCCGCCATCGCTGGACCAGATCGGCGAACTCTGTGAGATCCCAGGCTGCGCCGAATTCGCTGACGGTGGGGCCGATGCGAACCTTGGTGACGCGGATTCCCGTGCCCTCGAGTTCGCGCGCCAGTCCGTCGGCGAGGTTTTCGACCCCTGCCTTGGCGGCTCCGTACAGCGTCTGATACGGCCGCGGATGGCGCACCGCGTCGCTGCTGATGAAGACGATGTCGCCGCGCCGATTGTCTGCGATCAGCGGTTGCAGGGCTCGCCGGGTGACCAGGATCGGGCCGAGGAAGTTGGTCTCGGTCTCAGTCCGCAGCCAGTCGACGTCGTACTCGTGCAGGCGGGCGGGGCGTGAGCAGCCGGCATTGTTGATGACGACTTCGGCCGTGCCGACGGACTCCTCGGCGCCGCGGTAGAATCGCTCGATCGAGTCGGCGTCGGTGACGTCGAGTGGGGCGGTGTGTGCACGCGCACCGAGTTGGCGAAGCGCGGCGGCGACCTGTTGCAAGCGATCCTCACGGCGGGCGCCGAGTGCGAGCCGATAGCCCCGGGCGGCGAAGGCGAGTGCCATGCAAGCGCCGATGCCGGTCGATGCGCCGGTGATGAGGACGGTGCGTTGCTGCGCCATCGGGGAACGCTACGAGAGTGCGGAGTGGCACGTCAACTCGGAATGATGCAACGCCGCGGCGTATGTCGGCACGCCGGTCGGTTTGCGCCGAGTCCTGCGGTGGCGATATGCCGTGCATCGATGCCGACCACCGGCTGCGGGCAAGCCTCGCGCCGCCTGCGCCAATTCGAAAGTGGAGTCGCCCATGAAGCCGTCACGCCGGGTACCGTTTGCAATTGTAATTTTCCTGCTCGCCGCGTGTAGCTCGGATCCGCCACCTGGGACGACCGTCGAGGCAGGGCGGCAGGGCAATTCCGAGCCGTCGGCGCACACGCGCCGCATGCACAGAGCGGTTCTCGACGAGCTGCCCCTGAACGACCCAACGGGATTCGCCGATGCCGATCGCGGATTGCTGGCGCGCGATCCGGACGTAGTCATCCGCGGCAAATCCGGCCAGCGAATCTGGGACACGACGGACTACCTCTTCCAGGAGGGCGACGCGCCGGCAAGTGTCCACCCGAGCCTCTGGCGGCAGGCGCAATTGAACAACCGGCACGGCCTCTACGAAGTCGTCGCCGGCGTCTACCAGGTGCGTGGCTACGACCTGGCGACGATGTCGATCATCCAAGGTCGCAGTGGATGGATCATCGTCGATCCACTGACCGCGCGCGAGACGGCGGAGGCCGCCCTGACGCTGGCGCGCCGGCATCTCGGCGAAGCGCCGATCGTCGCGGTGATTCTGACGCACAGCCACATCGACCATTTCGGTGGCATTCAGGCGCTGGTGACCGACGAGGATGTCGCCGCAGGGCGCGTGCGTATCATCGCTCCCGAGGGGTTCATCGAAGAGGCGACCAGCGAGAATGTTCTCGCCGGCATGGCGATGGGTCGGCGTTCCTCGTTCATGTATGGCTTCGGATTGGAGCGCGGTCCGCGCGGACACATCGACTCCGGTCTCGGCAAGGAGCCGGCGCGCGGCGCCTTCTCGGTGCTACCGCCGACCGATATCGTCGACCGCACACCGCAGGCGATGGAAATCGATGGGGTGCGGTTCATCTTCCAGTATGCGCCGGAGTCCGAGGCGCCTGCCGAACTCACCTTCTACCTGCCCGACAAGAAGGCGTGGTGCGGTGCCGAACTGGTGTCGCACACGATGCACAATCTCTACACGCTGCGCGGCGCCAAGGTGCGCGACGCGCTGAAGTGGAGTGGATACATCGACGAGGCGATTCGACTATTCGCCGACGCCGAGGTGGTGTTTGCCAGCCACAACTGGCCGACGTGGGGAAATCAGCGAGTCATGGAATACCTGGCGACGCAGCGCGACACATACAAATACATCCACGACCAGACGCTGCGCCTGGCCAACGCGGGCTTGACGTCGCGGGAGATTGCCGAGGAGATCGAGTTTCCCGATGCATTGCGCTCGACCTTTGCCAGTCGCGGCTATTACGGGACGCTCAAGCACAATGCGAAGGCCGTCTATCAGTGGTACTTCGGTTGGTACGACGGCAATCCGGCCAACCTCGATCCCCTGCCGCCGGAGCCGGCGGCGCGCAAGTACGTCGAATTCATGGGCGGCGCCGCCGCCGTCCTCGAGAAGGCGCGCGCCACGTTCGATGCGGGTGAGTACCGCTGGACGGCGACGGTGCTCGATCACCTGGTCTTCGCCGAACCGGACAACGACGACGCGCGCGAACTGTTGGCGCGCACGTACGACCAGCTGGCGTATCAGTCGGAATCGGCACCGTGGCGCGATGCGTATCTCACCGGCGCTCTCGAACTGCGCCGCGGCCCCGTCGCATCAGCGATCGACCTCGTCGCCGCTGCCGAATTGTTGCGTCAGATGCCGGTCGAGCGATTTTTCGATTCAATGGCGGCGCGCATCGACGGCGCGAAAGCCGCGGCGAGCGAGATGACGGTGAACTTCACGTTCACCGACCTCGATCAGACGTATGTGCTGAAGGTGCGCAATGGAGTCCTCAACTACCGCCGAGCAGATGCGGACCCGGCTGCCGACGTGACCATGCGGCTGACGCGCGATTTCTGGCTGCGCCTCGTCGTCGGTCAAGCGGGCCTGCGCGAGATGATTTTCTCGGACGATCTCGAAGTATCCGGCAGTCGGATGACGCTGCTGTCGTTCTTCAACCTGATGGACAATCCGCAAGGGACCTTCAACATCGTCACGCCGTGAACTGGTGCGTCCGCCGCGTGTCGCGGCGCCATCCTCAGGCGTTGGCGCGTGCCAGGTAGCGGAGGAATTCGCGACGGGACTTCGGCCCGTAGACGTAGTTGGTGCGGCTCGCTTCCATGCCGCCGAGATCCTCTCGGATGCGGACGATGTTGTCGGCTTGGATGGCGTTGCGGGTTTGGTTGACGTCGACCCGATACAGGCGCGCCGCGTTGAGGCCGAGGATGCGCGCCTTGGCCTCCGGCGTCAGCGGTGGGTAGCCGAACTCCTCTTGCATCTGCGGCGAGATCTCCAGGTTCTTGAGTGCGTTGATCTGGAATTGCGGCGAACCCCACCAGATGGAATCGGTGCCCCAGATGATGTGGTCGTAGCCGATCTCCTTGGCGATGGCGCCGATCAAATGCGCCGCCTGGTCGGGGCCGCTGAGGAAGGCGACGGCGAAGGCGCTGCCGATCTCGGCGTAGACATTTTGACGCCCGCGCATCTCGCGCAGTACGCCGACGAACTCGGCATTGCCCTCTCCCGGAAAGTACCCGGAGTGGTAGACGACGAAGTTGAGGCGCGGCCAGTCGCGACACGCCTTCGGCAGATCGCGCGAGCGGACGTATTCGCCGGTCATATCGAAGTTGCTGATGCTCGGAAAGCCCTTGTGTACGTTGATCATGCTGAGACCGAGCCGCTCTGCCTCGGCGTACAGCGGGTAGGCGATCTCCTCGTCGTCGAGGAACCAACCCGGCACCGCAGCCGTGCCGTTGCCGGTGTATGTCTTGACGGCAACGGCTCCCAGTTCCTTGACCTGTCGTTCGAGCGATTCGATCGGTAGCCGTCCGCTGGGCGGATCGAGCGGGTCGATCATCGCCTGCGACAGAGCGCGATTCGATCCCGACAGCTGATTTACCATGTCGCGCGTCTCGGCCATGACTTCGGGGCCCATCGGCACGCCGTCCGGAACGCCGCTGATGACGCCGACCGCGGTTTCCGAGTCGACCCACACCTCCTTGATCATGTTCGCCTGCGAGAGATTCTGCAGGCGCTGATCGACGGAGAGATTCCCCTCGAGAAAACGCAGCGAGGCAAGGCTGCGGATGCTGCCGAATGCCTCGAGGTCGACGTGGTGCAACTGCACGTCCATGACGAAAAAGTCGGCGGAGAACATCTGCGCCGCCGCCAGCGGATCCTGCGTCTGTTCCAGGGTGACTGGGAGGACGGATCTGTCGCCGGCCATCGCCATGCCGTGTACCTGATTCATCACCATGTACGCGGTGGCTGTGCCGGCGGCGGTGCGGAGAAAGTCGCGGCGCGACAGGCCGAGCTTACGTGCGCGCTTGTCGGCCTCCTCGTCGAGCAGGCGCATCACCTGTCGTTGCTTATCCGAGGGCGGTGGCGGTGACCACTCGCCGTTCGATACGGGCGCAAGCGGAAAGGGCAACCAGGGGACGAGATCGGAGTCAGTCATTTGGACCTTTCTCAGTACAGCGGCAACGGGAGCGCTCAGCCGACAGGAGCTGGACAGATACCCGCCAAGGCCTCGTTTACGGCGCGGATCAGTTCGTTGATCTCGACGGCTCCGCTCTGGTCGCGGTCGACCGACGGACAAAGTTCGAGCTCGGCATTGCCGAGAGCGATGCCGACCGCCAGGATCAGCTCGTTGATGCGCACGAGGCCGTCGTCGGAGCAGTCACCGGAGCACTGTTCGAAGCGTTGGGCGTAGATTGAGGAGGTGGAATCTGCCTCGAACACCTCGCGCTTCTGCCAGACGGCGAGATCTCCGCCGAAGCCGTCGCTGGCGATGTCGAGGCCGCCGCCCAAGGTCGATAGAGCGCCGTCGTTTCCCTCTGGCAATCGATTGACCGAGAAGACCTGTGGCGCTTCGGCGCCGACACGGAGTCGTGCCCCGGCGATGTCGTAGTCGAAACCGCTGCCGCGCGACCATGCTGCGAACAGATTTCCTGTTTCGCTGAACGCGAGGACCGGTGCCTCGTGGCGTCCGCGACCTTCGAGATCAAGGAGCATTTCGCCGCCGAGGGAGCCTTCGCTGCCGACCCGACGCACGGTGATGCGGCCCGCTTGTTCGGTCTGCAGCGTCTCGTAGGCGACGGCAAATCCGCCGTCCGGTGCGGCGGCTACGGCTGGATGTTCTCGGCTCTCGTCACCGGGTGGGCTGATCGCGAATTCATCACCCAACGCCTCACCGACTTCGTCGTAAAGCCGCGCACGTATGTCCGCGGCAGACTTGTCGGCGGGCCGATGGCGCCAGACGATCAGTTGGATGCCGCCTGCGATGCACGCGATGGCGGCATCGTCGTGGTTGCCGTCGGCTGTCGTATTGATCTGGAACACGCCACCGCTGGGCTCCCAGTCGGTGCCAAAGCGCTGTCCGAATACCCCTTCGCCTTCTCCGTCTGGAGCGGTGCTGGACCAGACGACGACCGTGCGGCCGCTGCCGCTGGCGCAGGCGCGCGGTCCGCGCTGATCGCCATCGGTGCGGTTGTTGACGGCGAACTCCGAATCCGTGGCAGCCCCGCTGGCACCGAAGTTGCGACCGCGGATTCGACTGCCGTTGCCGCCCGGCTGGCGCGATTCCCAGACGACCAGGAAACTGCCGTTGCCGCGGCAGGCGACATCGGGCAGTTGCGCGACGGAGTCCCCCTGATTGGCCTGCACCGGAGAGAGCAACGGGTTGCCGGGGCCTTGTAGCCGCTGCACGGTGATGCGGGAGCCGGATGCGTCGCCCGATTCCCAGACGGCGACGAAGTCGGACGAACCTCGACACACTCGCGGATAGGCGTGACTGGCGCCGTCGCTGGGGCTGATCCGAAGGTCGGCCCAGGCGGGTAGCGCGCACGCCAGCAGGGTGAACGCGCACCGGATGGTTCGTCGCATACGATTCCCCTCCACGCCGCGACCGTAGGCGGGCTTGGGGAGGCGGGTCAAGCTCGATGGCGCAAAGGGTCGAATTCGCGGGGCGAGCGGAGACCGTAGCGCTCCAGGGCACGGGCGACCCCGAGGTGTGGCGACCCCGATATAGTGCGGCGCGGTGGTTGTGCTAGAGACAATGCGACGGGCGTTGCGGCGATGATCGACTTGGGCGACTTTGAGATTCGACCGTACGAAGCAGGAGATGTCGCTTCGCTGGTGAAGTACGCCAACAACTACCAGGTTTGGCGGAACCTGCGCGATCGCTTTCCGTATCCGTACACGCGGGCGGACGCGATCGATTGGCTTCGCTATCTGCGCCGGCAGAATCCCTTACAGGACTTCGGCATTGCCAATGGTGTCGAGTTGATCGGCGGCATCGGCGTGCAGATTCAGGATGACGTACACCGCCGCTCTGCCGAGATCGGTTATTGGTTGGGTCAGCCGTTCTGGGGTCGCGGAATCGCATCGCGAGCGGTCGTTGCGATGACGGACTACGCTTTCGCTCGCTACCCGATCGTGCGCATCTATGCCCATGTCTTCGAGGGCAACGACCGTTCAATTCGAGTCCTGGAAAAAGCCGGCTATCAGTTTGAGGGCCGCATGCGGAAGAGCGTTTGCAAGGAAGGCAGACTGCTCGATCAGTCGATCTACGCGATCCTCCGAGAATAGCGCGGTTCAACTGGGTTGGGCATGACGCCGCCGCGCCGCTCGCCGGGCTGCTGAAAGGTTGCGAGCATGAGGGAGATTGCAGACGCCGTGCGGAACTGGCTGGAGCGCGGCGAGTCAGTCGCGCTGGCGACGCTGGTTCACGTGCAGCGCTCGGCGCCGCGGTTGCCCGGCGCGCATTATGCGGTGACGCGGAGCGGCGAGCTGGTCGGCGCGATCAGTGCCGGTTGTGTCGAGAGCGACCTCTTCGAGAGAGCGCAGGCCGTCCTGCGGGATGGCGCGCCACGGCTGGCCTCGTACGACGTCGCCGACGCCGATGCGATGCGCATCGGCCTCACTTGCGGCGGCGAGATAAAGGTTGTTTTGGAGTCGATGGGCGCGCATGCGGCTGGTTGGGCCGCCGTGTTGGCGGCGGTTCAGCGCAACCGCTCCGCGGCGATGGCGGTGGCGGTGTCGCCGGGCGACATGCTCGGGCGCCGGATTTTTCTCGCCGGCTCGGTGGCCGGCTCGATCGAGCCGCGCTTCGACGCGGAGATCGTCGACGCCATGCGCCAGCAGTTGATCGCCGGCGGAAGCTGCAACCTCGTCTACGATCGAGGCGGTGAGCCCTTGCGCGTATTCGTCGATGTCGTTTCGCCGCCGCCTAGGCTGATCGTCGTCGGCGCGACCCAGACCGCGATTCCGCTTTGTCGCATGGCAAAGGAACTCGACTTTCACGTCACCGTCGTCGATCCGCGCGCGGTGTACGCCAGTGAGGAGCGCCTGGCGGGTGCGGACGTCGTCATCCGCGACTGGCCGGAGGCTGCATTTGCGCGCCTCGAGATGGACGACACCTGCTATGTCGTAACGCTGTCGCACGACGCCAAGTTCGATCTACCGACCTTACGCGCCGTTCTCCGCTCGCCGGTGTCGTATATCGGAGCCCTGGGCAGCCGTCGCACTCATGCATCGCGGCTCGAGGTGTTGCGCGCTGAGGGATTCGGCGACGCTGAGTTGGACCGCATCCACTCGCCGGTTGGTCTCGATCTGGGCGGCAGGGCGCCCGCCGAGATCGCACTCTCCATTCTGGCGGAGGTGACGGCGGTGCGTTTTGGGCGCGATCCTCGCGCTCAGTCAAGCGGCGCGGGACAGGCGAAGGGTGCTTTGGAATGAGGTCGGTGCCCGGCTTGGTCCGTCTCCGCCTCTGATCGATGATGGGCAAACGGATCTTCGTTTCGGCGCTCGTCTTGGCGGCCGGTCGCGGGTCGCGCATGGGCCGAACCAAGCAATTGTTGCCGATCGCCGGGCAGCCGGCACTGGCGCATGTGGTGTTGGCGGCGCTAGCATCGGTCGTCGACGAAGTCGTCGTCGTTCTTGGCTACGAGGCCGAGTCGATTCGCAATGCTCTGGCCGATTGCTGGGCCGCGGGAGAGCGCGTGCGCTTTGTCGACAACGAAACCTTCGAGCGGGGACAGTCCACTTCGCTAGCCGCCGGGATCGCCGCGGTCGATGCGCGCAGCGAAGCCGTGGTGGTGCTGCTCGGCGATCAGCCTACGGTGTCGTCGTCTGACGTCGACAGGGTGATCGCCGCGTTCGGAGCTGATGATGTCGCGGCAGTTCGCGCCGTCTACATCACCGGCGACGAATCGGTGGCGGGGCATCCGACATTGCTGGGTCGCGTTCTCTGGGGCGAGATCTGCGGCGTTCGCGGAGACGTCGGCGCTCGCGAGGTTTTGGCGCGTCACGGCGAGCGCGTGCTGCGCGTCGACCTCGGCAAGGCGCCCCCTCCCGACCTCGACAACCTCGACGACTACAAAGCGTTGGTCAGCGCCTGTTCGCGCCGCGGCTGATTCGGCCGCTGTGATTTCGTCGACGGGAAGACCGAGGGCCCCTATCTCTTAGGCTGAAACTCGCTTCTCGTAGGCACAGGCACAGGCAAAGCGTGGTTCGCGCTTCGCGCGATCTTTCGATCTGGTGGCTTCTCTTCCGTATGATGCGGCGCCCCGCCGGCGGCCCCACTGACACCCGGATACCGGTCTCGCCGTCGGTGACAAATCCTCGCCCGTCGCTGGGTGACGCACGCCTTTTGATCGGACAGGCGGCGCGGTGGCCAAGCATCCGGCATGAAGCATGCAGGGTATCCCCGTCATGCGGATCCTGGCTTCAGTCCTGACGCTCACCTTGCTGGCAGTTGCTGCGAGCGACGCGCGCACGCTGTACGTTGATGTCGAATCCGGTAGCGATGCCGGCGACGGAAGCGCTGTTGCGCCATGGCATAGCATTCAACACGGCGTTACTCGGCTGCAAGCGGGCGATACCCTGATCGTTCATCCGGGCATCTATTCTGAGTCTGTAGCGGTCACGGTTGCCGGAACCGCCGATCGGCCAGTCGCGATTCGCGCTGAACCGGGGGTGGTTCTCGAGAGTCCGGATCCGTCGGCTAGTTTGTCGGCCTTCGACATCGCCGCCACCTGCGAGCACCTGGAGATCTCCGGGTTCGAGGCACGCGGCGGCTACCACGAGACCGTCTTCGTGCGTCCGGGGGCCAGGCGCATCGTCATTCGCGACTGCGAGATTCACGGAAATCGCGCCGGCATCTGGATCGCCGGCGCTAGTGAGATCGAGATAGGCGGTTGCGACATTCACGGCAACGGCGCGTCCGGGGTTCGCATCTTCGGCGCGAGTTCGAACGTTCTCGTCCGCGACACCTCCTCGCGCGGCAACGATGATGGTCTCGCATGTTCGGGCGACGCGGATGGTTTCACCGTCGAAGAGTTCGCCAGCGGCGTGACTTTTGATGGTTGTGTCGCCGAGGCCAACGGCGAAGACGGCTTCGATATCCAAGGCGATGACGTCGCGATTCATCGCTCGCGGAGCCTCTCCAACACCTGCGCCGGCGTCAAGCTCTCCGGCAACGCCGCGGTTCACAATTCGCTGATCGCCGGCAACCGGACCGGTCTGATTGCGACTGCGGCGGGTGGGGTGGCGCCGTCTGTTTCGGTACTCGGCACGACGATCGCCGACAATTCCGGCATCCAGATCCTACTGCGCAATCCGGCTGCCGACGATGCGGCCGCCGCCGGATTCGCGGTCGAGCTGCGCAACGTCGTCGCTTCTGGTGGGGGAAAAGCACTCGAGGTCGGCACCGGCATCACGCTGCTCGAAGATCACAACATCTTCTTCCGGCCGGGCACGACCGACGGATTGGTCGTCGTTCACCAACCGGGAGGTGGCGATCTGCGCTACT
Source organism: Thermodesulfobacteriota bacterium (assembly GCA_041743795.1). Taxonomy (GTDB): domain Bacteria; phylum Desulfobacterota; class Binatia; order HRBIN30; family CADEER01; genus CADEER01. The sequence goes on along the minus strand of JBGTMF010000241.1, from coordinate 516 downwards.
CCGGGCAACAGATCAACGCCGGCGTCTGGGCGGCCCACAGCGGTGGTGGCACCGCCACCTGGGCAGTCGACCCGCGGTTCACCGCGGACGGCGACTATCGCGGCGAGCCTTTGAGCCCAATGATCGATACCGGCATTGCGACCTTTGCCGACAACGAAGATCTTTTCGGTAACGCGCGCCCGCTCGGAAACGCCGTCGACCGCGGCGCGTATGAGAGCGCGGATGAGCAGGTCAATCTACTGCCATGGCCGGACCCCGGTCCTGATCGGGAGACCGTCGTCGGCGGGCGGATAACCTTTCACGCCTACGGTTCCATTGATCCGGACGGAGACCCACTTACCTTCACCTGGCGATTCGGCGACGACGACACAACGGCCGTAGGCTACTCGGCGCCGCACACGTTCTGGCAGCCCGGCGAGCACCTGGTCAGCCTCACCGCATCGGACGGACAGGCAGAGCAGACCCGTGTCGCGCGGGTGCTCGTCGTCGCAGCGCACCCGGCGCCGACGCCCACCG
>JBGTMF010000240.1:0-5213 GCA_041743795.1 Thermodesulfobacteriota bacterium | reverse complement strand
CGGCGCCGCGCGCATCGGCATCGCCGACGCTGCCGCGGGCTGGTTGGTCGCCGGCGGCTCGGCTCTCGCCGTGGTTACGCGCATCTACCTCGGCTACCGCGCCGACATGCGCGATGGCGGTCATCTCGGGATCGTCACCTGGATGCTGTTCGCTGGCGGCGTCGGCGCAATCGGCCTTGCGTCGTCAGTGCCGGCGGTATTCGTGCTCGCCGTTCCGGTGGTCTTCGCGGCGGGGTGGGGATGGCCCGGATTGTTCAACCTGGCCGTGGTGACGCGCAACTCGGCGGCGCCGGGCGCGGCGACGGGCTTCACACAGACCGGGACGTACATCGGCGGAGCGTTGGGGCCGATGCTTTTTGGATTGGTCGCCGACCGCGTGTCGTGGGCCGCAGCATGGAGTCTGGTGCCCGTTTTCTTCCTGTTGGCAACGCTGTTCGCCGTCACCGCACGCGCCGAACTGCGCCGCTAGTGTCCTGAGTTGGAAGTTCGTTGACGAATCTCTGACTCGGGACACTCGCAGCCCGTCGCCCATACGGTGTAGCACGGCGCCTTTGTGTACGGGTATTACTACGCCCGTAGAGGTGCTCACGTACTAATCCGAGCTTACTGCGCCGCCCGCATTCGAATACAAGAATGTTCAAACCGATGAACATGGACATTCAAAGAGCGGGAAGAACCAGCGAGCATGACGCGAATCGGCGTTGGGCTCCTTCGACCGTTCGTTTCGATCCTCGGATTGAAATGAGGCTCGAGGGCGCAGCCCCGACCGCCGTGACAAGTACTGGAGAATCACGATGCAATTGACGACAACGACTCGACGGACGGGCAAGTGGGCACTGATCGCCGCAACTCTCAGCTCTGCGCTCGTCGCCCCAACCTTCGCGGCGGCACCGTCGGACACCTGGATCACGGTGAAGAGCAAACTAGCTCTGATGACAGCCGACGGCGTGCGCGGTACCGCGGTGAGTGTCGACACCGTCAACCAGAAGGTGACCCTGCACGGCAAGGTGCACTCGGCCGAGGTCAAGGCCAAGGCCGAGAGCATCGTGAAATCAATTGACGGCGTCAACGGCGTGCACAACCTGCTCTCCGTCGTGCCAGCGGCTGATGAAGATGCTGTGCAGCGCTCGGATCACGACATCGCGAAACAGGTGAACACGGCCCTGCAGGCGCAGGAGTCTCTCAAATCGACAACGGTCACGTCTGTAAACAACGGTGTCGTCTTGCTCGGCGGATCGGCGAAGACGATGACGGATCACCTGAGTGCCGTCGAAATCGCGTCCGGCGTCGACGGCGTGCGACAGGTCGCGAGCAAGATCGAGAGCCCTGATTCTCTGGCGGACGACGAGATCTGGCGCGAGCGCAAGGAGAAGGCAGCCGATGCCGAGTATGGGATCGGCGATGCATCTCGCGACATGTGGATAACCTCGATGGCGAAGTTGCGGCTGATGGCCGACAGTGAAACGCCGGCGATGGACATCAATGTGGACACCCGCAACGGCGAGGTCACGCTCTTTGGTATCGTCCCGGCCGCGAAAGCCAAAGAGGCCGCCGAAGCTGATGTGCGTAAGGTCGGCGGCGTCATCAAGGTGAACAACGATTTGCAGGTAGTCGCGACCGCCAAGCAGCCCGCCATGGAGGCCCTCGACGGGGATATCCAGAAGGACATCGAGACGCGGTTCCAGGAACGCGCCTCGCTCAAGGATATCGATATTGCCGTGGTGAACTGTGTGGCGCGGTTGACTGGGACAGTCCCCAGCGGGACGCAGCGCCTGGAAGCGGCCGTTGTCGCGCGATCGACGGATGGTGTCTGCTCGGTACAAGACGATCTCCGGATCGGCAAGTGACCCGGGATTGATCTCTGGGAGTTGAGCATACGTGTGCAGAGCGGTGTGTCGTACCACGACGGATCCCTCTCACATATGACCCCGGCGGCATGTCTGGACACCCCTCCGGTGCCGCCGGGGGTCCCCCATCTTACGCCGCAGAGGCGGAGGAGAGCGGGGCGGTGTAAATCAGTGATCAGCCTCGTCGGACTCGTGTCGAGCGGCGACCATCGCGAGGAAGTCGTTGACCAGCCGTTGAGTCTCGTACGGACGGAATCCGACGCGCATGATTGCACGGGGGTGGTCGACCCGCGCGCGTCGACGACGAGGGTTACTGGTCCGAGCATTTCCCCGTCGCTGTGCTATGGTTGCCGGCATTATCGATTGTCGGCTCGGCATCCCAGACCGCAGCGAACGTCCGTGCCTCGCGCGCGGGCATAGTGATCCACCGGGTGCTTCGGCCGAGCAAGAAAGGCAGCCTTGAAGCACTCCATCCTCCGCCGATTCTCGAGTCGGCCCGCCGCTTTCCCGGGTAGGCCGGACGAGACCATTCGCAGCGAGCTGTTCAGCGTAGAACGTTTGGAGCAGCATGCCGAGAGTCTCGCGGCGGCGCAGGGTGTCACGACGAAGGCCGGAGCCGCTCGACAGCTGGCGCCGCGCCTGCGCGAGAACGGCCGCGTCCTGCTCGCCGCATACCGCACCATCGGCCGAGCCATCCGCGACGAACGCGCCATCACTCCAGCCGCCGAGTGGTTGGTCGACAACTTTCACGTCGCCGAAGAACAGATCCGCGAGATCCACGACGATTTACCGCCAGGCTTTTATCGCGAGTTGCCGAAGCTGGCCGACGGGCCGTTGCAGGGGTACCCGCGCGTGTTCGGCCTTGCTTGGGCGTACGTCGCCCATACCGATAGTCTGTTCGATCCGCAGACTCTCTGCCGATTCGTACGCGCCTACCAGCGCGTCCAACCGCTGACGATCGGCGAGCTGTGGGCGGTGGCGATCACCCTGAGGATCGTCCTGGTCGAAAACCTGCGGCGAGCGGCGGATAGGATCGTAAACAGCCGCGCGGCGCGCCAGGAGGCCGACGCATTGGCGGATCGCCTGCTGCGGGGCGGCAGCCTCGATGCCGAGACGGCGGCGGAGACGATGCTCACCATCGAGCAGAAATCCCTGTCCTTGCCATTCGCAGTCCAGCTGGTGCAGCGGTTGCGCGACCAGGACCCAGTCGTGACGCCTGCACTTCTATGGCTCGACAAGCGGTTGGCGGCGCAGGGGACGAACGCCGACGACATCGTCCGCAATGAGCACCAGCGGCAGGGTGCGATGAACGTGACCGTCCGCAACGTGATCACCAGCATGCGGCTGATGTCCGATGTCGACTGGGCGGACTTCTTCGAGAGCGTCAGTCTCGTCGACGAAGCCCTGCGCGCTGGCAGCGACTTCAGCGCCATGGACTTTGCCACGCGAGATTATTACCGGCACGCAATCGAGACGTTGGCGCGCGGTTCGCTGCATTCGGAGATCGAGGTTGTTCAACGGGCACTTGGCGCCGCGCGTGAAGCCGGAAAGTCAGGCGACGGCGGCGACGCCACGGACCGCCGCGAAGAGGATCCCGGGTATTACCTGATCGGCAACGGCAGGCGCGCCTTCGAGAGAGATCTCGGGTTCCGCGGCCACGTCAAGGAATGGCTCGCTCGCCGCTACGCGGCGGCGGGAATTCTCGGCTACCTCGCTGCGATTGGTGTGTTGGCCGCGTCGATCGTCGCATTGGCACTCCTCGCCGTGGTGGGCGCCGGCGGTAGCGGCGCCCTGCTGGCGTTGTTGGCGGCACTCGCACTCATTCCGGCCTCCGAGGCGGCGGCGGCGTTGGTGAACCGTCACGTGACGAATCGCTTCGGCGCGAAGGTGCTGCCCGGGCTCGAACTCAGTGGTGGCGTGCCACCACACCTGCGCACGATCGTCGCCGTACCGATGCTGTTGACGTCGCGGGAGGCGATCGACGAGCAGGTCGAGCGGCTGGAGGTTCATCACCTCGCCAGTCCGGACGACGATCTATACTTCGCGATGCTGTCAGATTGGACGGATGCGACGACGGCGATTGCACCGGGCGACGAGGCACTGCTCGCCGCGGCGGCCGACGGTATCGCGCGCTTGAACCGCCGCTATCCCGGGGCCGCCGCGGGGGACCGGTTTCTGCTCCTGCACCGACGGCGGATGTGGAGCGAGAGCGAGGCGAAATGGATCGGCTGGGAGCGCAAGCGCGGTAAGTTGCACGAGTTGAACCGCCTTCTGCGGGGCGCTGACGACACGACGTTTCTGCCCGTCGGCGACCGGCCGCCGTGGGTGCCGACGGGGGTGCGCTACGTCATCACTCTCGACGCCGACACGAGACTGCCGCACGGCGTCGCCCGGCAACTGGTGGGCAAGCTGGCACACCCGCTCAATCGGGCGAAATTCGACACCCGGTCCCGTCGCGTCGTCGAGGGATACGGCGTGCTGCAGCCGCGTGTCAGCCCGACGTTGCCGAGTGGTCGCGACGGATCGCTGTTTCAACGGGTATTCTCGGCGCCCGGCGGCATGGACCCATACGCGGCCGCCGTGTCCGACGTGTACCAGGACCTATTTGGCGAAGGATCGTACACAGGCAAGGGAATCTACGACGTCGACGCGTTCGAGGCGGCGTTGGACGGGCGGGTGCCCGACGGCACTCTTCTGAGCCACGACCTGCTCGAGGGGGTTTTCGCGCGGGCAGGATTGGCTTCCGACGTGGAGGTTTTCGAGGAGTTCCCTGCGCGTTACGACGTCGCGGCGGCGCGGCAACACCGCTGGGCGCGGGGCGACTGGCAGTTGCTGCCCTGGATTCTCGGGCGAGCGCCGATTGCTCGTGAATCGGCAACAACCGCGATTGACGCTTCCGCCTTGCGGGAGATTCCCCCGGTCGGCCGCTGGAAGATGATCGACAACCTTCGCCGCTCACTGTCAGCGCCGACGGTGTTTCTGGCGCTGGTCGGCGGTTGGACATTGTCGCTTCCGGCGGCGGCGGCGTGGACCGCCTGCATTCTCGCGATGCTTGCGCTGCCGTCGTTGCTGCCGTCGTTTGCCGGACTCCTGCCGCCGCGCCGCGGTATCTCCAAGCGCAGTCACGCGCGGGTCGTCGCCAAGGATTTTTCGCGGGCGATGGTGCAGTTCGCCATGCAGATCATGCTGCTGGCGCTGCAGGCTTGGCTGATGGCGGATGCGATCGCCCGCACGCTCCACCGCCTCTACGTGAGCCGGCGGCACCTACTCGAGTGGGTCACGGCGGCGCAGGCGCAGGTCAACCTCTCGGCCAGCGGCACCGGCTCATACCGGCGCATGGCGGGCGGCGTCGCTCTCGCCGGCACG
>JBGTMF010000239.1:0-5331 GCA_041743795.1 Thermodesulfobacteriota bacterium | reverse complement strand
GGGGGCGATCCGGAGTCGATGAAGAAATGCGTCTCCGGCGCGATCCGCTGGACGATGGGATCAATGAGAAAGTTGATCGTCGGCAATAAAGTCAATTTGTCCGCAGTGCTCGTGCTCCCGGTGCGGATCAATGTCACGGTCTCTTCTTGGCTCAGCTCCATGTCCAACACTCGCGGCTTCGGCGTCGCTACGACCGTTTGAAAGACCAACATGCCGTCGGAAGCGTTGGCCGCGAAGTTCTTGACGACGATGTTGAGCATCGGGCCCCAATACGTAGCCGAACTGAGATCGCCCTCCTCATCGACGTCCACGCGCTCACCGTCGTCGGTGTAGAAACCGGTGATGCGGCGTGTCGCCACGTCGATGCTCAAATCGAGAATCGGACTGTTCTGAGCGTCGGCGATGATCGAACGCCCTGAGATCGAGCGGAGATGTGAGCCAACCTGCACGACAGCCGTATCTACGTCACGCGATCCATCGCGGAAGTAGGCTTTGCGCTCGATGTGCAGTCGATCACCTTCCCGCTTCTGGCGATACGCGATGTATCCCTGCACGCGCTGGCCGTCCGCGGTCCAGATGGTCGTGTTGCCGGCGAAGTCGCCTTCCGTCCACTGCAATGCAATGGGCTCGCCCGACTCGGCCTGTGCGACGCCGGAGAATGGCCGAACCAGCAGCAGAGCCAGCATCGCGGCGTACCGCCACGCGTGGCTGCGACCGGTCCGGCCATCCTTCGCGATTTGAACCACCCGTTATACCGGGCTGTTGGTAGAGGTGATCGAAGATCCGCGGCGTCCGCCGCGGCCACCGATCAGTGCTACGGCGAGGAACACGACGGCTAGTACCGCAAAGATCCAACCGATCTGGGCCGACAAGCCGGCCACGCCTCCGAAACCGAGCAAGGACGCGATGAGTGCGATGACGAAGAAGGTGAGTGCGTAATGCAACATGGCTGTTCTCCTTTTTCATGATCGTACTGGAACGGCCACGCTGCCGTAAGCTCGGATTACTACGCGCGTGGTTGTGCGGGCGGGCGCTATCACCAAGTTCCACGCGACGCCACTTGATGGCGTTCGACAGCGTAGTGCAACGTGCGCGAAACCACTCACGTACTATACCGATATTACGACGGCTGTCGGGTCGAGGTATAACTACACAAGCTCAAAAACATTCAGCGACTTGATCGGCGTGACGTGGCAACGCGAGGTTCCGACGACAACCGTGGCGACGGCCGGGCGCGTCCGCGAGAAGTAGCGAGGAACGAGCGATAAAATGAAGCCCAATGTCGGACGGAAGGTTCATCGTCCCAGCAGAGTGCGTGTAACGCGCTCAGAGAGGAACAATAATGAGAAGCTTTGCAACCGTGGTTTTGTTTGTCGGAGGCATGGCATTCGTGTCTGCTTGTGAGACCGGCCAGGCGGCGGACAACTCGGCGCGTAATGTCGCCGACCGCCAGGACTCAGCATTGACGAGTGGAGATCAGTCGAACGCGCAGGCCGATCTCGATGCAACCCAGAAGATCCGCCAAGCCGTAGTCGCGGACGACTCGCTTTCGACCAACGCGCGGAACGTCAAGATCGTCACCTCCAAGGGCGTGGTCACGCTGCGCGGACCCGTCGCCAATGCAGAGGAGAAGGCGAACATCGGCCGGATAGCCCAAAAGATCGCCGGCGTCACGCGCGTCGACAACCAGATCGAGATCGCTAACTAAAGAGCAACCGTAGAGAGGAAACAACCATGAACGTGGATCAAATGCACGAACTGCTATACCAAGCCTTGGAAACGGAACACGGCGGAATCCAGATCTATCAAAAGGCAATTCGCTGCGCGATCAACGACGACTTGAAGAAGGAATGGACGGAGTACCTCGAGCAAACTGAGAACCACGAGCGCATTCTCCTCGAGGTGTTCGAGCAGTTGGGCCTAGATCCCGACACGGAGACACCCGGACGGAAGGTGGTCCGGCACATCGGCGATTCGCTGGTGAAGGCGATGGAGATGGCGCTGAAGTCTGGCCCGCCCGAAGCTGCCCAGTTGGTCGCTTGCGAGATGGTGGTCCAAGCGGAGACCAAGGACCACCAGAACTGGGCATTGATCGGGCAGGCGATCAAAAAGCTCAAAGGCGAAGAGAAAAAGGCGCTGAAAGACGCGCACGACGAGGTTGAGGAGGAAGAGGACGAGCACCTCTACCACAGCGCCGGTTGGTGCCGGGAACTGTGGATCGAATCGCTGGGAATGAAGGCCGTCCTGCCGCCCCCCGAGGAAGAGAAGGACGTCAAAACCGCGATCGGCGCGGCGCGAGCGAAACAGTCGCGCGCGGAAATGACCGCGTAAGGCGACTCGTCGAATCCGTGAACTTGAGGCCCTGAGATCGCGAGGCTCAGGGCCTCAATTCGTTTGCAGCTCGAGTTTTATGAAGCCCGCCACTCCCACACTGCAAGTGAATGTTCCGTCCGTGCGCTCCGGCAGCGGATCGAACCCCCACGCCCGCCTCCGCACGATTCTGCTAATCCTTTCCCTACTCCTCCTCTCGGCCTGCGGCGCATCCCTCGTGCCGTACCGCATCACCTCCGAATACGGCATCGAAGACCCGCAGTTCCAGCGCACCATTAGCTCCCTCCTCGGGCCGCCGCTGATTCCAGGCAACTCGGTCGTCACCCTCATCAATGGCGACCAGATTTTCCCTGAGATGCTCCGCGCCATCCGCGGCGCACACGCCTCAATTACCCTCGAAACCTTCTTCTTCTCCTCCGGCGATGTCGGCCGTGAGTTTGTATCCGCACTCGCCGAGCGCGCCGCGAACGGCGTGAAGGTGCACCTCATCTTCGACGCCGTCGGCTCGGCCGATCTCGACCGCGACGATATCCGCCAGATGCGGGACGCCGGCGTGGAATGTCATTCCTACAATCCCCTCCGCTGGTATGACATCCTCCCGGTCGGCGACATGAACCACCGCACGCACCGGAAGCTGCTGATCGTCGATGGCAGAATCGGCTTCACCGGCGGCGTTGGCATTGCCGATGAGTGGCAGGGGGATGCGCGCTCGCCTGATGAATGGCGCGACACGCACTACCGAATCGAAGGCCCGGCCGTCGCGCAGATCCAAGCCGCCTTCGCCGAACACTGGATGGAATCCAGCGGCCGCGTGCTGCGCGGCGACGCCTATTTTCCCGAGCTTCAGCCGGCCGGCCAGCTCCTCGTCCAGGCCTTCAAGAGTTCTCCCTCCTCCGGCAGCGAGAACGTGCAGTTGATGTACCTCCTCTCCATCGCCGCCGCCCGGCGCGAAATTCACCTCGCCACGCCTTACTTCGTCGTTGACGAGACGACGGAGTGGCACCTGCTCGAGGCCCGGCGGCGGGGCGTGCGCATCGTGATCATCGTTCCCGGCGAAGAAATAGACGCCCCGCTCGTCCGCCACGCCAGCCGCCACCGCTGGGGCCCGCTCCTCGAGGCCGGAATCGAGATCCACGAGTACAAGCCGACGATGTACCACGTAAAGCTCATGGTCATCGACGGCATCTGGACCTCCATCGGCTCGGCCAATTTGGACATCCGCTCCTTCAAGCTCAACAACGAAACCAACCTCAACATCCTCAACCGCGCCATTGCCACTCGCCAATCAGGAATCTTTCTGCAAGACCTCGAGCAGTCGAAGCGCATTACCTACGAGCGATGGAAGAACCGCCCCTGGCGTAAGAAACTGTCCGGCGCACTGGCGAACCTGTTTTCGTCGCAGTTGTGAGCCCATGCGTGGCCTGCGCCGCGCAACCGCATCGGCGACCGCCCGTTCCACCGCCGCCGGCGCGCTGCGGTCACTTCTTCTTCGCGACCAATCGGGCGCGACTTATGACATCCTGCCCACGCGACGCAGGGCGATTGCCGCCCCCGCCAAGAGCACCGCGAGGGCGAGCGCCATCGCGTACGGCGAGGCGGCCGGAGCTGGTTGGGCGTTGATCGCCGGGCCGCTCGGGTCAACGATTTCGCCATCGACCGGGGTGCCGTCTCCGAGTGAACCATCGGTGAGGTCGAACAAGGCGCGGGCGACCGGGCCGATGCCCGGCAGCGCCGGCATGTCGAATACCACGCCCGGCAGCGGATAGAACGACGCGGCGCCGAAGCTGGGCGGCACCGGGCCGAACTTGCGGTAAGTCCAGTCACCGACCGCCGAAGTGCCGTGGAAATACACCGACACCGTCGCCTGTGAGCACGGCGACAACGTGAAGCCGACAAGACCGAACGGATAGATGTATCCCGGATCGCCGCCGAGTTCCTCCACCGTGTAGGTGCGCACGTCGCGGTTCTGCGGGCAGGTGCTTTCCACCGTCACGTAATTCCCCGATCCGGTAGCCGACGGCAGCGAAGTGACATTGGGCTGCAAGTGGTCCGGCGTGCCGTCGCCGTTGCCGTCGCCGTTTGGCGCACCCATCTCGATCGCGTCCGCAACGCCATCGCCATCCATATCGTCGGGCGTAGCGGTCGGTGTCGCGGTCGGCGTATTGGTCGGTGTCGATGTCGGCGTCTCCGTGGGCGTGTCGGTCGGGGTGCTGGTCGGCGTCGAAGTCGGCGTCTCGGTCGATGTCGCCGTCGGTGTGTTGGTCGGCGTCACCGTCGGGGTGTTGGTCGGTGTCGCGGTCGGAGTGTTGCTCGGTGTCGCGGTCGGTGTCGCGGTCGGGGTGTTGGTCGGGGTGATCGTCGGTGTATTCGACGGCGTCAAGGTCGGCGTATGGGTTGGTGTCACCGTCGGAGTTTCGGTCGGCGGCGGTACTCCCTCTTCCACGGCCCCCAGGTCGACGCGGGCGCCGATCTGTCGCGGGAAACCGCTGCCGCGCTGATCCGTAGCGAACGAAGACGAAATCGGCCCCTGTTCGATCCCCGCGCCCATCGGGCTCGGCATGTGGGTATGCGTGGGACCGCCGTTGTCGGCGAGCGAGGCCAAATCCGGATCGTCGGTGATCACCGTTCCCGGCAGAGTGGTTCCCTCTCTGGTGCGAACGAGATTTCTGCCGGCGGAAAGCGTTGCCGACACCGAACCGAAGTCGGTGACCAAGGTGTCGGATTGGCCGAGGATATTGTCGAGCAAAGTCGTGCTCGTACCGTTTCCCGTAGTATCGGCGCGCGTGTACACCTGCCGGCCACCCGTGGCGCCGACATTCAGGGTCGCGGTGACGAAGTGCAACGTCACCTGTCCGTTGTTGTTGAACAGGCCGCCGCCGCGCGCGGGGCCGGTGACCCCGTTGCCGGGGTCGCCGGTGCCGCCGACTCCGCCGAACGCCGAGTTGGCACGGAGCGTCCTGACCTCGATCGTCGCGCTGGCGGCCACGTTGAAGATGGCAC
>JBGTMF010000238.1:0-4615 GCA_041743795.1 Thermodesulfobacteriota bacterium | reverse complement strand
GGCGATCGCTTCATTGCGATCAGCACGTTCGCCGAGAAGGCCATCCCGAAGCAGGCCGGCTTCCGGTGGGACAAGGAGATCAAGGCCTGGTGGACCGGTGACCGGCTGATCGCCAGCAAGCTGGCCGAGTACGCCGACGACACCTGCCGCGAGGATCTCACCTCGGCCGCGACCGATCGCACCGAGGCGCTGGCGGCGTCTCGGGCGACGGATGCGGACATCGATGTCCCGTGCCCGGAGGGACTCCGGTTCTTCCCGTACCAGCGGGCCGGGATCGCGTTCGCATCGTCGAGACCCGCCACGCTGATCGGTGACGACATGGGCCTCGGCAAGACCTGCCAGGCGATCGGCGTGATCAACCTCGATCCCACGGTCCGCTGGGTCCTCATCGTCTGCCCGGCGTCCCTGAAGGCTAACTGGGCGATCGAGCTTCGTCGCTGGCTCACCCGCGATCTCAGCATCGGCATCGCGGCGTCGCGGTACCTGCCGAAGGCCGACATCGTGATCGCGAACTACGACATCCTGACCAAGCTCCCCCTCGATACGGTCGAATGGGATTTGCTCGTGGCCGACGAGTGCCACATGGCGAAGAACCCGAAGGCGCAGCGCACCAAGGCGCTGTTCGCCATCCAGGCGCGCCGCCGGCTGCTGCTCACCGGGACGCCGATCGTCAATCGGCCGATCGAGCTGTGGCCGCTGATCAACTACCTCGACCCGGCGACGTGGCCGAAAAAGGATTTCATGAAGTTCGCGTTCCGCTACTGCAACGCGAAGCGTGGGTTTGGCGGCCACTGGGACTTCTCGGGCTCGTCGCACCTCGACGAGCTCCAGGAAAAGCTCCGGACGTCGATCATGATCCGGCGCCTCAAGGCCGAGGTGCTCACCGAGCTGCCGCCGAAGATCCGCCAGATCGTCACGCTGCCGGCCGACGGGCTCGACCTCGACGATGGGCGGTACGAGGACGCGTACGCCGATGTAGAGGCCGCCGAGGCGGAAATCGAAGGGCTCGCGGAGGGGTCAGCGGAGTACGCAGCCGCGGTGGCGAAGCTCAAGAGCGCCCGGAAGTTTCTGTTCGAGGAGATGTCTCGGGTTCGACACGACACGGCGGTCGCGAAGATCCCGTACGCGATCGAGCACCTTCGGTCGGTGATGGCGGACGGGCGGAAGGTCGTAGTCTTCGCGCACCATCGCGACGTCATCGAGGCGATCGCCGTCGCGTTCGGCCCGAATGCGGTCACCATTTACGGCGGTACGAAGGTCGAGGATCGGCAGGCCGCGGTCGATCGGTTCCAGAACGACCCAGAATGCGGACCGTTCATCGGGTCGATCGGCGCAGCCGGCGTCGGGCTCACCCTCACCGCTTCTTCGCACGTCGTCTTCATCGAACTCTCCTGGGTCCCGGGGGAAGTTTCGCAGGCCGAGGACCGATGCTGTCGGATCGGGCAGCGCTTCAACGTCCTGGTCCAACACCTGGTCTTCGACGGCAGTCTCGACGCCAAGATTGCGCGCACCATCGTGCGCAAGCAGCAGGTCATCGACGCGGCCCTCGACCTCGAGGCAAAGCCGCTGGTCATCCCGACGGCGACCGAGGATGAGGCGAAGCCGACCGGATCGCGGCAGACTCCGTCGCCGGTCGAGCTCGCCCCGCTTCCGTTGGAGCAGGTGGCAGCGATCCACACCAGCCTGCAGATCCTCGCGGCCCGGTGCGACGGCGCGCTCAAGGAAGACGGCGCTGGATTCAACAAACTCGATTCGAGCTTCGGTCACGCGCTCGCCCGCGCGCCGATGTTGACGGCGAAGCAGGCGCACGCGGGACGCAAGCTCGTGAGGAAATACCAACGGCAGCTGTCGCCCGAGCTAGTGGCGATGGCGATTGGCGGACCGGTGTCGGGCGACATGCGCGACGACGCCGAGCGGAAGGAGGCGGCCAATGGCTGACCGAACGTTGAGGGAGATCAAGGCTGCCCTGGTCGGGCTGGTTAACAACGCGAGCGACGCGGACACAATTGTCACTGCTACGGACGCCCGTGTGGACCTGATCGTGGCGGTCTCGGCTATCAGCTGCTGCATCGAGATGATCGCCGCGGAGTACGACCATCTTTCGCGGTCCGGGCTCGATGTGTCGCGCGGAAGGGCCGCGGTCGATCAACTGCGCGCGATCGTCGGCGCCGCAGAGGGCGAGGCCAGGCCGCTGCGAGGTGCCGCATGATCCTCGGCGGAGCTCGAGAGCTGATGGTTTTGGTTTTGGGGATCGCCGCATCGGCGGGTGGCGTGGTGCTGCTCGACCGGGTGCTTGGACTTGTGAGGGGGTTCTGATGGTCACGCAGATGCTGGCGGAGTCACGCGAGCGCACGCGAAAGGCGTTTGCGGCTGGCGAACGGGACCGGCGCACCGAAGCAGCGGCACGCCTGCGCGAGATCGCGGACCGCCTGTGTTCTCAGGCGTGGGACGCGTTCACGCTGTCGGCCGCTGAGCGCCTGATCGAGAACGCGCAGCGAAACATGGAAGCGCGCGCCGCGCACTACACGATCGAGGCGACAGGGGAGGCCGGTGAGGCTCCACCTTTCGCTGTGTTCGCGCACGTCGAAGGTGCGCGTCTGCAAGCGGGCGAGTTCCCCGAATTCGACGGCGCGCGGCGCTACTGCAGCGACATCTACAGACGCCGCGCGGCCCATTTCAGCATTGATCGCGTCGCACCGGGCGTGTGGGCGACGCGTCCGTTCCGCATCGGAACCACCACCGCAGCACAGCAGGAGGGAATGCAATCATGACGACAGCAGCAGCGCGGACCGCGGAAGTGGTCGACGACGATAGACAAGGTGCCGGCGAAGATCATGTGCCGGCTTCGATTCAGCGCTTCGCGGACGACGACATCGTTCCGCGGATGCAGATTCCGGTGGCTGAGGCGAAGGCGCGCCTCGCTGAGCTGAGGGAGTTCGTCAAGGAGGTCATGGTGGAGAATATCCACTACGGCCCCCCGTTTCCCGGCTCCGACAAGCTGGTTCTGTACAAGGCCGGCGGCGAATTGTTGATGGAGGTTTACGGGTACGCGGTCGACGTCTCGATCGCCAACAAGATTGAGCAGTGGACCGCGGCCGAAGGCGGTCCATTCTTCCACTACCAGGTGGAAGCGCGCATCTACAGCAAGCGCAGCGGCAACTTCGTTGGTCGCGGGATCGGATCGTGCAACAGCCGGGAAAACCGATACCGCTGGCGAACGGGGCAGCGGCTGTGTCCGGCGTGCGGAAGCGAGTCGATCATAAAGGGGCGGGAGGAGTACGGTGGCGGGTGGCTGTGCTTCGCCAAGAAGGGGGGGTGTGGGGCGAAGTTCAAGGGCAACGCCGCGGAGATCACCGATCAGCAGGTTGGCAAGGTCCCGAATGACGATGTCGAGACGCTCGTAAACACGATCCTGAAGATCGCGAAGAAGCGCGCCTACCTGGACGGCGCAATCACGGTGACGCAGTCCTCCGGGCTGTTCGCCATCGAGGATGACAGCGACGACGCCGACGAAGAGTCGCAACCGCGACAGCGCGCCGGCGCACAGGCGAGCAAGGGGCAGGCGTCGCGACAGCAGGCAAAGAAAGATGCACCACCGACGCAATCGAAGGGCGAGGAGAAGCCGCCCGACGACGCGCACCCTAACAAGGTGGTGGTTCGCGACAAGGTATATTGGACGGCCGGCATCAGCGCGGAGAAGCTGCTCCGCTGTTGGGACCTGTCGCGGCAGCTGGACAAGACGTTCGGCAAGAACACCGCGAAGGACAGCATGCGCGAAGTCATCGGTGTCGACAGCACGGTCGACCTGAACAACGAGATGGCTGACAAGTTCATCGCGCACCTGGTCGATCAGCTCGGAGGGGACTCGGATGATTCCTTCACTGAGTACTGATCCGCCGGCGGACCGGGGCGACGCTCTGCGCGTTGCGCACCTCGGCGACCTGCACCTGACATCGGGCCCGCGATTCGCCGACACGACCAAGGCTCTCGACTTCATCGAGAGGGACGGTCGAGAGGCGGGTGTCGACCTCTGGCTGATCGGCGGCGATCTCACCGGAGTCCATGACGTTCCGCACGTGGCAACGATCGAGGAGCGGGAATATCTCGCCGATCTGTTCCAGCGGATGTCGGAAACGGCGCCGGTGCTGGTTCTGTACGGCAACCACGACGTGGCGTCAGACATTGCGCTTTACCGGCGCATGAAGGGGCCGCACCCGATCGAGGTGGCGGTGAGGCCTGGCGTGTACCACATGGGCGGAGCCGTCGTGTGCTGTCTGCCGTTCCCGTTCATCGCCGGCATGGTCAATCTCCCGATTGGCGATGACCGCACAGTGCGGGCGGAGAACGAAGCTGCATCTAACGTCGTTCGCGGTCTGCTGTCCGAATGGAGAGATGCCGCCACCCGGTTGCCCGCCTCCAATGGCCCTGTCGTTCTCTTCGGCCACCTGACGGTGCGCGGCGCTCGAACCTCCGGTGACGAGATCCTCGCCGGCCAGGAGGTCGAGCTCACGGCCGAGGACGTTGACGCGTTCCCGGCTAACTACGTCGCCCTCTCTCATATCCACCTGCACCAGCAGGTGGCGTCTAGGGCCTGGTACGCGGGTTCCCCGACGGC
>JBGTMF010000237.1:0-2269 GCA_041743795.1 Thermodesulfobacteriota bacterium | reverse complement strand
CGCCGGCGATGCGGCAACTCGCCTCCTACCAGCGCCAGGCGGTCCTGCAGCACTGCGTGCGGCGCTTCGAGGAGCGCGCGGCGGAGTTGGCACAGGTGCTGTGCGTCGAAGCGGGCAAGCCGATTCGCGACTCCCGCGGCGAGGTGACTCGTCTCATCGACACCTTCCGCATTGCCGCCGAGGAATCGGTGCGCATCGGCGGCGAAATCATGGACCTCGAAATATCACCGCGGGCGCGCGGCTACCGCGGCATGTACAAGCGCGTGCCGATCGGTCCCTGCTCCTTCATCTCGCCGTTCAACTTCCCGCTCAACCTCGCCGCCCACAAGATCGCGCCGGCGCTCGCCGTCGGTTGCCCATTCGTCTTGAAACCCGCCAGCCGCACGCCGATCGGAGCCCTGCTCATCGGCGAAGTGCTGGCCGAAACCGATCTTCCCAAAGGGGCGTTTTCGATCCTTCCCTGTCACCGCGAGGGCGCCGAACTCTTCACCACCGACGAGCGCCTCAAACTGCTGAGCTTTACCGGATCGCCGTCGGTCGGCTGGGACCTCAAGGCGCGGGCGGGCAAGAAGAAGGTGGTTCTCGAACTCGGTGGCAACGCCGCCTGCGTCGTCGACGCGGACGCCGACCTCGACGACGCCGTCGACCGCCTGATTACCGGCGCCTTCTACCAGTCCGGCCAGAGCTGTATCAGCGTGCAGCGCATTCTCATCCACGAGTCGATCTACGGCGCACTGCGCGACCGCCTCGTCGACGCCGCGCGCACACTCGTCTGCGGCGACCCAAAGGACGAGGCGACCTTCATCGGACCGATGATCTCCGAGGCCGAGGCCGAGCGCCTCGACAACTGGATCCGCAACGCGCAGCGCGCCGGCGGCCGCATCCTCTGCGGTGGCAACCGCCGCGGCGCGATGCTGGAGGCGACGCTGCTGGAGAACGTGCCGCGCGGCGAGAAGGTCTGCACCGAGGAGGCATTCGGGCCGGTCGCCGTGCTAGCCCCCTTCTCGTCGTTCGACGCGGCACTGGCCGAGGTCAACGACAGTGCCTTCGGACTGCAAGCCGGAATCTTCACGCGCGATCTCTACAAGATGCAGCGCGCCTGGGACGAACTCGAGGTCGGCGGCGTCATCATCGGCGACGTGCCGTCTTGGCGCGTCGACAACATGCCCTACGGCGGCGTCAAGGACAGCGGACTCGGCCGCGAGGGCGTTCGCTTCGCCATGGAGGACATGAGCGAGATCCGCAATCTCGTCATCCGCACGCCACCGACGACGCAGTGACCGCCGAGGAGACGTACTGGGATTGGCGCGTTCGAAACACGAACTTCACCGATGGAGATCAGCCCAGGTCTTCTGTCAGCAACTCCACCGAGCCGAGGCACTGCAGCGCGTCGTTGGCTCGCAGCGTCGCTTCGCGGCCGTGGCGCAATGCCTGCCACTTGTCGCCCATGGCGTACGTCGTCACCGCCGCCACCCAGGAGTAGGCGACGTGGCGACAGTGACGGCGCCACAGCTGTTCGAACGGCGGCGCGTCGACGCCCGCCTCCTTCAGCCCGTCGCGGTAGCGGCGCAACAGATCCGCCTCCTCGACACGGCGCAGCTCGGCGGGAATGGAGTTGGCGAGAAAATAGCTGAAGTCGCGGATGCCCGGGCAACGAACCACACACGCCCAGTCGAGAAAACCCGGCTCGCCGGCGTCGACGAAGTGGTTGCCGATGTGACAGTCGCCGTGGCAGAGCGTCTGCTCGCCTTCTTCCCAGAGGTCGCATATCTCGTCGCTGCGATCGATGTACAACCGCGCCATGCGGCGAAATACCGCCGGCATCTGGTCGCCGAACTGGGCGAGCGCCTGCTTCACCAACTGCGGCCCGATCTCGTGCCGCATCGGCCGATCGACCCACGCCAGATCGGTGGCGAAGCGCGGGCTGTCCCAGAAGCGCGCGTGCAGGCGCGCGAGAACGGCGACGACAGCGCGCGCGTAGTCGAGCGTGCCGCCGCCGAGCAACGGCGGAAACGAATATCCCGCTGCGGCGAGATCCTCCAACAGCATGAGATAAGCCGAACCGTCATCGTTCGAATCCGCATAGTACGACCGCGGGCACCGCACCGGGACGTCGCCGGCGAGACGGGTGTAAAACGCGACCTCGCGGCGACCCATGCCGGTGAACTGCACCATCATCCTCTGCATCAGGTCGCTCGGCGGCAGCTTGACGAAGATCGACTCCGGCACCTCGCCGCCGCCGTCGCAGCCGATCCGCAAGCGCGCACGG
>JBGTMF010000236.1:0-18448 GCA_041743795.1 Thermodesulfobacteriota bacterium | reverse complement strand
ACGGGGGCAGGAGGCGCACAGCACCGCCGCTCGTTGGCGCGTTCGCAGGGTCGACGCACATGCGCGGATAGTGACTCCCCCCCTGAGGGGAGTCAACCGGGAGGCGCCACACCGGGAGGCGCCGCTGCGCCGGGCTGCAGGGTGTCAGGCGGACGGGTTGATCTCGCGCAGGACGCGGACGGCCAGAGCGCCGTACTCGTCGACGTTGGCGTCGATGAACTCGCCTACCCGGTCGCGCTCCCATCCATCGGCGAAGACGCGAGAGGCTTCGTCGCGCAAGCGGGCGCACAGATCGAGTGGGCACGCAGCGATTTCGGCGTTGGCGAGATCGGGATCATCGAAGCTCGTTTCGAGGCATTCGCCTGGCGTCTCGGCGTAGAGCCGGCGTGCAACGGAGACGAACGCATTAAGCCGGTCGGCGCGCAGGTGGTTCGGGAAGAAGTGTTGCTCGAGGGCTCGGCGCAATAGAGATTCATCTACCTCGGTGCGCAGGGAAAAGGACGGTGGCGTGGTGCAGATCTCGTGATGTCGGGGCTCGTCGATAGACGTGCGCGAGCTACAGACGAACATGGCGTGCTCACCGACCGCGACGCGGAACCAAGCGCGCGCCATGGGATCCCAAGCGGGCCGGTCGTGCAGGATCGGGTCCGGCAGGCGAAAGGCGCGCTCCAGCGTATGGTCGCGATGGGTCGAGCGGAAGATCGCGAGGTCGTCGATGTCGTCCGCCTGCGGGATCGGCTCGGCCGGCGGCAGCGGGTGGAGCACGCCGCAGTCGCGGCAGAGAAGCATCGCACCGGCGGATGAAGGAGGACTATTGTACATGTGCATTGCTTTCCCGTCTGGAGGATTCGCGGGGTAGGCGAACGCTGAACCGCGATCCTCCGGTATCCTGGCGGCGAACGGTCAGTTCGCCATCCATCAAACGAGTGAGTTCGGAAGCGAGGCGCAGGCCGAGACCGAGCCCAGTATGGACCGTTGGTTTCGGTAGAACCGTCGACGGGGCGAGGTCGATCAGCTCGATGATGTCCTCCGTAGGCACGCCGATGCCGGTGTCGCTCACCTCGATCTCGACGAAATCCGATGCGGGCGAAGCAGTGACAGAGAGAGAAACCGATCCCGCCTCTGGCGTGAACTTCAATGCATTGTCGACCAGGGCCACGACCAGCCGCTCGAACTTGTCTCGATCGGCTTTGATCAACGCGGGGAAAGGCTGGCGAATCGCGCGCAGCGCGACGCGTTGCTCCAAGGCCACTCCAGCGAAGCGATCGACGATCCAGTCGAGGACGTCGCCGACATCGAACTCTGTCGGGACGATCTGGTATTCGCCGTCTTCTACCTGATTGAGGATCGTCACTGTGTCGATCAGCGTCAGGAGGCGTCGTGAGTGAGCCTGGATGCGGTCGAATGTGTCGCGCTGTTCCTTACTCAGCTGCGGCGTCAGCTGGTCGGTGAGCATGTCGTTGAAGCCCATGATGGCGTTGAGGGGAGTGCGCAGCTCGTGTGACAGATTGGCGAGGAAGCGGTCGCGAAAATCGCGGGCTCGCAGCGTGGCGCGTCGACGCGCCACCGCCCGTCCGACCAGGTCGGAGATTTGCGGCACGTCGAACGGCTTGGTGACGTAGTCGAAGACTCGGTGACGCAGGCCGCGGATCGCGGAATCGAGCGATGCGTAGCCGGTGACGACGATGATCTCGATGTCAGGATCGCGGCGCTTGATGTGCTCCATGACTTCGTTGCCGGTCATCCCGGGCATTCGAAGGTCGAGCGTGACGACGTCGATCGGCTGGTCGCGGAGTACCTCTAAGGCCTCCTTGCCGCCCGGCGCGGTGAAGACATCATAGTGTTCCTTGAACACCATGCGCAGGGATTCGGCGGGACCGCGGTCGTCGTCGATGATCAATAGGGAGGCACGATCTTCCGGTACCATTGGGACCTCGTGAGGTCCCAACAAAGCACTGGGCGTGCCAGAGGGCAGGGCATTTTCCATCGCCGCGTGCGGGGTCGCACGACGCCTGCCGTAAGGGGTGTCTAAGCTATTGAAAACACGTAAAGAAACGCACCCATTCAGGGGCTGGTGGCAGGCTCTTGTCGGGCGGCGTTGAGCCCATTCTCAGGACTCTTACGTTCATTTATGCACATCGCAATGACGCTGCGGCAATTCTGTACGGCGAGGGGTTTGATCAGCTCGCATGCCGCTGACCAGTGAGGTTATGTCAAGTCCCGGGCCGGCCGAGGTGTCGTTGCAGTTTTCACGGGCCGATCACTCTCGAGCGCGAGACTGTCGGTAAATGTGGAAACACCCTTCGACAAGCTCAGGGTGAGCGGAGAAAGTCCTTTGAAAACAAATCTCCAGCCGCTCAGGCTGAGCTCGTCGAAGCCTCGTTTCGGAGAAAATCGACAGTCTCGCGCTGGAGAGGATCAGCTAACTGCCTGGTTTCCCTGGAATTGCCCTTCCTCGATGCCCAGCTTGTCCATTTTATACTTGAGGATGCGGCGAGTCGTGCCGAGGATCTCCGCGGCGCGGGTCTGATTGTGGTCGGCCTGCTCGAGGGCGCTGACGATGAGCTGGTGCTCGAGTTCCTCGACGGCGTCGTTGAGGGTTCTGTTCTGCGACAACTCGCTGGTGTTGGCCGGCAAGGCGAGGAGACTGGCTGACCGCGGCGTCGCCGAACTGATCTTGGCGGGAAGATCTTCGAGGTCGAGGTGTTCGCCGTCCGCGAGAACCAACGCTCTCTCGATTGCGTGTTCGAGTTCGCGGACATTGCCGGGCCAGTCGTAGGTCAGCAGTCGATCGAGGGCGCGCGGGGTGAAATTGCGCAGGCGAAGACTGGCCTCGCCAGACTTCTTCTGCAGAAAGTGGCGGATCAGCAGCGGCAGATCCTCGCGGCGATCGCGCAGCGGCGGCAGTGGAATCGCGACCACGTTGAGACGGAAGAACAGGTCGGAGCGAAACGTTCCATCCTCCATACTCTTGTCCAGGTCGCGGTTGGTTGCGGCGATGACGCGGACGTCGATCTCGACCACCTGTTCGCCGCCGACCCGCATGAATTGACCCGTTTCCAGGATGCGCAGCAGCGTTGCCTGGGTCGCCGCGGGCATGTCGCCGATCTCGTCGAGGAAGATAGTCCCCTGGTGGGCGCGCTCGAAATGACCGATCTTGCGCGCGTGCGCATCGGTAAAGGCGCCGCGCTCGTGACCGAAGAGTTCCGCTTCCAGCAGATTCTCGGGAATCGCCGCGCAATTCAGCGCCACCATCGGCTTTTCGCGGCGCGGGCTGTTGAAATGAATGGCGCGGGCGATGACTTCCTTGCCGGTTCCGCTCTCGCCAGTGAGCAGAACGGTGGAACGCAGCGGGGCGACACGGCTGACCGTGCGCAACACCTGCTGCATGGCGGGTGACGAGCCGATGACGTTGTCGAACTCGTAGCGCTTACCGACCTCCGAACGCAGGGTGTCGAGCTCTCGCCGCATAGCTCCTGTGGCCGCCGCGCGGTCGACGAGGACTTGTAACTCGTCGACGTCGAACGGCTTGGTGACGTAATCGAAGGCGCCGAGTTTCATCGCCTGCACCGCAGTCTTCACCGTCTTGGTCGCGGTCAACATGATGAACTGCGGCGGCTCGTCCAGCGCCTGTCCTCGTTCGAGCAACTCGAGTCCGTCCATGCCCGGCATCACGAGGTCGAGCAGGGCGACGTGGAAGCGGCCGTTCGCCAGCTCCGTCAGAGCGTCCGCAGCATTGCTCACGGTGGTGATCTGGGCGCGCCCCTTGAGCACCATGCGCAGGGACTCTCGGACACTGGTCTCGTCGTCAACGATCAATATTCTGGGATGTTCCATTTCGGTTCGCCTCAGCCTCCTCCACGCTCTCCACCATCGGGAAACGGATCATCGCGGTTCTCATGTCCCCCTCTCGAATCCAGCGGAGCTGGGCTCCGTTGCGCTCGAGAACGGCACTGGCGATCGCCATGCCCAGCGGCATTTCGGTCGCGGTTGCGTCGGCGTCAGCGCCGACTATATCATAAAGTTTGTCGCTGGCGGTCGCGAAACCCGCCGGAAGTTCGCATAGCAGTGCGTCCGGTGGCGCGAAGCGCAGCCGTATCGACCCGTCTGGGGGCAGGCCTCGCGCCAAGCTGCGCAACAAGTTATCGAGCGCGTACGATGTCTGCGCCGCATCCAGGTGTACCATCAGCGGCGATTCCGGGACGGAGTCGAGGTGGACTCGAAAGCCATTGTTGCGCAGCGGCTCGAGCACCGTTTGCAGGGATACGGGTTGTGGATCGGGTCGTGACAACCTGGTGAACACCAACAAGTTTTCGAGGGTTTGATCCATCTGGTCGACGGCGCGATCGGTCATCTCGGCGAATCGCATCTCGTCCGACTCGGTTTCCAGCAGCGAGCGCTGGCAGTGCTGCGTGAAGGTTTTGATGGTAACCAGCGGATTCTTGAACTCGTGCGCCAGTTCGTGGATCAAGAGGTTCAGGTTGCCGGATGCGGCCCGCGAGGCGGCGGCGTCCGCAACCGACTCGGAGGAACTGCTGGATGTCGCGGCTGGTGGGGCCGCCGTTCCGTCGAAGCGGATGTCGGCGGCATCGATCGAGCGCGACGCGGTCAGCGCGACCGTCCGCATCAGCACAGCCTCCAGTTCGGCGAGGTTGCCGAACCACAGGTAGCGCGAGAGGCGCTGCAGCGCCGCGTCGGTGAAGATCGGCGTCGGTCGAGCCAAGCGTTTGGCGATATCCGCGGCCAACGTGATGGCGAGTGCCGGCACCTCGTCGGGTCGCTCCCGCAGCGGACGTAGGCGTACCTCCAGCAGTGTCAGTTGGTAAAACAGATGCGGCTGGAACAGCCGCTGATCGACCATCGCGGCGAGATCCTCGGTCGCCGTGGAAATGATCCGCAGATTGCGCGCCTGCGGAGAAGCCAGTACCGCCGAAAGGGCGCGCTGTGACTCCGCCGGCCAGCGTTCGATGCCAATCGCCAACAGCGTCGCCGGCCGGGTGCCGATCTCCTCCGGCAACAGCGCTGGCTTGTCGGCGTCGCAGATGTGGAAGGCGCCGCCGCGTCGCTGGTGAATCGCTCGCGCCACCGCGTGTTTGCCCGATCCCGGCTCGCCGGCGATGTGCAGCGCCAAGCCAGTGGCGCAGGCGCGGTCGACGATCGCCTGTGCAGCCGCGTCGAGGAAGGGTGGTAGCAAGTGCCAGTCGTCGTGACGCAGATCGGCGGCTTCGCCGGCCGCTTCGTCACGCAACGCCTCGGCTACCTGGCGTCGCAGCTCAGTTGGCTTGAAGCGCCGTGACAATCCTCCCAGCTGGGAGTTGGCGCCGAGCCAAATGCGGGCGCTGGCCGGCAGGCGAGAGGAGGCGCGCAGGGTGTCGGGAGCAATCGTCAGATCGCATGGCGGCGGAATTCCGGCGTCGAGCTGTTCGACCGAGATGGCGTGGACATCGTAGGAACCGCTGAGCAGAACGCACAGCGTCTCCCGCATAGCGGGAGAATCGTCCACCACCAAGATCCGGCGTTTCGCCACCGGTTCGAACCTCACCACGTCCAGCCCCCCACCACCATCACCGGGCCCGATTTACATTTTTGAACACTACGCCGATCGTTTGTCCCAAGTCAACGGAAATAGGTCGCCCGCGCGTACTCGGGCGGCAGTGGGGAGGTCCAGTCTTCTGCCGCCGCCGCACATTTGGAGCGACGTTCACACGGCTTGGCCACTGCCGCCTGGGGCCCCGCGACGAGGACCGCTTTCCCCTTGAAAAAGTTTAGGAATGCGTGGTAGCTGGGAGCGTCGTATCTTGCAGGGTTGCGGGGAGGACACGCGGGGATGCGAGATATGACAGGTTTGCAAGCGCGGATCGCCCAGTCTGTTCTACGAGTCCGGGGTTGGCGCTGTTTTTTCATTCCAATTCACAAGTACACCGAGGCATCGTCTACGTAGTTCTACCGACCCCGACGCCATTGCGAAAAACAAAGCAGATACCGGATCAGGCAAACGATCGACCGGGAGAGGTTCTGGTTTCGGTCTGCCCTGCAGTCTTGCACGACGCCGAGCACGCCGTTGGTAATTTGCTGCAGCGCATCCATCACACGGCGCGGGTGGCGCTCGCGGGTGCCGAGGCGGAAGAGCGCGAACGTGTTCGCCTCACGCTGAGCGATCTAGAGCGTCTCCTCGAGTTGCTGTTCGACTACGTGTCGCCCGTGCAGATCGCCGCGCGTCCGACCGACGCGGCGAAGGTGGCGAGCAGTGTCGTATCCCATGTGCGCTCGCACACCTCCGGATCCGTCGAGATGGTCGGCGAGGCCACTGGCCGACTGATGGTCGACCCGCGCGCGCTGACGCGGTGTTTTCAGCTGATCGGCGACTCGCTGGGGGATTTTTGGAAGGAATCGGCCTCCGTGGTGGTCGATGTCGGCAGCGGGCAGAACGGCGACGGCTTGGAGTTTGCCATCCGCGCCTCCGATAGCGTCGCCAACACCGTGGATGCCTGCGGCCGGGTAGCGTTGGCCGTCGCCGGACGGTTGATCGAGATGCAGGGCGGCGAGTTGCACTGGTCCAGCGATCCTGTGGGCGCCTGTCGGGTGGTGTTGCCGATCGACGGCGAGGGGCGGTCTGATGGGATTTGAGCCGCGGCTACTGGTCGTCGACGACGACGCCTTGATTCGTGATGAACTGGAGGGTCTCTTTGCCGGCCAGCCCTACGAGGTCGACTGCGTCGAGAGCGTCGGTGAGGCGATTGACCACCTGTCTCGGAACGAGTGCGCCCTGGCTCTTGTCGACGTGCGCATCGGTGGCCGCGACGGCATCGAATTGACCCAGCAAATCCGCACCCGCTGGCCCGAGGTCGACGTCATCATGATCACCGGGCACGGCAGCATCGAGAACGCGGTGGACGCCATGAAGTGCGGGGCGGTCGATTACATCACCAAACCGTTCCAGGCTGATGAGATCTTGCTGGCGACGCGCAAGGCGTTGGAGCGCCGACAGATGCTCGACGAAATCGAGTACCTGCGCAAGCAGCTGCAAGACCGCTACGCCTTCGCCAACATGGTCAGCCGCAATCCGGCCATGCTCGAGGTGTTCTCGACTCTGGAGATGCTGGCTCGCAACGACGTCACGGTGCTGATCACCGGAGAATCGGGAACCGGCAAGGAGTTGGCGTCGCGGGCAATCCACTTTCAGGGCAAGCGCAAGGCCGGTCGCTTCGTAGCGATCAACTGCGCCGCCCTGCCGGAGAGTCTCCTCGAAAGCGAACTGTTCGGCTACCAGCGTGGCGCCTTTACGGGCGCGGTGACGGACCGCGTCGGCAAGATCGAGCACGCCGACGGCGGTACACTCTTTCTCGATGAGGTCGAGACCATCTCGCCACCGATGCAAGCGAAGCTGCTGCGGGTGCTCGAAGAGCGCGCCATCGAGCGACTGGGCGGAAACCAGAAGATTCAAGTCGACATGCGCGTCGTCGCCGCGACGAATGAAAACCTCGAAGCGCTCGTCAAAGACGGCCGGATGCGCGAGGATTTCTACTATCGGATCAACGTCGTGCCGGTACACCTGCCGCCGCTGCGGGAACGCATCGAGGATATCTCGCTGCTCGTCTCGGAATTTCTCCGCAACAATCCACTGGCGCGGGAGAAAGGGCTCAACCGCCTGAGTGAAAAAGCGTTGACCCAACTCACCACCTACGACTGGCCCGGGAACATCCGCGAACTTTCCAACGTCTTGGAGCGCGCGATTCTGCGCGCCAAAGGCGACACGATTCGCGAGGTCGATGTGCCCACCGGCCGGACGGCGGAGGCTGATCCCGGCGCCAAGCTGAGCTATGACCTGACGTTGCGCGACTACCTCAAGCGCGCAGAGCGCGAATACCTCTTGCGCCTACTCGCCACCCATCAAGGCAGCATCGCCCCGTGCGCCAAGCAGGCGTCCGTCGATCAGGCGACATTGCATCGCAAGATCAAGTCGCATGGATTGCGGGCGAACGACTACCGGCAGAATGGCCGCAACGGCTCGACGGAGCGGTGACCCAATGACGACTACGAGATCCGCTGCTACCGCTCCAACGACCTGCGAACCGAGCGCAGCCTCCGCGCGCGGCTGTTGGAGGCGCAATGTACTGTGAGTTCTACGGAATGCGGGAGCGGCCGTTCAACGTGACGGCAGATCCCAAGTTCCTCTACCTCAATGCCCGTTACCGCGAGGCGCTGGCTTCGCTGCACTACGGCGTGACCCAGCGCAAGGGCTTCATTACCCTCATCGGCGAGGCGGGAACCGGCAAGACGACGCTGTTGAAGAAGCTGCTCAACGATCTCGACCCGAACACGCGAACTGTCTTCGTATTCAACACCAACGTCACCTTCGACGAGATCCTCGAGTACATCTTCGGCGAGTTCGATCTACCGGTGCACAACGGCAAGCGCCTCTACATGTTGCAGCGTCTGAACGCATTTCTGCTCGACGAGCTTCGCGAGGGGCGCAACGTCGCTCTGCTCATCGACGAGGCGCAGGATCTGGATTACTCGGTGATGGAGGACTTGCGTCTTCTCTCCAACCTGGAGACATCGAAGGAAAAGATCCTGCAGATCGTGTTGGCTGGCCAGCCGGAGTTGGGACAGAAATTGACCAACCCCATCCTGCGCCAGTTGCGGCAACGTGTGGCGGTCAACTGCCGCTTGATGCCGCTTACCCGCGAGGAGCTTTCCGAATACATTCAGTCGCGTTTGAGTTCCGCGGGGTGCACGGATCCGCAACTCTTTTCGCGCGATGCTGAAGAGCGAGTTTACCAAATCTCCGGTGGCATTCCCCGCATTGTGAACGTGGTCTGCGACAACGCACTGGTGATCGGTTACGCGATGGGCAAGAAGCGTCTCAGCGCCGACGTGATCGACGAGGCAGCTTCCGACTTGATCGCGACCGAGAGCGCCCCGGAGGTGATCGAAGCGACGCGCGGTGCCGCCGCTGGTGTCGTCCGTCGCGACCCCGCTCTGCGGTCGCGGTGGATGTCGCCGCGCGCACTCATGGGAGTCGTCGCGGCGGCTTTGGTGATCGGCCTGTTGTCGGTCGGCCGCACGCTTTGGAAGGACGGCTTCTTGAAAGTAGAGCGAATCTCGCAGCCGTTGGAAGTGGTCCAGCCAGGTATTTCGGACCGCTACGCGGCCCTCATGGAGGGCCGCGAGCCGATGGCCCCGGCGCGCCGTCCGGTGGTGGCGGAGCGGCGACCGGTGCGCGAGTATCCGGAGTATATTTCGCCCGGCCGCCGCATTCAGGAGCCGGTCACGAATACGGATCGCTACTCGGAGGAGCCGCAGCGCGGGCGCAGCGGCGATCCGGTAGCCATGGGCGATCTTGCCGAAGCACCGGAGCGGTTGGCGCAGCAACAGCCGGTCCTCGACCGCGATCGCCTGCCGGCGCAAAACCCCGCCGACGAGGAACCGCCGCGAGTGTCGCCGGAGCGTCTGGCGGCGGTGGAGAGACTCGACGAGGTGCCCGCGGCTGAATCGCCGGCGTGGGACGAATTGCCGGATCTGCCCGTCGAGATCGACGTCCCCATCGTCGAGGCGCCGCCGGCGGCAGCCCCCGTTGCCGAGGAATCGGAGCCGCAGACGCCGGTGCGGATGCGATTGGCGCTGACGAGACACCAATACGTGCAAGTGGTTCCCGAAGATTCGATTTCGCAGATCGCCATTCGACATTACGGCCAGGCGAGCCCGACGATCCTCGACCTGATGAAAATGGCCAATCCGAAGATCAGCGACATCAATCAGATCGAGCCCGGGCAGACGTTGCGCTTGCCGCAGTTGGATCAGGGATTGGTATTGCTCAAGCAGTCGGACGATCGCTACGGCCTGTTGCTGATCTCGTTGAGTTCGCGCGGTCGCGCCAATGAGATCCGCTCCGAGTTGCTACGTCAGGGATTTGGCGCACGTATTTCGCCGGCCCAACTAGGCGGTGGGCAGACAGTTTGGCGAGTCATCGTAGGGGACCTCGAGAACCGCGAGCTCGCACTCAAGGTCGGCGGCGATTTGCAGCAGTTGTTTCGCCGCGATCGCCGCATTTCGGCCATGGCGCAACCGTAAACATATGAACGGGGAGATGAACGACACCGCCGATCGCAATTGGGCGTGGTACGTCGTGCGCAGTAAGCCGCGACGGGAGCAGTTCGCCCAGGGGCAGTTGATCCGGCGTGGTGTCGAGACGTTCCTTCCGCGCATCGCCGAGCGCGGTCGCGTGCGCGGAGGGTCTGGGATCTCGCCTCTTTTCCCCGGCTACCTCTTCGCCCGGATCGAACTCGCGACGCAGTATGCGGCGGTGGTGTGGACCCCCGGGGTACATTCGATGGTGACGTTCGGCGATGTCCCGGTGCCGGTCGATTCGGAAGTCGTGGAATTCCTGCAGCGGCGCTGCGAAGAACACGGCTTGATCGTCGCCATTCCGCGGTTCGAGACGGGTGACGAAGTCCGCGTCGTCGACGGTCCGCTGGTGGGATTGCGCGGAATCGTCGAGGAGCACGTCTGCGGTCGCACGCGGGTACGTGTCTTGATGGAACTCCTGCGACGGCGCACTCAGGTGACGCTGCCGATGGAGCTGTTGGAGAGCGTTGCCGGGTAGTTGCGAATCCCGCGGCGCGGTCGCGAAATTGCGACTGAGAAAATTGGATGAACGATGGGAACTCGTGGCAGAGGGGGCGGAGCTATGCGCTCAGATCGAACGCGATGGATGAAGGGGAACTGAAACGATGGGGAAATTGATAGTTGCCGCTTTGGTTGGTGCGTTCGCCGGAGCGGCCAGTGGTGGCGTGCTGGGCCTGGGGGAATCGGTCCTGGTCACCTCCACCTCGGCTGCGGCGGAGGAGTACTGGCTATTTCTCTTCGCGGTCCTGGCGTACGGAGCTGTCGGTGCGCTCTTCGGCGCAGGTGCGGCGTTGGCGTGGCAGGCGTTGCGCCGCGGCAAGGCCGGAAATTTCGAACTGGTGCAGCTCGGAGCCGGTCTGGGCTTTCTCTTCCCCGCACTCTTCGTCACCCGCTACCACGTCTCGAAACGGATCTTCAACGAGCAACTCGGCTTGGCAACGGCGAGCGACATCCTGGCGCACTTTCTGATCGTCATCAGTGTCGTTCTCGCCGCGATCGTCCTCGTCGGCTTGATGCGCTTGGTCTTCCGTCGCATCGGCACCGCCGGGCCGGCAGTGGCGTTTGTCGCCTTGGCCGGCGTAGGACTCGTGGTCGGAGTGGTCGCCGGCGGAAGTGCCGACGCCGCCCCCAAACGCACCGCCAGCGGTGATCGATCCAAGCCCAACGTGATCGTCGTACTCGCCGACACACTGCGTTCGGATTCGGCGCTTGCCCAAGCCGAGGGCGCAGCGGATGGAGGTCTCGCTCGGCTGCTCCGCCAGGGGATCACCTTTGACGCCGCCTTCGCGCAGGCTTCGTGGACGCGTCCGTCCGTCGCCAGCATATTGACGGCGCAATACCCCAGCTCTCACGGTGCCATTCATAAGATGGATTTCATGTCCAATCGGGTGCAGACGCTGGCCGAAACCCTGCGAGACGCGGGATACTGGACCGCCGGCGTAACGACAAACATCAACGTCGCGCCAATCTTCAATCTGCACCAGGGATTCGCAGAGTTCGCCTACCTGGAGCCGAGTTTCTACTTCGGCGCGACGGACTCGGCGGCCAAGTTGGTGATCTACAAGACGCTGCGTACCTTGCGCGAGCGATTCTTCGCCAACCGCGTCCACTACCAGCACTTCTATCAGGACGCGCTGGTCGTCAACGCACACGTGCAGAAGTGGCTGGCGGAGAAGCCCCCTGAGCCCTTCTTCCTGTTCGTTCATTACATGGACCCACACGATCCCTACTTCGAGATTCCCTACAACGGCAGCGGCGTGGCGCGAGTCACCAATCCGTCTCCGGCGCCGGAACGCGCCGAGGAACTGCGATCGCTGTACCTGCAAGGCGTGCGGTACCTCGATGAGCGGTTACGGGAACTGTTCGACGGACTGGAGGGGGCGGGCGTATTCGACGACAGCTTCCTCGTATTCGTTTCCGATCACGGCGAGGAATTCTTCGAGCACGACGGTTGGTGGCACGGCACGACTCTCTACGACGAGCAACTGCACGTTCCCTTGTTGATGAAGCTGCCCGGCAACGCGCAGGCGGGAAGCCGGCGCACGGACGTCGCGCGTACCATCGACATCGGGCCGTCGATCCTCGGCGCCGCCGGCGTCACGGCACCGGCGGACTTCCAGGGCGTCGACCTGATGCGACAGAAGGTCGATGAACCGCTGCTGGCCGAGGAGGACCTCGAAGGGAACAGGCTCTTTTCCATCCGCGATGGTGGTTGGAAGTTGATCCTGGCGAACGCTGGCAACCCGCGCGGTCTGGCGCCAGTCGAACTGTACGACGTCGCCAGCGATCCAAAGGAGACCAACAACGTCGCAGCAGCGAATCCGCAGAAGGTGGCGGAGCTCGAAGCGAGGCTGCGCTCGATGCTGCCGCCCGGGACGCTGTGATCGGTGTTTCTCATCGTCGGACTGGACGGCGCCACGCTGCGGTTGGTGCAGCCTTGGGCGGAGCAGGGGATTCTGCCGAATCTCGCCGAGCTGATGCGGCGCGGCGCGTGGGGCCATCTGATGGCTCCTATGCCGCCGGTGACGTTCCCCAGTTGGACGACGTTCATGACGGGCGTCAATCCCGGACGCCACGGCATCTTCGACTTTACCAGGCGCGAGCCCGACTCCTACGCGGTGCGGTTCGTCAATGCGACGTTTCGCAAGGCGCCGACCATTTGGCGAATGATGAGCGACGCGGGAATGCGAGTGTGCTCTCTCGGGATCCCAGGCAACTACCCGCCGGAGGCTGTCAACGGCTACACCTTGAGCGGCTTCGACACACCGGTGACGACGCGCGCCGATGCGAGTTTCGCCTATCCGCCTTCGTTTGCCGCCGAGGTCGAGCGCGCCGGAGGATTCCCCTTCGCCGATTTTCAGGAGTTCTCTGTCGGGCCGGGTTGGCACCAACGCGCCCTGCGGGCGATGAGCGAAGCGATCGAGCGCAAGACGCGATTGGCGGTGAACCTACTGAGGCGCGAAGAGTTCGATTGCTTCATGTTGATGTTTGGCGAGTCCGACACGGTCGCCCATCATTTTTGGTCGCTACACGATGTGCACTCGCCGCGATTCGACCAGGCGCTGCGCGACGACATCGGCGACGGCATTCGAGAGATCTACGTGAAACTGGATGCGGCGCTCGGGACGCTGCTGCGCGAGGCAAATGCCGCCAACGTTCTGATCGCTTCCGATCACGGCTTCGGCGGTGTGGGCGATACCGCGGTGCGCCTCAATCGCTGGCTCTCGGCGAACGGGTACTTGCGTTGGCGCGACCGTACGGCGTCGTCGCGCTGGGCAGGGAGTCTGCGGGCGGCGGCGGTGAAGCGAATTCCGGAAGGGCTACAGGCGCGACTCTTTCGCCTCGCCAATGGACGTCTGGCCGGCGCACTCGAGTCGCGGGTTCGCTTTGGCGGGATCGATTGGGCGGCGACACGTGCCTTTTCGGAAGAGCTGAATTACAACCCGTCGATATGGCTAAACGTAGCGTCGCGGGAAGCCGAGGGCGTCGTACCGGCAGGCGACTACGACCGGGTCTGCGCCGAATTGACGGAGCGGTTGCTCCAGTGGCGCGACCCGCATTCCGGTGCCGCGGTCGTGCGACGCGTCTGGCGGCGGGACGAACTCTATTCGGGCGAGCATGTCGATGCCTCGCCGGATCTGATTCTCGAACTCGAGACGGCTGGCGATTACAGCTACATGTGTCTGCCCAGCTTCGCGTCAGACGGACCCGCGCTGGAGAAACTCGAGGGTGTGGCGTTGCGGGGCGGCAAGTTGGCCGGGATGTCCGGCAGTCATCGCCGGGAGGGAATCTTCATCTTGGCCGGGCGCGGCGTCGTCGCCGGGCGGGTGCGGGGCGCGCGCATGGCGGATATGGCGCCGACCGTGCTCTCGCTCCTCGGCTTCGCCGCCGACGACCGCTTCGACGGCCGTGTTCTCGACTGCGCGGCGCCTGCGGACGGGGGCCGAAAATCTCTCGATTCTCCTTTGAATTCCGCCGGCGAGACTTACTACGATGAGCATCAGGAAGCGGCGTTGCGAACGCGGCTGCAGCAACTTGGTTACCTGTAGATGACCAACCATCGAAGATATCGAATTGCCATGGTGGCGGCATGCCCGTTCCCAAGTCTGCGGGGATCGCAGGCTTTGGTGCGCGAACTCTCCGAGGCCTTGGCAGCAAACGGCCACGAAGTGCACGTCGTCACCTATCCTTCGGCGCAACACATGGCTCCGGTCGAGCGCATGTCCATCCACCGGGTGCCGAGGATTCCGTTCGTGCGGGCGACGCCTCCGCCGGTCGGTTGGCAGAAGGTGATTCTCGATCTCGCTTTGGTATGGGTGCTGTGGCGAGTCGTCCGCGCGCAGCAGATCGACGTGATCCACGCCCACAACGTCGAGGCGCCGCTGGTTTCCTACCTGGTGCGCTTCCTCACCGGGGTTCCCGTCGTCTATCACGCGCACAACGCCCTGGTGGATGAATTGCCATTCTATTTCCAGAGGTCCTGGAGCCGGAAGTTCGGCCGGTGGGTCGGGGGGGTTCTCGACGGGCACATCGCGGCGCGATCGAATCACACGATTGCGCTATCGACCAGGTTGGCGGCTTATCTGGCGGTGCGCGGCGCCGCCGACAAAACCAGCGTAATTCCTCCCGCGGTCTTTCCGATGGCGCTGCGCGGTGGGCTGCCCCGGCGCGAGCGGCTCGGTGCATCGTCACAAGCGCAACCGCGGATGCCGGAATGCGAAGTCGGGGCTCGAGCGGCCCCGTTCCCCGGGCAGCCCGTCCGAATCGCCTACGCTGGAAATCTCGATCGCTATCAGAACCTCGAGTGTTTGCTCGAGGCGTTCGAGCGCGTCTGTGCTGCCGAGCCGCGATCACGCTTGACCCTTCTGCTGCACCCGTCGGCGGGGCCAAAGATGCGGCGCCGTGTCAGCGAGCTCGCCGCTCGCCCGGGGGTGTCGGTGCGGGTCGCAGGCACACACGGGGCAGTTGCCAAGGAACTTCGCAAGGCAGATGTCCTTGTCTGCCCGCGCACCTCGTGGTCGGGTTTCCCTATCAAGATCCTCAACTACATGGCGGCCGGTCGGCCGATCGTGCAGGCCCGTTCGAGCGCGCACGCCTTGACGGAAGGCGTTTCGGGCCTGCTTTTCGACGACGGTGACCCAGGTGCGCTGGCCAAGTCGATCCTGCGCATCGCGCGGGACCCCGAATTGGGAGAGCGTCTGGGCCGCTCCTCACGCCACCTGGTAGGGCGTGATTTCGTTTGGCCGGCGGTGCTGCCGCGGGTGGAAGCGATCTATCGAAACTTGGTGAAAGATGAAGATTCCGAGACTGGAAGAAAAAGGAAGACTCTTGATTCCGGAGTGGATAGGATGATTGCGATGCCGAAGACAGAGACACGGCAACTGGCGTCTCCCGGGGCTCCTCAGAGCCGCCGGATCGGCCCTCTTTTTGCGGGCTTGGCGGCTGTGTTGTCGATTGCCGGATGTTCGATGCGGGAGCCGGAGCCGGTGGCGCCGTTACCGCCAATCTTGGCGCCTGGCGTGCCCGGTGCGGCACGCGACAGTGCGACCTACTTGATCGAGCCGGGCGACCAACTGCGGGTGAAGTTCCTCTACCATCCGGAACTGGACGTGAAGGTTCCTGTCGCGCCGGACGGCAATATCGATGTCCCCGGCGTCGGCCAGATTCACGTTGAAGGGAAGACGGCCGACCAGGTCGCCGGCGAGGTGGAGCGGGTTTCGAGCGATCAGCTTCGCGATCCCGAGGTGACGGTGATCGTCGCCGAATTCGGCGAGCGCCTGATCTACGTCGGAGGCGAGGTTCGGTTGCCCGGACCGGTGCGTTTCCGCGACGGCATGACGCCGCTGCAGGCGATCATGGATCGCGGCGGATTCACCGAGGTCGCCCGGGTTGACAGCGTGCTTCACTTGAGCCCGAATGGCGGGTCGTACGCCGCAACACGCTTGGACTACACGACGAACCTCAACCAGGGGGAACTGGAGTTGGCGACATTGGGTGTCTACGACGTAATTTACGTACCGCGGACCTTCATCGGCGACGCCAACGCCTTCGTACGCTTGTATATTCGCGGGTTGCTGCCGACGATGCCTCGAGTCGGCGTCGGCTTTCAGCAGTGATTTCCCAGGAAGGTTGATCGAGACAGATGGCAGTATACGGAGTCCACGTAAAGTCGAACGGCCGCAAGGTGGCGGCTGGAACCAACACCGGGCACGAGCACGCGCCGGTGTTTGCCGCGTCTCCCCGCAACGGCCAAGGCAACGGCTATTCGCTGGCGTATGATGGGAACGGCAGGGGGGATTCTCCCATGCGGCCGAGCGGAAATGGCTACGGCGCCGGGGGCGGCGGCAATGGCAACGGTTACGGCAACGGCTACGGTAACGGCAATGGCTACGGCGGTGGAGATGGCAGTGGCGGCGGCGGAGAAATCCTGCGCAGTCCGAGTGCCAAGGAGCAACTCTACGAGATCCTGCACGTCGTCTTCAAGCGATGGCGGTGGATTGCGGCGCTCTTCCTGGCGGTGGCTCTTCCCGGCGTGGTGATGACCGCCAGCCAGGGGCGGCGGTACGCGGCGAAGGCGAAGGTGATGATCGTCAGCGAGCGAGCGGACGTGACGATCCAGCCGACGGAAGAGGACAATCTGGCGCTCGTCAAGCTGAACGAGGCGATCGTCAACTCCGAAGTGCACGTGATGCGCAGCTTCGACCTGATGAAGCGCGTCGCCACCCAGCTCGAAGTGGCGCGCGCCGGTGGCGATATCGTCGGCATCGCCAACGCATCGACTGCGGATATCGACATCAATCGCCGCGCCCAGCGGATCGCCCGACGATTAAAGGTGACACCGATCCGCAATTCGAACGTGATCGAGGTTCATTTCGAGTCGGGTGATGAAAACCAGGCGACCATGATCGTCGACCGGGTGGTCGACGAGTATCTGGCTTATACGGCCGAAGTCAGCGGCAATCGCGGCGAGCTGGCGCACTTCTACACCGAGCAGTCCCGCATCGCCGAGCGCAAGCTGCGCGATGCGGAGAACGATCTCAGTGACTTCTCTTACCGACAGGGCATCGTTGCTCCCGCAGCGGAGCTGACCGCGACGGTGACGGGATTTCACAAGATCAAGGAGCAGCTGCGGACGAGCAACGCGTCGATCGTCTCCACCGAAGCGCGTTTGCAGGCCATTCGCGAGCAACTCGCGGAGCAGCCGTCGGTCATCAAGCGCAGTCAGCAGCTGGAGGTGAGTCCGGTAATCCGCCAGATGCGCTCGCATCTGGTCGAGCGCGAGATCGATCGCCTGAGTCTGGTCCGCAAGTACACGGATAGCCACCGGCACGTGCGCGACAACGCGCTCGAAATCGCGGAGTTGCAGGGCCAGCTGGATGAGGCGAGTGCGAACGGGCCGACGGAAGTGACGATGGAAATGTACACTGCCAACCCGGTCTACGAGGCGCGGCTTACGGCATTGCTCGATCTCGAAGCGAAGCTTCGCGAGGACCGTGCGCAAAAGCTGCTCTTGGAGGAGGAGTTGGATCTCGGCCAGCGACACATGGTCGGATTGCAACAGGACGGAGTAGAGTTCGACCGCCGCGACCGCGAAGTGGCGCGGCTGCGAGCGGCTGTCGATCTATACACCCGTCGGGCGGAGGAAGCGCATATTCAGGACGCGATGGATCAGGCCCGCTTGGTCAACGTCCACGTGGTCGAGCGTCCGGGCAAACCGCTGAACCGCATCGACAGCAAGGGGACGCCGTTGCTGTTGGCGCTGATCTCCGCGCTCGCCGTCAGCTTGGGTGGCGTCTTTGGCCTCGAGTACGTGAATCGCACCCTGCGATTCGAGCGTGAGGTGGAGCGTTACCTGGGTATTCCAGTCATCGGCACAGTGAAAGAGTCGCACTAGAATCCGCGGCTCGCTGTCGTCGCCCGTTGCGCGGTCGGCCCGTAGGTGGCTATCGGCTCCTGATTGTTCCGGTAGATGGCGCGGGTGCATCGCGAGGGGGCTACGTGGCCGGGCGGCTGGGGCGCCGCGTGGAAGCGACATGCTGATCATTCTGTTTGCCGTCATCTGTGGCTTGGTCGGTGAAGGCCTGGAGATATGGCGACTGCGGGTTTCGGGCCTGACAATTCCCGGGCTCGGTCTCCGTGCCACCCTTTTCTTCGTTTACGCGGGTCTCGGTGGCGCCATCTATCTGTTTGCGACGCTGATTGCGGGCGAGAAGAAGCGCCGCCAGCTGGCCGCGGCGCTGTTCGCCATCGCGCTCATCGTACCGTGGGCGAATTTCGACTTGTTGCCGGCGGCGGGCAGCGCGCGCTCGCTCATCGGCTC
>JBGTMF010000235.1:0-3525 GCA_041743795.1 Thermodesulfobacteriota bacterium | reverse complement strand
CCGCGGCGATCGCTCCGATGACCGCCGCCGCGGCGGCGCCGCTCTCGATCACATCCGCGACGTTTGCCGGACCGATTCCGCCGATCGCTACC
The DNA here is from genome assembly GCA_041743795.1 of Thermodesulfobacteriota bacterium. Taxonomy (GTDB): domain Bacteria; phylum Desulfobacterota; class Binatia; order HRBIN30; family CADEER01; genus CADEER01. The sequence goes on along the minus strand of JBGTMF010000235.1, from coordinate 3,433 downwards.
AACGGGCGCGAGCTGGCGGCCACTGCTTCTCGCAGCGCTTGGAGACCGGTCACCGGGTCGGGATTCTGCTTGCTCGCCGTCGCGAAGATCGGGCCGTAGGCGAGGTAGTCGATCGACTCATCGGCGCTCGCCCGTGCCAGTTGCGAGCGATTGTGGGTCGAGTAGCCGATGATCGCGGCCGGTCCGAGGATGGCTCTGGCCTGCGCGGGGGCGAGGTCGTCCTGTCCTAGGTGAACCCCGTCGGCGGCGACGAGCCTGGCGATATCGCAGCGATCGTTTACGATCAGCGTGGCGCCGTGTTGCGAGCAGAGTTTTCGCAACGCCCGGGCGATCTCGACGAACGAGCGCGTCGATGCGTGCTTGAGGCGCAGTTGGAGAAGGGGAATGCCGCTGCCGAGAATCTGCTCGGCGAGGAGCAGTGGAGAGCGTGTCGCAACGCTGTCGTCGACGATCGGGTAGAGCGGGCAGGAGAAGCGGAACGCCATCGTCTCCCGGTCGTTCAGACGTCGCTGCCGCCGTTCGCTGCGCGACGCGTCGCGACGCCGAGCGCCGACAGCTTCTTGCGCAAGGTGTTGCGGTTGATTCCGAGCAGAGCCGCCGCTTGCAGTTGGTTGCCGCCCGTCTTCTCCAGCGTCAGTTCGATGAGGGGACGCTCCAACTGTTCGAGCACCACGGCATAGAGATTGCCCTCTGATGCCGGGTCGGATCGTTGGAGAATGGCGGCGAGCTTGTGGCGGATGAGATCCTCCAAGCTGCCGTCGCCGTTCGGCATCGCTGTCGAAGGCTCCGAGGTGAGAGCCAGGTCCTGCGGCATCAACGTCGATCCCGCGGCGAGAACCACGGAGCGGATCAGAGTGTTCTCCAGCTCGCGAACGTTTCCGGGCCAGTCGTGCGCCGCCAGTCGCCTGCGCGCCTCGGCCGAGATACCAGTCACGCGGGTGCCCATCTCCGCTTGGATCTTGTCGAGGAAGAAGTCGATCAGATCCGGGATGTCGCCGCGGCGATCGCGCAGTGGGGGGACGCGAATCGGCACGACATTGAGGCGAAAGTAGAGGTCTTCCCGGAAGCGACCTTGTTGCACCGCGCGGTCCAGGGGTTGGTTGGTCGCGGCGAGGACGCGGCAGGTGACGGGAATTACCTGGCTGCCGCCGAGGCGGGTCACCTCTCGTTCCTGCAGGACCCGCAGAAGCTTCGCTTGCAATTCGAGAGGCATGTCGCCGATCTCGTCGAGCAGAAGCGTCCCGCCGGCGGCCTGCTCGAATTTGCCGGCACGCTGTTCCATCGCTCCGGTGAAGGCACCGCGCTCGTAGCCGAACAACTCGCTCTCCAATAGTTCGCGCGGAATGGCGGAGCAGTTCAAGGCGACGAACGGATTCGACCAACGGGAAGAGTGATAGTGCAACACCTTGGCGATGAGGTCCTTGCCGGTACCGCTCTCGCCTTGGATGAGGACGGTCGCCTCGGTGTTGGCGACGCGGCCGATCGTCTTGTAGATGTCCTGCATGGCTGGAGCACGGCCAATGATGGCCACTCCGGGTTCGTACTGTTTGCGGGTTTCGCTTTGCAGCCGATGCAGTTCGCGCGACATGCGAGCCATTTCGAGAGCGCGCGCCGCGAGGGCGCGGACCTCGTCGATGTTGAACGGCTTGGTGATGTAATCGAACGCCCCCTGCTTCATCGCCTCGATGGCGTTGTCCATGGTGTTCTGCGCCGTCACGATGACGATCGGCGCTGTCACGGAGGCGGCCCGGGCCTCTTTCAAGACCTCGATTCCATCGTGACCGGGCATGCGCAGATCGACGAAGGCCATGTCGATCCGCTGCGCCGTCAGGCAGCCCAGCGCCTCTGTGCCGGACTCCGCCTGAACGACGCGATAGCCCGATTCCTCCAGCGCCTTGGCGAGAACCCAGCGGACGGACGTCTCATCATCGGCGACGAGTATGGTGGCCTTTTCCGCTTCCATCACGAGGTTGCTTTCTCAATCGGCAGGCTGATCCACATTTTCGTCCCGTGCGGTTCTCCGGGAAACGCGCGCAACATTCCTTGGTGGTCCGAGACGATACGTTGGGCGATTGCCAGCCCGAGCCCGGTTCCGCGAAGTTTGGTCGTATAGAACGGTTCGAAGATGTGCGCCAGGATCTCCGGATCGATGCCGGAACCATGGTCGTTGATCTCGACGCGCAGGTAGCTCTGCGAGCCGAGTTTAGCACGCAGAATGTGATAGTCGGTTTCCATCTTGGTGTGGATACTCAACTGGGGTGCGGGTGCGTCGCGGCCGGCCAGCGCATCGATGGCGTTCTTCAGAAGGTTGAGGAACACCTGCTGCAGCTGATCGAAGTCGGCCATGGTGTCGGGCAGACTCGGATCGAACTCGCAACGGATCGACAGCCCGCTCTGTTCGATTTCCGGTCCGAGCACGGTCAGTGCCCGCTGCAAAACCTCGTGGACGTTGACGCGGGCGAGCTTCGGCTTCGGCGGCGCGCCGAGGCGCAGGAGATCACCGACCAGGGCGCTGAGGCGATCGGTCTCGTTCGAGATGACGTCGGTGTACTCTTTGATCGTGCTGTCGCCGGGGACGCGCTGTGCCAGCAATTGTGCCGCTCCCTTGATGCCGGCCAGGGGGTTGCGGACCTCGTGGGCGAGGCCGGCGACCAGGGTGCCGAGACGGGCCAGATTCTCGTTGCGCCGGGCCGTCTCCTCGAGGGCGTGCTGATAGCTTAGATCCTGGATCACCAGAGCGGATCCGTCGATCTCTCCGGTCTCATCCCAAAGGGGAGAGCAAGTGATGCGCACCGGCAACACCTTTTTGAAGGCGTCCAACTTTTCGTCGCTGCGGGTTTCGCTCTGCCGCGTCGTTTGCGCACGATCGACCATTTCCGCCAGGAAAGGCGCGCGGGGGAAGGCCGTTCCGATGGGACGACCGAGAACCTTTGCGCGAGCGGTTCGCGTCAGTTCCTCGGCGGCGTGATTGAAGAACACCACCCGTGAATCCCGGCCGAGGACGATCACCGCGTCTTTGAAGTGGCGGAGAACGTTCTCCCACAGAGTCGATCGCGGTTGGTTGGAGGCGCGCGGGGAGGGAGCGGACTTCGCCATTCGGGGGCCGTGCCTTTCGCGGCGACGCTACCACATGGCTTTCACGTGGGGAACGCCACCTCGTTGACAGCGTCTCGATCTTGTTCCCAGATTGGCCGGGATGATCGAAGTCGGCGAGGCGTTGCGCAGGGTTCTGCAGCAGCTACCGGCGCTGGAGGGCGAGATGGTCGCTCTTGCGGCCGCCCGCGGGCGCGTCGTCGCCGAGGAGATTCGGTCGGCGCGCGATGTGCCCCCGTTTCGCAATTCGGCGATGGACGGATTTGCCGTGCGAGCGGTGGATGTCGCCGCCGCCAGCGTCGATCGACCGACCGCGCTGAAGGTCATCGAGACCGTCGGC
>JBGTMF010000234.1:0-8425 GCA_041743795.1 Thermodesulfobacteriota bacterium | reverse complement strand
GAGCGGCCGCAGCCGTTCGACGGCGCGCGGCGTTAAACGCCTTACTGACCAGACGCCGCAGCCGGTCGTGGCGGGCGCCGTCGTTGGTGAACATCAGCGCGCCGTACCAGTCGCGCAGAGGCCCCCTGATGCCCATCACGTCGAAGAAAGACAGCCCGACGCCGTGCACCCGCGGCTCGTTCAGCAGGCGCTCGAAATCGCGGTGGCGCAGCACGTAGACCATCCCGGTGGCTTCGTCGATTGCCGTCGGTCCGCGGGACGCGGCATCGAGCATCAATAGCTTCCACTCGCGTGGGTCGTTGAGCGCCGTCGCGGCGACCATCAGCTCGGTCATTTTCTGCTCCTGTCGCCGCTAGTCGCCGCCGAGGGTGCGGCGCGGGTGGCGGTCGTTGATGTGGCCCATGAACGGCGGGTGGATGCTGTAGCCGAGAACCGGAATCTGGATGGCTCCGGGCGGTGTTGTCAATGACATCAGCTTTCAGCGATCTGCGCCGCGACATTCGCGAGGCGCCCCCATCGGGGACTGGATCACCCAAAGCTGCAATGGTTGGAGTGTGGCGGTCGCTTCCTCAAAGGCGCGTCGATGCGGCGCCGCTGCGGATAGTCCACACATGCGGGAGATTTGACGTAACAGGCGGCGTTCTGTCGCTCGTCTTCCGCTCAGCTGCCCATCCGGCGACCGGCGACTTTCCTCGGGATGTCTATCGCTTCTTATGACGTCGACGAAGTCGAGACCGATCTCCGCGCGATCGGCTTAGAGACCGACCCAGCTTACCCGTGCGGGGCCACCAAGGGCTCTTTCGTCCTGTTGCGCAGTAAAGCGATAAAGTCTCGATCGACGAGATCGACGGCGTAGGGCACCAGGATCTCCGGGCTCCGGATCTCGTCGAGAGGGTCGTCCATCTCGTCGCCCACAATGGCCGACAAGCAACTTGGGCGTTGCAGCCAGTCGGGTGCAGGTAACCTTCTCGAGATGCTGGACGGTGTCATCGTTCCAAATCCCGAGGACAGCAGCATCTGGGGATACGGTGGCGGCTCGGAATTCCGCTCGGCTCGAAAAACGAACACCGAGCCGTGCAACGCATTCCCCGCGCCGTGCATCAGAGCGGGAAACGATCGACCTTCGGCTCCGTACGCGCAGGCGCGACCGTCTCGCAGAGTGAGCATCAGGCGACCACCTTCAACCGAAGAGGAGCAGCATGACCAACTTGATTCGATCCCTCGGCGCCTCGGTGCTGGCGTTCCCGGCCGTCGCGGTCTTGCCGGCGCATGCGACCCCGGCCACCTACGTGGTCGACGTCGAGCATTCCAGCGTGAACTTCTCCGTTCGCCATCTAGTCACCAAGGTCCGCGGGAGATTCACCAAGTTCGAAGGGACGATCACGTTCGACCCGAGCCGTCCGAACGAGGCGAAGGTCTCGGGAGCCATCGACGCCGCGAGCGTCGACACGAATGTCGCGGAGCGCGACAAAGATCTGCGCTCCGCGCGGTTCTTCGATGTCGAGAAGTTCCCGAAGATCGAGTTCGCCTCCACCAAGATCGACATGTCGGGCGCCGGCGGAAAGAGCGGACAGCTGCACGGTACCCTCACGATGCACGGCGTCACCAAACCGGTCGTTCTCGACGTCACCTACGCGGGCGAGGCGACAGACCCCTGGGGAAATCGACGTGCGGGATTCAGTGGCACGACGGTTCTGAATCGCAAGGACTTCGGCCTGACGTGGAACGAGACACTCGAAACCGGCGGTGTTCTCGTCGGCGAGGAAGTCGAGATCACCATCGAGGTGGAAGGCACGTTGAAAGAATAGCCCCACCCGCACCGCACGAATCGTCACCGAGAAACGATTGCGATCGAGGACCTTCGAATGGTCGGAGGCATCGGAGTCGCGAAACACGGCAATCGAGCCGACAAACACAGGAGGAAGTCATGCAGAAGCGATCAAACACGTCCCGAATGCTGCTGGCCGCAGCCGTCGCAGGCATTCTCTCGGCCGGACCGGTCGTTACGACCAGCAGCGCCGCGGAAGAGGGAAACGTCAAGTGTTACGGCGTCAACGCCTGCAAGGGCCAGGGCGCCTGCGGCGGCAAGGGCCACTCGTGCGCCGGCAAGAACGCCTGCAAGGGGCAGGGCTACCTGGAGATGAGCAAGGACGACTGCGTCGAGAAGGGCGGCCGGCTCACCGAGAAGGCGGAGTAAAGACGGCCGCCCTTCTCGAAATCAAAGATGAGATCATTCCCCAATCTCGGTTTCGGGGTTGGCCTGCGAGCAGAACACTACGGGGACGTCCTCGAAGGACGTCCCCGGGTGGACTGGTTCGAGGCGATCACCGAGAACTACATCGACACCCGAGGTCGCCCCTTGTGGGTGCTCGAGCAGGTGCGGCGCGACTATCCGCTCGCGCTGCACGGCGTGGGCTTGTCGATCGGCTCGGTGGATCCCCTGGACAAAGCGTACCTGCGCAGACTGCGGGCGCTCGCCGACCGCATCGAACCGTCACTGATCACCGACCACCTGTGTTGGACGGGAGTTAGCGGCGATAAACTCTACGACCTCCTTCCACTTCCATACACCGAGGAAGCTCTGGCTCATGTCGTGGCGCGAGTGCGCGCGGTGCAGGACGCACTCGGGCGACAGATACTTCTCGAAAACCCGTCGACGTATATCGCGTTCCGCCATTCAGCGATGTCGGAGTGGGAGTTTCTGGCGGAAGTCGCCGACTCGGCGGACTGCGGCATCCTGTTGGACATCAACAACGTCTACGTGAGCGCCGTGAATCACGGCTTCGGGCCTCTCGCCTACATCAACGGACTGCCGCGAAACCGGATCGGACAGTTCCACCTCGCCGGTCACACCGACATGGGCGGCTACTTGTTCGACACCCACAGCGCGCCGGTCTGCGATTCCGTCTGGCGCCTCTACGCACATGCGGTCGAACGCTTCGGGCCCGTCTCGACGCTGATCGAGTGGGACGCGGAGATCCCGACCTTCGCTCGCTTGCACCGAGAGGCGGAGCGGGCCCGTACGATCGCCGAGAGGACTCATGACCGGACAAGCACCTACGTTGGGAGAGCTGCAGCGATGGATGTCGTCTCTGATCCGGAACCCGGACCGGCAGCAGCCTGACCTCGACGACCCTGCTGGCCCGTGCAGTTGGATACAGCCAGCGGATCGGCGGTCAGCGGTCGCTCGCCTGGCCGTGTACACCGACGGCTACCCAGCGCGCGTTCGAGAAGCTCTCGAAGAGAGCTTTCCGGCCACAGCTCGCGTCGTCGGAGCGTACCCGTTCACAGAACTCGCCGAACGATACAGTCGCCGGGTGCCCCTGCGGTCTTTCAATCTGAACGACGCCGGCCGCTACCTGTCGCGGTTTCTCCAATCCGATTCTCTGGCTGTACGGTTTCCGTTCCTACCCGACCTCGCCGAGTTGGAATGGCACATGGCCCGAGCCTTTCACGCACCGCAGGCCGAGCCCATCGATCCCGCGGCGGTGGCGCGGTGGACTCCCGATCAGTGGGAACACGTGGTTCTGCGCTTTCAGCCCTGGCTCGCCGTCGTTGCGTCGCGGTGGCCCATCCGCCGCATCTGGCTCGCGGCACAACGCACCGATGCCAAACCAATCCGATTCACCGCCCGACGAAGCTACGCGCTCGTACGCCGCGCAGGTTTCGTCGTGCAGTGCGACACGCTGTCGGCCGGCGAGGCACATGCCGTGATCGGCCTACAGACGAGGCACACCCTCGGTCAGGTCCTCGAAGAATTGGGCCCGCGCGCGCGGCCAGAACAAGTGTCACGATGGTTCGCGCGCTGGATGTCGATCGGCGCGATCACCCGAAGGTCCCGTCCGAGAATCGCGGCAACACAGATTCGAGGAATCGAATGACACGCCCCGCGGCCGGTCGTTCCAGGCTCCAACGATGATTTGGATGCTCGTTCTGGCCGTCCTCCTGCTCGGCTACTCGAATGGCGCCAACGACAACTTCAAAGGCGTCGCAACACTCTACGGGAGTGGCGTGATGGGATACCGCCGCGCGCTGGCCCTCGCCACGATTGCGACGATGGCGGGCTCGATGTCGGCTCTCGCCCTCGGCTCGACGCTGCTGCACAGCTTCAGCGGCAAGGGGCTCGTCCCAGACGCACTCACGGTCGAGCCTGCGTTTCTTGCCGCGGTTGGGCTGGGCGCGGCGCTCACTGTACTGATGGCGACGCGCGTCGGATTCCCCGTCTCGACGACGCACGCACTGGTCGGCGCGCTGGTCGGAGCTGGGATCGCTCGCGCCGGTTCGGAGATCAACCTCGTCCGACTTGGAGAAATCTTCGTCCTCCCCCTGCTCGGCAGCCCGTTGATTGCGTCCCTACTTGCAAGCGGTCAGTACCCGGCATTTCGCCGGATCCGGAACCTCCTCGGAGTCGAGCAGTCCAGCTGCGCCTGCATCGGGTTGGAGGTATTGCCGATTCCTGCAGGGGTCGGTGCCACAACTGCATCCGCGGCGTTCTCAGCGATGGTCGCACCCCGCGAAGAATGCGCCGCACACTTTCGCGGGAGCGTCTTCGGAATCGATGCGGCGGCGCTGTTGAATCATCTACATATCCTCTCCGCGGCAGCGGTCAGTTTTGCGCGAGGGGCAAACGACACGCCGAAGATCGCCGCTCTCCTGCTCACCGCGCCGCTGCTAGCTCCGGGCCATTCCGTGGTCATCGCCGGCGCGGCGATCGCGATGGGCGGGCTACTCAGCGCTCGCCGGGTTGCCGAAACGATGAGCCACAGAATCACGGCGATGAACACCGGCCAAGCATTTACCGGCAACCTCACAGCGGCGATGCTCGTCCTGTTTGCCAGTCGTCTGGGCGTGCCCGTCTCGACGACCCACGTCACGTGCGGCGCACTGTTCGGCATCGGCCTCGTCAGCGGGCAGGCTCGCTGGGGGCCGATCGGTCGGATCCTGCTCGCCTGGGTCGTAACGCTGCCCGTTGCCGCCGTATTGGCAGCCGTGGCTGCCACCTTGCTCGGCTGATCGGCTCGACGATAACGTCGTGCCGCCGAAACTTCCGCACCAGGAGAAGCGCGGCGAACCCGCGACCCCGTGCAACACCTGTCGCCAGAGAGCATCGAAAGCTGAGACCACGGGCCAACGCTATGCCCGGCCTTCAGAAGTGCCTCCCTGCGGGGTGGCATCCGCGCGCACTGTCGGCTTCGAACCCGCACCTCCCCCCGCGGCGAGAAGTAGGCGGGCGCGCGGAGCGCCTCCGCGCCCAACCAGTCGTGAATCAGGAGTAGTAGATGAACGATCGCAAGATTGCCGCCCTCGAGCCTTACGGCGGACACAACGCGCGTCTCGTGGCCAACGTTCGCCCCTCCGGGTGGGTGAACCCGACGCCCGACGGGCGTTACAACCTCGTCGCAATCGGAGCCGGTGCCGCGGGTCTGGTATCGGCGGCCGGCGCGGCCGGCCTTGGGGCGCGTGTCGCCATTGTCGAACGCGAACTGATGGGCGGCGATTGCCTCAACGTCGGCTGCGTTCCCTCGAAGGGAATCATCAGCGCGGCCCGGGTCGCTTCCGCCGCGCGCAACAGCGCCGAGTTCGGCGTGATCGGCGGCGAACGTACGTCGGTGGACTTCGCGGCTGCCATGGAAAGGATGCGACGGTTGCGCGCCGATATCAGCGCCGCCGACTCGGTCGCACGCTTTCGCGGCCTGGGTGTCGACGTCTTCATCGGCCAAGCAGTCTTCACCGGCCCCGATCGCCTGCAGGTCGGAGACCGCGAGCTGCGCTTTCACCGCGCCGTCGTCGCCACGGGGGCGCGCGCGGCCGCACCGCCGATTCCCGGACTCCATGGCGTTCCGTATCTGACCAACGAGACCGTGTTCTCGCTCACCGAGCTGCCGAAGCGACTCGGCGTCATCGGCGCCGGGCCGATCGGCTGCGAGATGGCCCAGGCCTTCGCCCGCTTAGGCAGCGAGGTGCAACTGATCGAAGCCATGCACGGCGTATTGCCGCGCGAGGAGCCGGACGCGGCGGAGATCGTGCTTGCCGCTCTCGAGCGCGACGGCGTGACGTTGCGATGCTGCGGCAAGGACCTGCGCATCGAAAAGGCCGACGACGGCATCCACATGAAGGTCGAGTCGCACGGAGCGGCGTACGACATCGTCGTCGACCAGCTCCTCGTTTCGGTCGGGCGAGCTCCCAACGTCGATGGCCTCGGGCTCGAGGCCGCCGGGGTGACCTACGACCCGAAGAAGGGCGTTCTCGTCGACGACCGGCTGCGCACCTCGAACAAGCGGATCTTCGCCGCCGGAGACATCTGTTCGCGGTTCCAGTTCACACACGCCGCCGACTTCATGGCCCGCATCGTCATCCAGAACGCGCTGTTTTTCGGCCGCAAGAAGGCGAGCGCCCTGACGATTCCCTGGTGCACCTACACCTCACCGGAGTTGGCTCACGTCGGCCTCTATCCCGCCGAGGCCAGCGCGCAAGGGATCGAGATCGACTCCTATACGCAACGGCTCGAGGATGTCGATCGCGCCGTTCTCGACGGCGAAGAAGACGGACTCGTTCGCATCCACGTCGCCAAGGGCACCGATCACATCGTCGGCGCCACCATCGTCGCCGCCAACGCCGGCGACCTGATCGGCACCGTCTCTCTGGCCATGACGAACAAGATCGGCCTCGGCGCGATCGCGTCGACCATCCACCCATACCCGACGCAGGGAGAGGCAATCCGCAAGACCGGCGATCAGTACAATCGGACCAAGCTGACCCCGACGGTCAAGCGGCTATTCGAGCGCTGGATGGCCTGGAGTCGGTCGTAGCGCCCAAGTACGACGAGATCCCGATGGCGACCGTTGAGCTGCTCCACTTCCCCGACTGTCCGAACGTTCCCGCAGCGCGCGCGCAGCTACGCCGCGCTTTCGCCGCCGTCGGTGCGCCCGCCGAGTGGACAGAGATCGACGTAACGCTCGAAAGCGTCCCGGCCCATGCGCGAGGGTACGGCTCGCCGACTGTCCTCGTCGACGGCAAGGACGTTACCGGTGCGTCTCCCGGGGACGGCTCCTCGTGTCGCATCTACGTCGGCGACGATGTCCGCGGCGCACCGCCCCTCGATGCAATCGTCGCCGCGCTACGCGCAACATCGCCACCGCCCTCTTCCGGCAACGCCGCGACCTTCGCAGTGGTCCCGGGCGCGTTGCTCTCGCTCCTGCCCGTCGTGAGCTGTCCATCGTGTTGGCCGGCGTATGCCGGCGTCCTGAGTTCGCTCGGCGCGCCTTTCATCATGGAATCGTCGTGGTTGCTCGCGCTCACGGCTGGGGCGCTGCTCGTCGCGCTCGCCGGTCTCGGCTACCGCGCGCGGCTGCGCCGCGGCTTTGGGCCACTCGTGGTCGGAGTCGTCGCGAGCGCCGGGATTCTGCTCGGCAAATTCGCCCTGGAGATCAACGCCGCCGTCTACGCCAGCACCGCGCTGCTCGTCGCGGCGTCGGTCTGGAACAGCTGGCCCAGGTGGCAGGTGCCCGCCGGCGATGAATGCGGCTGCGTGTCCGAGCCCGCGGGTTCGAGATTTCGGGTCGAGAATTGACAGGAGATAACACGCGAACGGTTCGAAGCTTACTTCGCCGGGAACTTTCCGAGGAGCGGGACCGTCATACCCTGTGAATGCCGCGCCTCTCCTCCGATGAATTCTCCAACCTGGTTCTCTCCTACCTTGGCGAGGTGACGGCGTATGCGCGGAGTCTAACCCGCAGCGACTGGGAGGCGGACGACTTGGTTCAGGGAACGTATGAACGGGCCTTCCGAGCCCAGCGCGATCTGCGCGAGTCGGCACGGTGTCGCGCTTGGCTCTTTCGCATCGCGCGCAATCTGCACATCGATGGCATCCGGGCGTCGGCCGCCCGTCCGGAGATGCACCTGGTCGACAGCAGCCACTCCTTCGCCAGCGACGAGGTGGTTTCTCCCGATACGGTCGAGCGCATGTCGGCGAGAGATCTCGAAGACGCCCTGAATCGCCTGCCCGAGGAGCAGCGGCAGGTCGTGTTGCTCTGCGACCTATGGGGATTCCGCTACGAGGAGATCAGCGAGATCGTCGGCGCCCCGATCGGCACCGTGCGGTCGCGCATCGCGCGCGGGCGCGTCTTTCTGTCGAACCTTTTGGTCGCGAGCGGCCATCAAGATAGGCGGCGAGGGAGGCCATGAACTGCACCGATCTCATCGAAGCGCATTCGGCTCATCTCGACGGTGAGCTGGCCGCGAGCGAACGCGTCGAACTGGAAGCGCACCTGGCAGATTGCAGCGAGTGCGCGAAGCGTCTCGCAGGCTTTGGCGCCCTGAAGCACGCTGTCGCCCGCCTGGAAGGGCGCGCGGACCCGCCCGACGCGATCCATGCCCGCGTCGAGGCACTTCGCTTTCACCGCAGGCCGATTGAGCGGCGCGTGGC
>JBGTMF010000233.1:0-10684 GCA_041743795.1 Thermodesulfobacteriota bacterium | reverse complement strand
TGCACCCGCTCGGCGGCCGGTGCACGCGCGCGGTCGCTATCGCGCCGCGCGCAGGCCAACTGATCCTCGAGCCCAGCCGCCGCATCGGTTTCCTGCAGATAGAGCGCATCGTAGAAGGCGACGAGGCGTGCGGTAATCTCGTCATCGAGGCCAAGCGGTGGATCCTCGGCGGCGGCGGCGCCGTCCCAGGCGAACATCGAATGCTCGAAGCCAGCGATCCGTTCGCCGCCGCTGAAGGCGCCACGCAGCCATGTATCGAACGAGTCCGGCGCCCAATCCACCGATTCCGAGTAGACGTCTCGCAGGGCGAGGACGAAGGGTACGATCTCGTCGACGAAACCCCGCGAGTCGAGCCGCGTGTTGATTCGCTCGCGCACGTCCGGCGTCAGGTCGAGGTCGTCGACGTATTGGCGAATCTTCGACCGCGCCAGGATCGGAACCGCGACTTCGTAGGGCAGCCGCTTGACCCACTCGGCCGCGTCGTAGATGTCGCTGGCCAGCAGCTCTATGCGGCTTTCCACCGGGCTCGGCAGCTCGACGCCGGTCGGCCACAATGCCACGGCGACGGCCAGCGCTAGCAGGGCGACCGCGAAACGAGTTTTCCGACCCATGTTCAGAGCGAGAAACGCCGTCCACTCAGCGGGTATGTTTCGTCCCAATGACGATGCGGTAGTTGCCCCAGCGATCGAGCGACGCCACCTGCCCACGCCCGAGGACGATCGTCGTGAACGGCTCCTCGATGATCGACGGCCCACGGACGGACTGCCCGACCTTCATGCGCGCGCCGTCGCACACCTCCACGTCGGTCCATCTCCCGTCGAAGTACGCCCGCCGCTTGTCCTTGCGCGGTGCCGGCGCCGACGAGCGCCCGATGGTCGGAAGGTTCGGCTTCTCGGTGACGCCGATGCTGGTCAGTCGCAAGCTGCGCAGGATCGGCAGCTCGTCGCGCGAAGCGTACGTGTGCAGCTCCTCGTGCTGCTGATGAAATCGCTCGACGGTGGCGGCGATCGCCGCGGCGGTGATCCGCCCGTCGGTCGTCAACCGCACCGGCATGTCGAAGGTCTGCCCGGGGTAGCACAGGTTCAGATAGCGCTCGTGGCGCAGCGCTTGATGATCGCCCTTGCGCCGCCTCAGGACGGCGCCGGCGGCCCTCGTCATTTCATCGAACAGCGAGTTGGCGCGGACGATGTCGATCTGGTCGGCGCGGGCGATGTAGGCACGCACCTCGTCGACCACGTGATCGGAGAATTGCAGCCCCAAGGCGGAGAAGGTCGGCGCCGTCTTCGGCACCAAGACCTCGCCGATGCCGAGTTCGGCGGCCTGCGCCGTCGCATGCACGGGGCCGTTGCCGCCGTATGCCACCAGCGTCAGGCGTCTCGGATCGACACCGCGCTGCGCGGCTACGCGGCGGATTGCGTTCGCCATGTTGGCATTCACCAAGCGGTAGACGCCGAAGGCCGCCTCGGCCGCGCCCAGCCGCAGCGGCTCGGCGATCTGTTGACGGATTGCCTCGCGCGCGGCGGCAACGCCGAGCTTCATCGTACCAGCGCAGAAGTCGTCGGGGTTGAGGTAGCCGAGGGCGAGGTTGGCGTCCGTAACCGTGACCTCCGTACCCCCGCGACCGTAACAGATGGGGCCGGGAACCGCGCCGGCACTGCGCGGCCCGACCTGCAGTGCCCCGGAGACGACCGAGGCGATCGAACCACCGCCGGCACCGATAGAGTGGATATCCACCATCGGCAACCCGATGACGTAGCGATGGTGCCAGTTCCAACCGGACTTGATCTCCGGGCGGCCGTCGCGGATCAGGCAGACGTCGTAGCTCGTGCCCCCCATGTCGGCACAGATGAAGTCGCGCTTCTTCGCTTTCTCCGCGACGGCGCAAGCAGCGATCACACCGCCGGTCGGACCCGAGCAAAGGACCGTCACCGGACGTCGGCGGATGTACTCCGGCGTCATGATGCCGCCGTTGGACTGCATGACGAGTAGCTCGCGATTGAAACCCGCGGCGCGCAGTCGATCGACGAGTCGCGACAGATAGCGATCGATGCGGGGACCGACGAAGGCGTTGACCAGGGTGGTGCTGGTGCGTTCGAACTCCGGCGCCGACGGCATCACCTCGTGCGACAGGGAAACCGGCAAGTCCGGGTATTCCTCGGCGGCGATCTCGCGCACGCGCCGTTCGTGCGCCGGATTGACGAACGAAAACATGAACACCACCGCAAGCGATTCGACGCCCTGCATGGCGAGACGACGCAGCGCGCCGCGCACATCCTCTTCGTCGAGGGGAATCACCACCTCGCCGCGGAAGCCGAGTCGCTCCGCGACGCCGATCCGCCGCCGGCGCGGTGCGATCGGCGGTGGCGGCGGCAGGGCCGGATCCCAAATGTCCTCCTTGTAGCCGCGGCGCAACTCGATCTCGTCGCGATGGCCCCGGGTCGTGATCAGCCCGGTCACCGCGCCACTCATCTCGATCATCGTGTTGTCGGCAGTGGTCGTACCGTGGACGATGCTCTGCGTCCGCGCCAACAAAGCGCCGGCCGTCAGCCCCTCGCGCGCCGCCAACTGCTCGATGCCGCGCACGACACCGATCGACTGATCTTCCGGTGTCGTCGGACTCTTTTCGAGCACGATCGAGCCGTCCTGCCGCACCAGCACCAGATCGGTGAAGGTTCCGCCGACGTCGATTCCGATTCGGTACATGAGCGGCTTCGCTCAAACCGACGGAGCGCGCGCCGCGCGAATCTCGTCTCGGCGTCTTCGACTGGCGTCTACGTCGATCTCCAGGTCGAGCGCCTCGAGCGAACCCCGCAGCACCACTCCGTAGTCCCGCGCCGCTGCTTCGAGCGAAACGTACTCGTCGAGAACGTCGTCGAGCACGGCCTGGGGATCGCGCTCCAGTGGGTCGCCCCAGCCGCCGCCGCCGCCGTAGCGGTAGGCGTAGCCCTCACCCGCCAGGTGGTCGACGTAGAACGCCGTCGTCTCCACCTCGCGCTGGTGCTCGCCGCCGGTGCGCAAGAGCAATTGGTTCGGTGCGCCGTTCATCCCGCCGGCAATTCCCGGCATCGGGTACTTGCGACCGACGACGAAGGTATAGATCTGCGACGGCGCCAGGATCTGCTTTTCGTACAAGGTGCCGGGACAGCCGCGCCAGCGCCCGGGGCCGCCGGTGTCGGTAGCGTAGTCGCGCGCCATGTGCCGCACTGGGAAGATACTCTCGTTGATCTCGCCGGTGGCGCGGATCAGATTGCCGAAGCTGACGTTCATCGCGCCCCAACCATCCTGGCCGTGCACGGCGCCACAATAGGCGCCGAACGTATCCACCGAATGGTCGATGAAGAGCTGCCCAGTCTCTGGGTGTTTGCCGAAGATCACCGTCGGCATCCCCATCTTGTATATTTGCGGGCAACAGCGCTCGGGGATCACCTGAGCCAGCGCCAGCGCAATTGCCTCGCCGACCTCGGTGCCCGGGTGGTGCGTGCCGGCGGCAACCGACTTGTTCGGCGGTGGATTGAGGCAGCAGCCCGCCGGCACCACGAGATCGATTGAATCGAAGAAGCCCTCGTTCTTCGGAATCGAAGGATCCATCATACTGGCGATCTGTGCCACCACGTAGCCGCGCGTGTTGCCGTAGGTAGAATACGCCTGCAGGTTCTCGCGCTCGTCTGAACCAGTGAAGTCGACCTTCAACCGGTCGCCGTCGACCGTCACGGCGCAGTGGATGTGAATGTCGAGGTTGCCCTTGGGGTCCTGGTCGACGTACGCGTCCGCTTCGTAGGTGCCGTCCGGCCACTTGGCTACCTCTTCGCGAAAACGGCGCGCCGCGTGCGCGATCATGTAGTCGGACGCGCCACGCACGGCAGCGACACCGTGCCGCTCGATCACCTGTTTGAGGCGCTCGACTCCCAGCTGCGCCGCCCCAATCTGGGCGCGCAGGTCCCCGACGAAGGTCGGCGTGCGATTGTTGACGCGCATGAAGTAGGTGATGTCCTCGCGTTCGACGCCGCGATCGAAGATCTTCACCGCCGGGAAGCGCACGCCCTCGGCCCAGATGTCCAGCGCATCGACGTTGTAGCCGCCCGGCATTCCGCCACCGGTGTCGGCGTGGTGGCATTGGATCGAGGCGATGAGCACCATCTCTCCGCCGGCAAAGACAGGGGCGAAAATGTTGTAGTCGGGCAGATGGCCGCCGCCGTGGTACGGGTCGTTGCCGACCAGGACATCGCCATCGTGCAGGCCTTCCGGGCCGAAGAATTCGAGCGCGAAGCGGACGGGCAACGTCGAGCTGAGCATGAACTGCGGTATTCCCACACTTAGCGCGGCCAGCGCGCCGCGCGCATCGAGGATGGTGGCGTTGCGCTCGTTCGACTGATTGAGGATCGGCGTCGTCGCCGTCAGGCTGACGTGCGTCGCCATTTCGAAGCAGACCGTCTCCATGGCGCCGCGAATGATCTCCGCCTCGACCGGATCCACCCGCCGCGGTGGAGGGGACCGCCGCGCCGCGGGTTTCTTCGCCGCCGCCACCCCCCCGGCCGGTAGAGCTCGGCTCCTCTTCGCAACACCCATTCGGACCTCCGAAAAACGCGTTCGGGAGCATCGCAAATTCAACCCCTGCGATCCAGAGCCGGCATCCTGGCCGGGCGTCAGTCGACTTCGTAACCGAGGTTGCGCAAGCGTTCGCGAATTGCGTCGTCAGCGACACTGGTGTCCGGCCCGGAGACCGACGGTGGCTGACGGACATACGCCGGCACGCGTTCCAGAAACTGCCGATCGTCCTCGAGGAACGCGTCGTCGTGCACCTTGCCGGGCATCTCTACGTCTGCTGGAATCCCCACCATCTCCAGCAAGGTCGGCAGAACATCCAAGGCGTCAGCGTCCGCCATGCGGACACCGCGGCGAATGCGCGGGCCGGAGGCGATGAAGACTCCCGCCGCCGTCGCCGGCGAGACGTGGCGGCCGGGGGGGAATCCGTCATGGCGCTCAAAGCCGTGGTCGGACAGCAGGACGAAGTGTGACTGCGGCGACAACGTGCGCAGGAAGGCCGCCAACATTCGGTCGTAGCTGCGCAGGTAGTCCGCCACGGCATCGTGCGTCGGAGTCGGTTCACCCGGCAGCGGTTCGTGCGTATTCCAATAAAGGTGTGAGAGGTCGTCGAGAGATCGCGTATAGACCAGCAACACGTCGACGTCGATATGCTCACGCGCCTTTGCCGTGACCTCGAAAATCAATCGGTCGAAGGCCTCGGCATCCTCGAGCGTCACGCCCTCGGGGCGCTCGGCCACGGGCATCAGTTCACTCAGGATCGCCCCCAGCTGCGGCGGATGGACAGCCAGATCAGCGTCGTGTTCAATCTCCGCGCCCCGGTGTTCGGCGAGCATCTCGACGCGAAGCGGAAGGAGGCGATCCGAGACGACGAATCCCCGCACCGGCTCGGCCGGATAACTACAGAACCAGTTGACGACTCCCACCGATAGGTCGCGCTGTACCGCGATGTCCCAGATCGCCGCGGCGGTGCGCTGGCGCGATCCGGTCAGGCGCTTGCGTCCGTCAGGCGCCTTGTAGACGAAGGCTTTGATGCCGTGGACGCGCGGATGGTAACCGGTGACGAAACTGGTCCACACCCGCGGCGACAGCGGCGGCATGCCCGCCGAGCGGACGTCGACGCGACCGACACTGCCGCGCTCGTAGAGTTCGGCGAACGCGGGCAGCTCTCCGGCGGCCACCATGGCGTCCAACATGCGGTGGTCGAGTCCGTCGACGCCGAGGACGACCAGGCGCGGGGCGCGCGACGGTTCCCCGCAACTGCTCCAACTGCAGCCGAACCACGGGACGCAAGCGATCAGTACCAGCGCCTTCGTCCAGCGGCTCACGGACGTGCTCCGCCGCGCCTGCGTTCGGCGCAGCGCCACTCGCCACGCGCCTCGCGCAGCTGCCCCGGATGCCCCCCTGGCTGTTCCGTCTCCGATTGTCCTGCTCCTCTCGAACTCGAATCCTGCGGAGTTCGAACACAGAGACTCGCAAGGATCAAGCCGGTGACGCGTACCAATCGGCGAGGTGCTTGCGATCGTCGAAATCGTTGGGATGGAACCCCGGCTTGAAGTACTGCGCGATCAGGCGGATCTGCGGCCCGATGACCTTGCGGTGCAACGCCCGCGCCCGGCGCGTGTCTTCGCGGGTGATTCGTCGCGGGTCGTTGCGGATCATGCGCCGCGCGATGCGGTCGAATGGCCACGCCAACAGCACCAGGGCGGCAACCGCCGAAACGACGCGCGTCGCGTATCCGCCGCCGACGTCCTGCAAGAGGTCAAAAGCGACCGCTTTGTGCTCGAGCTCTTCCACGGCATGCCAACGCCAGAAGCGCAGCGCTTCGGCATGCATCGACTGGGCGACCAGCGGCTCGGTAAACAAAGAGTGGGCCCCGGTCGCGGTGATATGCTCGAGAAAGGCGGTCATGCCGAGTTGGATCTTCTTCGGCACGCGGGACTCGATCCACGCGAAGACCTGCTCAGCGTATTCAGTCTCGCGATCGACATCGACTCCGAACCGCTTCAGGGACGCATTGAACTCATTGTGCGCGCGCATGTGCAGACCCTCTTGCTGGACGAAGGCGCGGACCAACTCCGCCAGCTCAGGATCCGTGGCGCGGCTTTCGTAGTGGCGCACGGCGCGAATGAAGAAACGCTCACCGGGGGGAATCAGGATCGAGAACGCGTTCTCGATATGACTGACGATCGGGTTTTCGGCGAACCAGTACTGCGGCACCGACTCCAAATCGCGGAACTCGAACTTTCTCGGCTGGATGTAGGCGCCGCGCGAAGAGGTTGCGGCGGGAAAGGGCTGCTGCATGGTCGCGAGATTACCCTCTTCCGGCGGCGCCGTCGACCTGCATTGCGTTCGCCGGCGAATCTACCCGGCCGCCCGGGCAACCGCTCAGGCGGCGGCGAAGTTTTCGGGGCGCAGTACGCATTCGATTCCGCCCGGGGCATCGATCAGGGTCGCGCATCGGTTACAGTGGGTGCAGCCGTTGACGTATTCTGGATTCGCAGCGGCGTGGCGAGGCAGGTCTGGGTCGTAGAGAAGCGCGCGGCCGACCTGGACGAAGTCGAAGCCTGCGCGCATCGCGGTGCGCAGACTCTCGCTCGTGCAGACGCCGCCGATGTAGCAGACGCCGCAGGAGACGCGCTCGCGGATCCGCAGCGCGTGCTCGAGAAAGTACAACTCCTCGTAGGGGTAGTCGCGGAACAGCTTGGGGCCGACCAACCTCAGGCCGAGACGCATCAGCGGGTTCGTCTCCTGCTCGATCATGCCGTCGAGCAGGCTGTCGCCGCGGAAGAGCAACATCGGATTCATACTGCTGGTGCCGCCGCTGCAGACGATGACGTCGAGACCGCCCTGGTCGAGCAGCGCTGCGATCTCGACGCTCTCGGCCCAGGTCACGCCACCGCGCACGCCATCGCTCATGCTGATCTTGCCCAGCAGCGGAAAGCGGTCGCCGACGGCGGCGCGCACGGCGGCCAGAACCTCGAGGCCGAAGCGCATGCGATTGGCGAGACTGCCGCCGTATTCGTCCGTCCGCTTGTTGGTGCGCGGGCTGATGAACTGGCTGATCCCGTAGCCGTGGCCGAAATGGATTTCGATGGCGTCGAAGCCGACCGACTGCATGAAGCGCGCCGCCGCGGCGAAGGCCGCTACGCGTTCGGCGATCTGCGCCAATGTGAGCGCGCCGGCGAACGGCAATCCCGCGGTCAGCCCGAAGGTGTTGATGGCGCGCGAGGGACCGAGTGGACGTCTGCCGCGGAAGTCGCTGTTCTTGGTGAAGTTGCCGCAGTGCCCGAGCTGGCCGCTGACCCGGGCCCCGGTCGCCTTGACCTGCTCGATGAGGTGCCGCAGCGGCGCCCGGATCCCCTCGTGCATATGCATCATGTTCTCGTGCAAGCGCCCGTCCGCTTCGGCCGCGCAATAAGCGAGGGTCGTCATACCGACCCCGCCTTCACCGATTCGCACGTGCAGTCGGGTGAGAGCGTCGCTCGGAACACCACCGGGTGTCTTGCCCTCGAAGGTCGCCGCTTTGATCAACCGGTTGCGCAAGGTCAGCCCATTGATCCGCGCTTCGGAGAAACAGCGCGCGAGTGGATCGCTCATGCGCTCTTCTCACACCCTCATCGCAGCGGCGACGTCCACGGCAGCAGTCGGTGGCGGCAGCCGCTGGAACTCCATTGCCCCGTCATCGACGCTGCCAAAGCCGAGGTTCACTTTGTCCAGCAGGTAGTTCTGGTGCAGTCGCCACGGGCTCTTCGATCCCTGCTTGGGAAACTTGTGCAGCGAGCGCTGCACGTAACCGGAGGAGAAATCGATCCACGCCTGCGCCTGCACCGAGGGGTCGCGCAGTTGCGGCGTGCAGATGGCGTAGTCGTGTTCGCGCATATGGTTCAGCAGTCGGCAAATGTACTCGCAGGTGAGATCGCACTTGAGCGTCCACGACGCGTTGGTATAGCCGACCGACGAGGCCATGTTGGGAACACCGCTCAGCATCATCCCCTTGTACGTCACCGTTTCGGAGATGCGGATCGGCCGGCCGTCGACTTCGATCGCGAGATTGGCCAGCGGCACCAGCTCGAGCCCGGTCGCCGTGACGATCAGGTCGGCTTCGATCTCGGCACCCGAGCGCAAACGGATGCCCTTCTCGGTGAACGTCTCGATGTGATCGGTTACCACCGAGGCGCGGCCCTCGCGAATCGACGCGAAGAGGTCGCCGTCGGGCACCAAGCACATACGCTGATCCCATGGATTGTAGCGGGGCTTGAAGTGCGTCGCGATGTCGTAATCGGGTCCCAATTCCTTGCGCACCTGAGCGAGAAGGAACCTCTTCACCTGCCGCGGGTTGCTGCGCGACCGCTGGTAGAAGAACGTGAACAGCAGCACGTTCTTCCAGCGGGTGAGAGCATAGGCGAGGCGACCCGGCAGCCAACGCCGCAGCGCGTTGGCGATGCGATCGACGGCGGGGCGCGAAACGACATAGGAAGGCGAGCGCTGCAGCATGACGACGTGCGCCGCTTGTTTGGCCAGTTCCGGGACCAGGGTCACCGCGGTGGCGCCGCTGCCTATGACGATCACCCGCTTGCCGGCGTATTCGATGTCTTCGGTCCACTTCTGCGGGTGGACGATACGCCCGTTAAAGCGATCGGTTCCGGCAAAGTCGGGCGTGTAACCGGCTTCGTAGCTGTAGTAGCCGCTGCACATATGAAGAAAGCCGCAGGTCAGTCGCACCACTTCGCCATCGGCGCGGTGTGCCTCGACGGTCCAGCGCGCGGTCGCGCTCGACCACGACGCCGCCTTCACCTGCAGGCCGAAGCGAATGTGACGGTCGATGCCGTACTCGCTCGCCGTTTCGTTTAGATACTGGAGAATCGACGGCGCGTCGGCGATCGCTTTGGCGTTGGTCCACGGCTTGAACGAGTACCCCAGCGTGTACATGTCGGAATCGGAGCGGATACCGGGATAGCGGAAGAGATCCCAGGTCCCGCCGATCCGCTCGCGACCTTCGAGGATGACGTAGGTGCGGTCAGGGCAGTTCGCCTGTAGGTGATAGCCGGCACCGATGCCGGAGATGCCAGCACCGACGACGATTACGTCGAAGTGTTCCAGGGGGAGCGCGGATCGCTGCGAATCAGTCATGAGACGGGTCAATCTCCGGTCAGGGCGAGAGAACCAGAAAACGGTGCGTCTTCGGGCAACTCGGCTACGGTCGTCTGGTAGACGCCGGCGAGGAAGGCGCGGGCACCCTGCTCGTCGAAGCCGACCAGCTCCACCAGCAGGTCGACGATGTCTCCGATGGCGATGGTGCCGGCGACCGCGACGGATTCGCCGAAACCCGCGTCATCGAGAGCGCCGGAGAAGCGGACGCTGCCGAGGCCGATGAAGCGCGGGGTCCCGTCGTTGCCGACCAGGCCGACCAATTGCATGCGGATGTCGACCGGGTCGCTCGCGAACTCCCCGCCGGATGCCGAAAGCGCCGTGCTCGCGACGTCCGAGAAGTGGAAGCTCGCCGCTCCGCTGACGTCGGTGGCGACGGCGAGGGCGTCGTCCGCGGCTGCGAAATGGAAACTCGGGGCGACTCCGCGAATGAACTCCACGGCCACCGGGTCGCTGGGAAAATCGAGCAGCAGACCGCCCAGCCCCGACGCCGCACGGCGCGCCGTGCGCGCCACCGCGCCGCTGACGCCGATCGGCGTCCCGTCGATCTCCAGCGTTCCGGTAATGGTGAAGACACCCTCGCCGGCGTAGGTGTGCTGGGCGACGCTGGGATCGACCTCGGTGCCATCGCCGAGCGCGATGCTCGCCGCCAGAGCCGGCAGATCAGGCCAGGAGATGTCTACGGGTACTCCGGCATCAGCGAACACCGGTGTCAGAGAAACGCGGTTGGGATCTTCCACTTCACCGGCGACGACGTCCGCGGCGCGCGTCTGCCGCACCGTCCAGTAGGTCAGCAGATGGGTTTTGGTGTGCACTCGATAGCCATACGTCGTGCCGTTGGCGACCGCCGTCTCTGGACTGAGTCCGCCGCCGGAAACCTGCGCGGCGGGATAGCGATATGCCGACTCGCGGCGGCGGATAACACCTTCGGCCGCGGCGAGGATCTCCGCCGCGGCGTCGAGGAAGGGCTGCGCCACCGCCGCCGGGTCGG
>JBGTMF010000232.1:0-15704 GCA_041743795.1 Thermodesulfobacteriota bacterium | reverse complement strand
TCGGCGCCGCCGGCCGCGGCTCTCGAGCCCGCCTCACCGCTCTCTTCGCCATCGCTGCCGGAACATAGCAACATCCGCTGGCGACGCCACGAGGGACGGTGCTAGCGGGTTGCGGTGGAGTCCGCCGCCTTCGTCTTGGCGAGGTCGGCGGCGACGACGATCAGCAGGAGGTCGGGGTTGAGATACTCGGCGGCGACACGCCTGGCATCGTCCAACGTCACCGCTTCGACCTTGCGCAGATAATGCGCCGCGGCGTCGAGGCCGAGGCCCATAAACCAAGAGTGCGCGACGAACGTGGCTATTTTCGCATTGCTGTCGAGGCCGAGCGGAAAGCTGCCGGTGAGGTAGCGCTTGGCGTCTTCCAACTCCGCCTCGGTGATACCGTTGGCTCGCACTTCGTTCATCTCGCGCCGCGCCAGCTCGATGGCCTGCGACACCGATTCGTTTTTGGTCTGCATGGTAACGCGAAAGCTTCCGGGCAGCTCTCCGCCCGAGTAGTAGCTCGAAACCCCGTAAACCAGTCCCGCCTGGTTGCGGATCTTTTCCATCAGTCGCGACGAAAAGCCGCCGCCGCCGAGGACGTAGTTCACCACCTGGAGCGTTTCGTAATCTGGATTGGACCGGGCCACGCCCGAGTGTCCCATGACGATGCTCGCCTGCGTCACCGGTCGATCCAGTTCGATCCGCCGCAGGCTGTCCGGCTCGATGCCAGCCGAACGCAGCGGCTCCGGATCGCGCGGCAACCAGGCGCGCAGCGACTCCGCCATGCGCCTCTCGATGTCGTCCACCGATACGTCGCCGACGACGACGATGGCCGCTCGTTTCGGACCGTAGTGACTGGCGTAGAAACGCTTCACATCGGCGCGGCGGATCGCCGCAGTCGACTGCGCCGTTCCCTCCACCGGATGTGCGTACGGATGCTGACCGTAGAGGGCACGACCGAAGGCCTTGTTGGCGACATCGGTCGGATCGTCTTCTGCCGAGCGCAGGGCGGCCAGGATCGATTCCGAAGCTCGCGCGATCTCCTCCTCGGGGAATGTCGGCTGGAGCAGGACCGTTGAGAAGAGTTCCAGCCCTATCTCGAGATCCTTGCGCAGAACCCGCAACGTCAGAGTCGTGTAGTCGACGCCGGCACTGGCGGAGAGGGAGCCACCGATAAACTCGATCGCGGCGGCGATGTCGTTTGCCGACCGATCGCCGGCGCCTTCCGTTAGCGTGTCCGCCGTCAGGTTGGCCAAGCCGAAGAGACCCACCGGATCGCGCCGCGAGCCCGCGTCGAGGACAGCCATCACCGTGACGATGGGCAGGACCGGTTGCTCGGAAACCAACAGCGTCGCGCCACTCGGCAGCATTCGTTCGGTGACCGCCGGCCCGAGCGCCGCGCACGGGGCTGCGCAGCACAGCAACACGACCAGGGACGCGCAATGCGAAGGCAGTCTCATGGCCGGTCCTCTGCTTGCGCTTGCGGGATGAGAATGGCGACCGTGCGATTCCCAGGCACCAGGTAGAATCGCGCGACGCGCAGGAGATCGGCGCGCGACACCGCCCGAATACTCGGCATGTAGCGATCGATCAAACGCCAATCGCCGGAGATCTCGTAATCGCCGAGCAACATCGCCTGGTAGAAAATCGAATCCTGGGCGAAGACGTAGTGAGCCTCGATCTGATTGACGGCGCGCTGCATTTCGAGTTGCGACGGCGGCGACGTTTCCAACCGCGCGACCTCGTCGAGCAGCATGCGCTCGATCTCCGCCGGATCACGCCCCGGCAGCGGCTGTGAGTAGAGGATGAAGAGGTTCGGATCGAGCGCGCTGTAGCTGTAATCCGAGCCCGCGTAGAGGGCGGCGCGCTCTTCGTATACCAGCCGCTGGTACAAGCGAGAGGCCTTTCCACCGGCGAGAATCTGCGACAACACATCGAGAGCGGCGCCGTCGCCGCTGTGCAGGTTCGGCACGTGGTGAGCCAGCGCGACCAGGGGCAGTTGCGCCTCTCGCCGCAACTCGATGCGCCTCTCGCCCTTTTGCGACGGTTCGCGGCTGCGCACCGCCGGCGGCAGTCGCCCCGCGGGGATATCGCCGAACGCGGCCTGCAGGCGGTCGGCCAGTTCGACGGCGTCGAAGTCGCCGACGGCGACGATGAAGGCGTTGTTGGGAACGTAGTAGAGCTCGTAGAACTGGCGCAGATCGTCGGCGGTCGAACGCTCGATGTCGCTCATCCAGCCGATGATCGGCAGCCGGTAGGGGTGGGCGTGGAAGGCGGTCGCGTAGAGCTGCTCGAAGAGATCCCCCGACGGATTGTTGTCGACACGCAGGCGGCGCTCCTCCGTGACGACGAGCCTCTCCGAATCATATTCCGAATCCGAAATGACCAGGTTGGCCATGCGATCCGCTTCGAGATCGACGACGACAGCGAGGCGATCGCTGGCAATCGAGGCGAAGTACGTCGTGCGGTCGCGCGACGTGAACGCGTTCGTTCGCCCACCATTGCGCTGGATGATGCGGCTGTATTCCTCCGGCCCGGTCGCGCCCGTCCCCTTGAACATCATGTGCTCGAGGAGATGCGCCCGGCCCGTCCGACCCGGAACATCGTTGCGCGATCCGACGCGGTAGTAGGTCTGGATCACCGCCACCGGTGCCTTGTGATCCTCGAGGAGAATGAGCTTCAAGCCGTTGCCGAGCATACGCTCGACGACGCGGTCGGCGTAGTCGCTGGCCAGCGCCGCGGTGGGCGCCACAGCCGCCTGCCAAAACAGGGTAATCGAGAGAAGGAGCAAACGCATCGGCAGGAGACCCGTGTTGACGTGCTCGACTGAAAGTTGCATGAAACCGGTTGGCACTAACGCACGGAGAGGTGGCCGAGTGGTCGAAGGCGCACGCCTGCTAAGCGTGTGCACCTCACAAGGGTGCCGCGGGTTCAAATCCCGCCCTCTCCGCTCTTCTCCTCGCCAGCGCAACCGATAGAGACCGAGGCTCCGTCGGCCGGCGTCACCGCATCGATGCGCGGCATGGGGCCCGCACCCGCTCACGCGGGAGGCATCGCCTCTGCCGCTTTTTGCTTCTTCTCGGCCGAACGCCGACGCCGCTCGCGCTTTTTCTCGGCCTCGGAGATAGCGCGGTCACCGCGTTCGGTGAGTTCGATGACCGAAAGCGGGGCCGCGTCGCCAAGGCGAACGCCGAGCTTGGTGATCCGCGTATAGCCGCCCGGCCGACTGGCAAAGCGCGGCGCGATGTCCTCGAACAGCTTCTTGACCACATCGCGATCGCGAACGAACGACAATGCCTGGCGGCGCGCGTGCAGCGTGCCGCGCTTGCCGAGGGTCACCATCCGATCGGCGTAGCGGCGCAGTTCCTTGGCCTTCGCGTCAGTGGTCTGAATGTGCTCGTGCGCAAACAGCGACGTCACCATGTTGCGAAACATGGCGAGTCGGTGCGAAGAGGAGCGGTTGAGCTTTCGTCCGGTCTTTCGATGTCTCATTGCTAAACTCGCGGCTCCTCGAACCTACGCGCTTTCCTTTTCACGCGCTAGTCGCTGGTCCAACTCCTCCCGGGTGGGGAAGTTATCGATTTGCATGCCGAAGTCGAGGGCCATTTCGCGAAGGATTTCCTTGATCTCGTTCAAGGACTTACGCCCGAAATTCTTCGTCTTCAGCATCTCGCCTTCACTGCGCTGCACGAGCTCGCCGATGAACTTGATATCGGCGTTCTGCAGGCAGTTGGCCGACCGCACCGAAAGCTCGAGCTCGGCCACCGGCCGGAAGAGGTTCTCGTTGAGGCTCGGCTCCTGCGTATCGTCCGCGGCGGCCATCTCCGCGGTCTCCTCGAAGTTAATGAACATGCTCAGCTGGTCCTGGAGGATGCGGGCGGCATAAGCCACCGCATCGTCCGGGCGCACCGAGCCGTCCGTCCACACTTCCATCGTCAACTTGTCGTAATCCGTTCGCTGCCCGACACGCGCATTGGTCACGGTGTAGTTGACCTTGCGGATCGGCGAATACACCGAATCCATCGGAATCGTGCCAACCGGCGCATCCTCGTCGCGATTGCGGTCCGCGGGGACATAGCCCCGCCCCAACTTGACCACCAACTCGGCGTCGATCGCACCTTCCTTCGACAGCGTCGCGATCTCCAACTCGGGGTTGAGCACTTCGAGATGCGCCCCCGTCTGGATGTCGGCGGCGCGGACGACACCGGGGCCGCGCGCTTCCAGGCGAGCCGTCGCCTCGACACCCTCGTGCAACTTGAAGCGAATCTGCTTCAAGTTGAGGACGATGTCGGTGACATCCTCTCGCACTCCGGGCAGGGTCGAGAATTCGTGCAACACACCGTCGACACGGGCGGCAGCGACAGCTGCTCCCTGCAGCGACGATAGCATCACCCTGCGCAGTGCGTTGCCGATCGTCGTGCCAAAGCCGCGTTCAAACGGCTCGCCGACGAACTTCCCATAGGTCGCCGACAAGCTGCGGTCTTCCCGCTGCAAAGTCTGCGGCTTCAACAGATCACGCCAGTTACGTTGTGGTTGCATCCATGACCTCCAAGTCGTGGATCGAGACGACGGAATACGTCACTTCGAGTACAGTTCTACGATCAGCTGTTCGTTGATGGGCATGGTCAGCTCCTCGCGTTGAGGCAGAAGCTTGACGCGACCGGAAAACGCTTCGGCCTGCACCTCCAGCCAGTCCGGTGCGCCGCGGTGTTCCGCCTGCGCCAGGGCCGCCTGAATGCGAGTGATCTTGCGACTTCTTTCCCGCACCGAAACGACGTCGCCGACCGCGAGTAGTGCCGAGGGGATGTTGACCTTACGCCCGTTCACCGTGATGTGCCCGTGTCGCACCATCTGGCGCGCCTCGGCCCGCGAGGTCGCGAACCCCATGCGGTACACCATGTTGTCGAGGCGTCGCTCGAGGTACTGCAGGAGCACCTCACCGGTGACCCCTTTCGACCGCGCCGCCATCTGGAAGTAACGGCGGAACTGGCCTTCCATCAGCCCGTACATGCGCTTTACCTTCTGCTTCTCGCGCAACTGAAGGGCGTACTCCGAAAACTTGTGCCGCCCCTGGCCGTGCACACCGGGCGGGTAATTGCGGCGCTCGATGGCGCATTTGTCCGTGTAGCAACGCTCCCCCTTGAGGAAGAGCTTGAGACCTTCGCGCCGGCACTGGCGACAGACGGAATCCGTATAGCGGGCCACTGAAATTACCTCCTAAACACGACGGCGCTTGGGAGCGCGGCAGCCATTGTGGGGAATCGGGGTCACGTCGCGGATGATGGAGATGTTGAACCCAGCTCCCTGCAGTGAACGGAGCGCGGATTCCCGTCCCGCGCCCGGACCCTTCACTTCGACCTGCACGGATCGCATACCGCTCTCCTGTGCCTTTTTTGCCGCCGCATCCGCCGCCAGCTGTGCCGCGAACGGAGTACCCTTGCGTGAGCCTTTGAAGCCCACGGAACCAGCGGTCGACCAAGCGATCACATTGCCGACGTTGTCGGTGATGCTGACGATGGTGTTGTTGAAGGTCGAGTTGATGTGCACGACTCCCTCCGTAACAACCCGCTTGATCTTCTTCTTCTTGCCGGCCTTGTCGCCGGCCCCTTGTTTAGCCATTCACAGTTACCTCCGGGCGATTCTCACTTGGTCGGCGTCTTCTTCTTGCCGGCGATGGCGCGGCGCGGCCCCTTGCGGGTTCGCGCATTGGTATGCGTCCGCTGACCGCGCGCCGGCAGGTTGCGCCGATGCCTCATCCCCCGGTAGGTCCCGAGATCCATGTGGCGTTTGATGTTCATCGCAATCTCGCGTCGCAGGTCTCCCTCGACCTTGTGCGACTGGTCGATGACCTGGCGGATGCGGACGACGTCCTCATCGCCCAGCGTATCGCTATTCGTCGCCGGATCGACCCCCGCTTTTTCGAGGATCTGATTCGCCAGTGAGTGACCGATACCGAACACATAAGTGAGCGCGATCTCGACCCGTTTGTTCCGAGGAAGATCGACTCCCGCGATGCGTGCCATACAATCTCCTGCCTATCCCTGCCGCTGCTTGTGGCGCGGGTTCTTGCAAACCACGCGCACCACGCCTTCGCGGCGAATGATCTTGCAATCCTTACAAAGGGCCTTCACTGACGCTCTGACCTTCACGGCTATTCTCCTGCCCCACGCTCACCGCAGCTGCGAGAGGATCCTCGCGGAAATCTCTTCGGGGCTTCCCAAACCATCGATTTCCCGGAGAACCCCGCGATCGCGGTAGTAGTCACAGAGCGGTGCGGTTTCATCTTCGTAGACGCCGAGACGGGCGCGAATCGTTTCCTCGTTATCGTCCGACCGCCCGCGACCGAGCAAGCGCTGCAACAGCTCGTCGGTCGGCACGGACAGGCTGACGACGTGATCGAGAGCGACACGGCTCTCCTGCAGCAGTCTCTCCAGGGTTTCTCCCTGCGCCAGGTTGCGGGGAAATCCATCGAGCAGAAATCCCCCGGCGGCGTCGTTCTGTAATCTTTCACGAATCAATCCGATAACCAACTCATCCGGTACCAGCCTGCCTTCATCCATGAATGCCTTGGCCTGCTTGCCCAGATCCGTCTGCCGCTCGACGGCCGACCGCAACAGATCTCCGGTCGAAATATGCGGTACCCCCAGCCGCTCCTGAATCAGGGTGGCTTGGGTGCCTTTTCCGGCCCCCGGGGGGCCCAATAGTACGGCGCGCATCTCGTTTTCCAGATCGCCGATCGCGATCAGCCGCGGCGCCCGCGCACGCGACCCTTGCGCATGAATCCCTGGTAGCTGCGGGTCAACAGATGGGTCTCCATCTGCGCCACCGTATCGAGGGCGACGCCGACGACGATCAGCAAGGCGGTGCCGCCAAAAAAGAAGGGTACGTTGAAGTAACCGATCAAGATTGTCGGCAGTACGCAGACGGCGGCGACGTAGATGGCGCCGCCGAGGGTAATGCGCGAAAGAACTCGGTCGATGTAGTCGGCGGTGCGCTGCCCGGGACGGATGCCGGGAATGAAGCCGCCAAACTTCTTCATGTTCTCCGCGACGTCGCTCGTGTTGAAGGTGACCGCTGTATAAAAGTAGCAAAAGAAGATGATCAGCCCGACGAACAGGCCGGTGTACATCCAAGTCCCCGGTGCGAGGTAGTCGCTGGCGGCGCGCGCGTAGGGGTGATCGACGAATTGCGTAATCGTCGTCGGGAACACCAATAGCGACGATGCAAAGATCGGCGGAATCACGCCCGCGGTGTTGACCTTGAGCGGAAGGTGCGAGCTTTGCCCACCGTACATCCGGCGGCCGACCTGGCGCTTTGCGTAGTTTACGGGAATGCGGCGCTGGCCGCGCTCTATGAAGATGATGGCGCCGATGACAGCCACCATGATCGCGGTCAAAAACAGCAGCGGCAGGATGTCGAGTTGTCCTTCGCGAACGAACTGCGCGGTCGTGATCAGCGCCGAAGGCAGCGCCGCGACGATGCCGGCGAAAATGATCAAGGAAATCCCGTTGCCGATGCCGCGCTCGGTGATCTGCTCGCCGAGCCACATCAGGAACGCCGTCCCCGAAGTCAGAGTGATGATCGTCATGACCCGGAAACCCCAACCGGGTTCGAAGACCACCGGCGCGCCGCCGGGCGATTGCAGGTTCTCGAGACCGATGCTGATGAACATTCCCTGCACGATGGAGAGGACGACCGTGCCGTATCGCGTGTACTGCGTGATCTTGCGCCGTCCCGCCTCACCTTCCTTCGACAAGCGCTCGAGGTGCGGCACGACGACCGTCATCAGCTGCAAGATGATCGAGGCACTGATGTACGGCATGATGCCCAGCGCGAAGATCGAGAACTGCTCCAGCGCGCCACCCGAAAAGAGGTTGACCAAGCCGAGGACGGTGTTCGCCACCGACTCGAAGAACTCGGCCAGCGCCTTGCCGTCGATCCCCGGTGTCGGAATGGCGACTCCGACTCGGTACACCGCCAGCATCGCCAGCGTGAACAGCAGGCGCCGCCTCAGCTCCGGAATACGGGAAGCATTGGAAAAACCTTCAAGCACGTTCGATTACCTCGGCGCTGCCGCCGGCGGCCTCGATGCCCGAACGAGCCTTCTCACTGAATGCGTGCGCCTTCACGTTGAGCGCCTTCTTCAGTTCACCGGTCGCCAGGATCTTGACCCGCTGGCCTTTGCGCACCATTCCCCGCTGCAACAAAACTTCCGGATCGACACTCGTACCGCCTTCGAACTGCGTCTCGAGATCGGCCAGGTTGACGACGGTGTACTCGACGCGAAACGGATTGCGAAATCCGTGCTTCGGCAATCGCCGCTGCAGCGGCATCTGACCGCCCTCGAATCCCGCCTTGACGTTGCCGCCGGCCCGCTGTCCCGACCCCTTGTGCCCGCGCCCGGATGTCTTACCGTGACCCGATCCCGGACCGCGGCCGAGGCGCTTGCGCTTCTTGACGGCACCCTTCGCCGGCGAAAGATTGCTCAGATCCATAGCGACACCTACTCCGAATCCACGCGGACGAGATGGGAAATCTTCTTGATCATCCCCATCACCGCCGGTGTCTTTTCGACGACGACGCTCTTACCCATACGCGTCAGGCCGAGACCGCGCAGCGTACCGCGCTGGCGTTCGACACAGCCGATCGGGCTGCCGGTAAGCGTCAATTTCACTT
This sequence comes from Thermodesulfobacteriota bacterium, assembly GCA_041743795.1. GTDB lineage: Bacteria > Desulfobacterota > Binatia > HRBIN30 > CADEER01 > CADEER01. Next base: position 7,046 of record JBGTMF010000232.1, on the reverse strand, counting down.
TGTCAGCCATCCTTGCCCTCACGCCGTGATTTCCGCGACCGTCTTGCCGCGCCGGGCCGCAACTTCTTCCACCGTCTCCAACTCCTCAAGAGCGGCAATCGTTGCCTTCACCATATTGTGGGGATTGTGCGAGCCGAGGCACTTCGTCAGTACGTTGCGAATTCCGGAAAGCTCGATGACCGCGCGCACGCCGCCGCCGGCGATGATGCCGGTACCTTGGCCGGCAGGGCGTAGGAGAACGTGACCGGCACCGTAGCGCCCCTTGATTTCGAACGGAATCGTCCCATCGACGATCGGCACCTCCACCAACGACTTCTTGGCGGCCTCGATCGCCTTGCGAATCGCTTCCGGAACCTCCTTCGCCTTGCCCAAACCGTATCCGACTTGCCCCTGGAAATTGCCGACGACGACGAGCGCGCCAAAGCTGAAGCGGCGTCCGCCCTTCACTACCTTGGCAACCCGATTGATGTGGACGACCTTTTCCTTGAACTCGACGCCCTGGATTTCGATGCGATCACGTCCTCGACCGATGGCCATACTGTGCTCCTCAGAACTTCAGGCCCGCTGCGCGAGCCCCTTCGGCCACTTCCTTGACTCGGCCATGAAAGAGAAAACCGTTTCGATCGAAAACGACTTGTCCAATATTCCGCTCCTTGCAGAGCTCGGCGATGATCTCACCGACCCGGCGCGCCGCTTGGCGATTGCCGGAACCTTGCAGATCGATCTTCAGCGTCGAGGCGGCAGCCAAGGTCTGACCGGTCTCGTCGGAGATCACCTGCGCATACATGTGCTTGTTGCTGCGAAAAACGGAAAGGCGCGGCACCATATCCGACCCGCGAACCGTCCTGCGAACTCTCTTCTGGCGGCGTTTGCGCGCCACTTCGCGTTTAACCGTGGCCATCCATCACCTCCCGCCGGCTCCGGCCGCTTTTCCGGCCTTGCGACGGATCTTTTCAGTCGAATACTTGATGCCCTTGCCTTTGTAAGGCTCGGGTGGACGCAGCGCGCGAATCTGAGCACTGACCTCGCCGAGCAACTGCTTGTCGGCGGAATCCATCGTCAGGATCGTCTGCTTCTCCACCTTGGCCGTCACACCCTCCGGCAACGTGTAGACGATTGGGTGCGAGTAGCCGAGGCTCAGGTGAATCTGCTTGCCCTGGACGTCGGCGCGATAGCCGACGCCGACGATTTCGAGGGTGCGCGTGAATCCCTTACTGACGCCCTCGACGATATTGGACAACAGCTTGCGTACCAGTCCGTGCTTGGCGCGGTCACCGCGATCGTCGCCCTGACGAAGCACCTGGGCGGCGCCGCCATCGACCGACAGCGAAATATTCGCCGGCAGTGTGTACTGCGACTTCCCCTTCGGCCCTTCGACCGAGACGACACCGCCGTCCTCGCGAATCTTCACACCATCCGGGATCGGAATGGCAAGCCTACCAATTCGTGACATTGCTTTTCACCAAACGGAGCAGAGGAGCTCCCCTCCAACATTCATTCGAGCGGCTTCGCGATCGGCCATGATTCCGGCCGGCGTCGACAGGATATTGACGCCCATGCCACGGCGAACCGACGGCATCGATTTCGCGCCAACATATACACGGTGACTCGGCCGGCTGACCCGCCGCAGTCCCTGGATCACCGGCTGGTGCTGTCGGTCGAAACGGATCCACACCCGCAAGCCCTTCTTCTCGCCGCCGAGATCGACGACGTCGACGTCGCGCAGAAATCCTTCGGCGATCATCACCTTCGCCAGATGCTCCTTGATGTTGGACCAAGGGCATTCGATGTATTCCTTGCGCGCATTCGACCCGTTGCGAATTCTCGTCAACAGATCGGCGATTGGATCGGTCATCGACATCTTGATCTCCTACCAGCTGGCCTTGCGAATGCCGGGGATCTGGCCACGCAGCGCCAGATCGCGCAGGCAGAGTCGACACATACGAAAACGGCGGTAAAACGCACGGGGCCGTCCGCACAGCGGACAGCGATTCTTCTGCCGCACCTTGAACTTGGGTGGGTGCTGCGTTTTGACGCGCATGCTGGTCTTGGCCACGTAATTCTCCTACGCCCGGAAGGGCATCCCCAGCGCCTTGAGCAGCGCTTTCCCTTCCGCGTCCGACTTCGCGGTTGTCACGATCGAAACGCTCAACCCGCGCACCTTGTCGATCTTGTCCAGTTCGATCTCGGGAAAGATGATCTGCTCGCGAATTCCCAGCGAGTAGTTTCCCCGTCCGTCAAACGAGCGATCCGATACGCCGCGAAAGTCGCGCACGCGCGGTAGCGCCAGGTTCATCAGACGATCGAGAAACTCATACATCCTGTCGCCGCGCAGCGTGACGCTGCAGCCGATCGACATTCCCTCGCGCAATTTGAAGTTGGCGATCGCCTTGCGCGCTTTGGTGACGACGGGCTTCTGACCCGAAATAGCGCGCATCTCCTGAACCGCCGCATCCATGATCTTGGCGTTCTGGATCGCTTCCCCCAGCCCCATGTTGAGAACGACCTTCTCGACCCGGGGGACCTGGTTGACGTTTTGGAAGCCGAGATCCTTCATCAACTGAGGAGCGATCTCGGTCCGATATCTGACCTTCATCCGTGCCATGGGTTACCCATCCAGCTGTTCGCCGCATCGGCGACAAATCCGGACGCTTCCTCCGTCTGCCAACACCTTCTTGCCGAGACGCGTCGGTGCGTTGCACTTGCCGCACAGGCACATCAGGTTGGACAGATGGATCGGCGCCTCTTTCTCGACGATTCCGGACGGAGACTGCGGCCCGGTCGCCTTCGAGTGCCGCTTCACTATATTCAAACTTTCGACGACGGCCCTGCCCGATGAGGGTATGACGCGAAGTACCTTGCCGCTCTTGCCGCGTTCTTTCCCGGCAATCACCACGACCGTGTCGTTCTTCTTGATTCGTGCTCGCATGGCTGGCTCTCTCAGAATCTCAAAGCACTTCTGGCGCCAGAGATAGAATCTTCATGAATCTCTTGGCGCGCAGTTCGCGCGCCACTGGGCCAAAGATGCGAGTCCCGACCGGCTCTCTCTGATTGTCGATCAAAACGGCGGAGTTGCTGTCGAACCGAATGTAGGACCCGTCCGGGCGTCCGACTTCCTTCGCGGTGCGAACGACGACGGCTTTCATCACGTCGCCCTTCTTCACCTTCGAGTTCGGTGCGGCCTCTTTCACGCTGACGACGATGACGTCACCGAGCGAGGCGTACTTTCGCCGCGAGCCTCCGAGAACTTTGATGCAGAGAACCCGGCGTGCTCCCGAATTGTCCGCGACGTCCAATACTGTTTCCGTCTGCACCATTTTTTTTATCCCAACGAGTCGAAAAGACCCGTCAGACCGCCTTCTCCATGATTCTCTGGACCCGCCACCGCTTCTGCTTGCTGAGCGGACGCGTCTCGGCGATCGCCACCCGATCACCCACGTTGCATTCGTTGCTCTCGTCGTGCGCCTTGAAGCGCGTCCGGCGCTTCACGTACTTCTTGTACTGGGGGTGCTTCACCAGACGGCTGACGGTGACGACCACCGTCTTGTCCATGGCGTTGCTCACCACCACGCCCTCGCGAACTTTCGTCTTACCGCGCATCATGCCTGCTCGCCTCGCGTCGCTCGTTGGTTCTTGATGGTTTTGACCCGGGCCAGATCGCGTCGGGCCATCCGCAGTGCCGCCGAACTCTCCAACTGATTGGTTCCCCGCCGCAGCCGAAACCGAAAAATCGACTCGATCAGCTCTACTTCCTTTGAATCGAGCTCCTGGTCGCTGAGCTCGCGGATCTGCTTAGCCTGCATGCTGCTCCACTCCCGGTCGCTCACAATACTGGGTCGCAATGGCGAGCTTGCGCGACGCCAGGCGCATCGCCTCGCGCGCCGTCGTCGAATCTACGCCTTCCATCTCGAAAATGATGCGACCCGGCTTGACCACCGCGACCCACTGCTCCGGATTCCCCTTACCCTTCCCCATGCGGGTTTCCGCCGGCTTCTTGGAAAGCGGCTTGTCGGGGAAAATGCGGATCCAGACGCGTCCACCGCGCTTGATGTGACGGGTCAAAGCGATACGGGCAGCCTCGATCTGGCGCGCTGTGACCCAGCCGCGATCGGTCGCCTGCAAACCGTAATCGCCATAGGCAAGGGTCGAACCGCGTTGGGCCAGGCCGGCACGGCGCCCCTTGAATCGCTTGCGGTATTTGAGTTTCTTCGGTGCGAGCATTGCCTTCTCTCCGAGTTCAGATGCCGACCGGCGTCTTCTGCTCGTCCTCCTGTCGGGTGAGAATCTCGCCGCGGAAAATCCAGACCTTGACGCCGATCACACCGTACGTCGTCCGCGCCTCGGCCGTTCCGTAGCTGATGTCGGCACGCAGCGTATGCAGGGGAACCCGTCCTTCGCGATACCACTCCGAGCGGGCGATTTCAGCGCCGCCGAGACGGCCGCCACAGCGAACCTTGATTCCTTGCGCGCCCATCCGCATGCCGCGACTGACGGCTTCCTTCATCGCGCGCCGGAAGGCGACACGTCGCTCGAGTTGCAGGGCGATGTTCTCGGAAACCAACTGCGCATCGAGATCGGGACGGCGGACTTCGTGGATGTTGATGAAGGTCTCGCGCTTGGTCATCGATGCCAACTCGCTTTTGAGCTTCTCGATCTCCGCGCCCTTCTTGCCGATGACGATACCCGGGCGAGCCGTGTAGATGTTGATCTTGGCCTTGTTCGCCGCGCGCTCGATCTCCACCTTCGAAATCCCCGCGTGGTAGAGCTTCTGCTTGAGGAACTTGCGCAACTTCAGGTCCTCATGGAGGAGCTCGTCGAAATCACGGCGCGCAAACCACTTCGAGTCACTGCTGTCGATGACTCCGAGGCGAAAGCCTCGCGGATGTACTTTCTGACCCATTCCAGCTCCTGCCTATCTTTCGTCGACGATCACGGTCAGATGCGAAGTTCGCTTGCGGACGACCGTCGCTCGTCCGTGAGCGCGTGGCATGAAGCGCTTGGTGACCGCGCCGCCGTCCACCGCAATGGTCTTGATGTAGAGCCGGTCGACGTCCACGGACTGCGTGTTCTCCGCGTTGGCAACGACGGAGCGCAGCGTCTTGGAAACGATGCGCGCGCCTTTTTTCGGCAGGTGATCGAGCACCGCCAGGGCCTCGCCCACGTCCTTGCCGCGCACCAAATCGACGACCAAGCGCATCTTGCGCGGCGCGATTCGGAGGTGGCGATTGATTGCACGCGCTTCCATTTCCTACTTCCCCTTGTCGGCCTTGCGGTCGCCCGAATGCCCGTGGAACGTACGCGTCGGCGAAAATTCCCCGAGCTTGTGACCGACCATGTTCTCCGAAACGTACACCGGGATGAACTTGCGCCCGTTGTGCACGGCGAACGTGTGACCGATCATCTCCGGAGTGATGGTCGAACGCCGGGACCAGGTCCGGATGATGCGCTTCTCGCCGGACGAATCCATCGCCTCCACCTTCTTGAGGACATGATCGTCGACGAAAGGCCCCTTTTTGATCGAACGCGCCACGCTGCTCTCCCTACTTGCTTCGCCGCTTCACGATGTAGCGATCCGTACGCGGGTTGTGCCGGGTGCGGTACCCCTTGGTCGGCATACCCCACGGACTCTGCGGGTGATTTCCCTTCGCCCGGCCCTCACCACCGCCGTGCGGGTGATCTACCGGGTTCATCGCGATACCGCGAACCTTTGGCCGGCGCCCGAGCCAGCGATTGCGGCCCGCCTTGCCGATCGAAATATTCGAGTGATCCGCGTTGCCAACTTCACCGATGGTCGCCCGGCAAGATCCCTGCACCATGCGGAGTTCGCCGGAGGGAAGCTTCAACAACGCCATCTTCCCTTCCTTCGCCATCAGCTGGATGCCGGTGCCGGCGCTGCGCCCGAGTTGGCCGCCGCGCCCGGGCCGCAACTCGACGTTGTGGACCATCGTACCGAGCGGGATGTTGACCAACGGCAAGGAGTTTCCCGGACGGATGTCGGATCCCAAACCGGCCTGCACGGTGTCGCCGACACGCAGACCGACCGGCGCCAGGATGTAGCTCTTCTCGCCGTCCGCGTAATGCAACAACGCGATTCTCGCCGATCGGTTCGGATCGTACTCGATCGCCGCCACGCGCGCGGGCACCAACTCCTTGATGCGCTTGAAGTCGACCTTGCGATACTGGCGCTTGTGACCGCCGCCGCGGTGGCGGATGGTCATCCTGCCGAGCGCGTTGCGACCGCCGGTGCCCTTGATGGGTTCGAGCAGGCTCTTTTCCGGTGCCTTCTTCGTCAGGTCCCTGAAGTCGGCAACCGATTGCCCGCGCCGTCCCGCCGATGTCGGCTTGTATTGTCGAATCGCCATCCGCCTCAAGCTCCTTCGAAGAAGTCGATGCGCTGCCCTTCGGCAAGCGTCACGTACGCCTTCTTCCACGCGGGACGGCGCCCAACGATGCGGCCGACCCGGCGCTCCTTGCCCAGATAGTTCAGGGTTCGCACCTTGAGCACCTTGACATCGAAGAGTTTCTCGACCGCCTGGCGGATCTCCGTCTTGTTGACGTCGCGCGGAACACGGAAGAGGACCTGGTTACGATCCTCACTGACGAGCGTCCCCTTCTCGGTGATCAGCGGCGAATCGATGACGCGAAATAGATCTTTCATCCTTCGATTCTCCCCTGCAGCGCGGTGATCGCCTCGCGGGTGACGACGAGGTAGCGGTAGCGCAGGATGTCGTAAACGTTGGCGCCCTCGGCGCGCAGAGCCTTGACCCGCGGGATGTTGCGCGTCGCCCGCTCGAGGTTGGTGTTCTCTCCATCGGTCACGAAGAGCACGCTTTCCAGTCCCAACGTCGCCAGCAGGCTGGCTACGAACTTCGTCTTCGGTTCGACTTCTAGACTGTCGAGGACGATCAACTGTCCGTCTTTCAGCTTCATGGCGAGAGCCGAACGCAGCGCCGCTCGGCGCGCACTCGCCGGCAAGCGGTAGGCGTAGCTGCGCGGATGCGGACCGTGCACGACCGCGCCGCCCGGCCACAACGGCGAACGAATCG
>JBGTMF010000231.1:0-36533 GCA_041743795.1 Thermodesulfobacteriota bacterium | reverse complement strand
CGGCGGCCGCGGCGGGCAGGTGGCACGCGGATTGGCGGCGGCCGCCGGTGACGTCGTGGCGATCGTACATGCGGACACCGAGATAGCGCCTGGCGCGATGAAAGACATGGTGAACCATCTCGCCGCCAACCCACGTTGCATCGGTGGAGCGTTGGGCGCGACTTTTTCGGGAAGTAGCAGATTCCTTTCCGTCATCGAGATCGCCAATCAGGCTCGCGCGGCGCTGTTGGGGATCAGTTTTGGCGACCAGGTGCAGTTCTTCCGGCGCCAGCCGGTAGTCGACACCCAGATCTACCCCGACATCCCGTTGATGGAAGACGTCGAGCTCAGCATGCGATTGCGGCGGCACGGCCAGGTTGCGTTTCTCTGGCAGACCAATCGCGTTTCGGCGCGGCGTTGGCAGGCGGACGGCAGTGCGCGGGCGATTTTGGTGGTTCGCCTCGTCGCCACTTGGCTGCTGAAGCGCCGCCTCGGGAGCGCCGACCCGGTGGCGTTATACGGTCGCTACTACGGCGGCGGTTGGCAGGGCTTGACTAGACGAAGTGTTCGGTCGTGGAGACCGGGCCGCACGCGCAGGTATTTACAAGCGCCAATCGCCCGGTGGCGCGCCGACCGTTCCGACAGTTAACAGCCCGAAACGGCCGGCAGTCTTCGTGTGCGAAAAGACCTGGAATTCGCGGTCCACTCCTTTGGCGAACCGCAATCGGCTTCTGGACGCCGGGCATGGCGGTTGTTAGGCAGACAGCGTGGCGGACGACGGCCGGGCCCGGCGGGCGGAATTCGAGCGGACCGCATTGCCGCATCTCGATGCGACCTACAGCGCTGCATTGTACCTTTGCCGCGATCCTGACACCGCCGCCGACCTCCTACAGGAGACGTACTTGCGCGCATATCGCTCGTGGCACCAGTTCACCGCCGGGTCGAACTGCAGGGCGTGGCTGTTCACGATTCTCTACAACGTGTTTCGCAACAGCTATCGCGCGGAGCGCGCCGCGGCGGCCGCGATCAAGAGCGCAGGACGAGAACGGGCCGCCGACCCGATGCGATCGGCCGTGTCCGAAAATCCAGCCGATCGAGTCTTGCAGATCGCACTCGAGGCCGATGTCGAGGCAGCGCTGCTCATGCTTCCGGACGAGTTCAGGGCCGTTGTCGTCCTGGTCGATCTCTACGATCTCACCTACGAAGAGACCGCCGCGGCTCTGGACTGCCCGTTGGGCACGATTCGCTCGAGGTTATTTCGCGGGCGCCGGCTGCTCCGATCATTGCTGCGTCAATACGCCGGCTGAATCGCAGGCCATCGCTCGATTGGCCTGGTCTCGCTCGCTCGCGATCGGTGGATGGCTGATCAGTGATGGTGGCCAACGGCGAACAGCCGCACGAGTTCGGCGCGCGGCATGCTACTCGCCATCACGCAGATCGTGTCCCCAATACGCTCAACCCGCACCGTGACACCGTCGACTGTGTGGTAGATCGCGCCGTCGATGTCCTCGCCACCATCCGGTAGCGGAATCGCGCCAGCCCGAAAGCGCCGGCATACGACACGGCCATCGGCGCTCCGATAGAGTGTCAGCGACGTATCGACATCGGCGATGCGGCCGATGTCGGCTCCGACGGGGCGAAAGCCCAGCGGCGTGAGGTCGGCGACTGGGTTGCTGAAATCGATTCGCGGCGAATCGGCATAATAGCGGCGAATGCGCTCGAAGTCGTCGCTGTGCAGGGCGAACGACACGCTACCGGCATCGGCGGCCCGGACATCGCGCGCCAGCACTGCGAGTAGATCCGGCTCCGCGGTGCGTGTCAGGGATAGCACAGCCAGAATCAGAGCCGCGGCAGCAGCACCGGTGAGCACGGCACGGCGTACCAAAGGGCGCCGAAAAAGCTTTTCGACGGGAGCCCTGGTCGCGTGTTCGCCCTGCAGGGCTGCCAGCACCTGTCCGCGCACTTCGGGTGGCGTCCGATGGCGCGGCGCGCGGCGGCGCAAGAGTTTGGCAACCACCTCCTGCTCTCGGCGCACGGCCGCGCAGGCCGCACATGCGGAAACATGTGCTTCGGCAGAAAGCGTTTCCGCTCCGCCGAGCCGGCCGTCGGCATGGTCGGTGACGATCGATCTGTATTCCTCACAATTCATAGCAATCTCGCGGCCCTGACGTTAGCAGGCAGAGCCTCCTCTGCACATCAGAACCGCCCAGCTCCCCGAAAAGTTCCCGACGAGTTCCCAGACGGAGCATTTTTTCCGGTTATGACTTTGCTTCCGGTTTCGCGCCTTGCCACGCCGGCCCATCGGAGTCCGGTACGGGCGCACGGGGGCTGAGTCCACAATGCGCCGAAAGCCTCGTTTTCGCTCTCGCGCCTGTTTTTCAATGGGTTAGCGGCGCTGGCGCTTCGCGGGCGCCGTTCGCCGGAGACCGCATGGCGCTCACCCTGTATCGCCGGTCCACCGAGACTGCGAAAGAGCGCCAACTGCTCGCAAACTGATGTCTGCGCGCTGCCACGTTTGGCAGGCGGGGGCATCTTACGCACACGACTTCAGAGGGGGCGACAGATGAGTTTGCGAACGACAATTTTCGTAGTGGCGGCTCTTGTCTCAGGGACTTCGTCGAGCGTGCTCGCGGAGCAAGTCCTGTTTTCGGACGACTTCGAATCGGGATTGTCCGACCTTTGGATCGAGCGCGGATTCCCGAGTATCGAAAGAAAAAACGAGTTTGCGATTGCAACCGACCCAGACGGCAATCGCTACCTTCAAGTGGTGAGCGATAGGTCTACCTCTGGAAGAGGCGTATGGGTGGATTTCGATCCCGACCGCTGCCCAACGATAAGTTGGCGCTGGAAGATTTCCAATGTCGTGGAACGGGCCGACCTTCGCCGCAAGGATGGCGACGACGCTGCGGCAAAGATCTATGTCATTTTTACTGGTCCCTCGCGGTGGAACCCTCTCGACAAGCGCATGCTCATCTATGTTTGGGACAACCGGATTCCTGTCGGAACCGTGCTTCCCAATGCGTGGGAACCAGCCAAGGCGCGCATGGTGGTGCTCAAGAGTGGCGCTGACGACGTTGGAAAGTGGGTGAGCCTACAGGTGGATATTGCCAATGATTATCGACGGGCCTATCCCGGTGAAGAACCGAGCCGGGTCGAGGCCGTGGTCTTCATGGCGGATACGGACAACACCGAGAGTCGGGTGTTTGCCGGAGTCGATGATCTTTCGATTGTCTGCGGTGATGGGAAGGAAGCAAAGGAAAGGTGATCACCCGCACGCCCAATATTCTTCTCGTTCCCGAGGTTCCCGGAGGTACGACGTACACCTATTACTACTTCAGTTCCTTCTCGACGCCGTCCACATTCTCCATTCCCTGGATGGTCCTCAAATCGATGCGCGCCTTCCGTTTCGAGGGCTTCAGTGACTTTCGAAAGTCGCGAAATCCTCTAGACACGGCTACGCCTCCGGTTTCGCTCCCTCCGGGCCGGCCAAATCGGCACCAAATTTGGGAGCTTATTCTTGCGCGGCCCCTTCGTCGTCGACCGCCGCTTTCGCCGAGGAGTAGGATGAAACGAAAAAAGGGACGAGCAGGTTGAGCGACAGATGACGCAGGACGGCGAGGCTGAACGGGTCGCGCAGCAACAGTTCGCCGTGATTGACCACCAGCAGGACCGGCGCGACGACTGCAGCGACCTTGCAGCCGCGCAGGGCGGTCGACCGAGCGAAGAATGCGCGCAGAAATGCGCTTGGCTTCAACGCGCCCTTCTCGGGTACAGCCGACACGGCGGTTTGATCTGTTCCGCAAAGGCACTGCTCGAGCCAATTTCGAAGTTCCGGAAGAGGCTGGATTCCAGTACGCATTCCGAGGATTTCGCCGCCGGATAATAGAACTAGAGTCGGGGTGACGGAGACTCGAAGAAGTTCGGCCGCTATAGGTGTAGTCTCGACTGGACAGCGAACGATCTTCAGGATCGCTCGTTGGTCGTTCGCCAAGAAGGGAAGAGCGCGTGCCAACAACTCACACAGTGTGCAGCTTTCAGAGGTGAAGAGTACGAGAGTCGGTTCGGGGCTGTCGAAGACCCTCGATCCGAACGAAGCGTCGTCGACATCGTCGAGGATCATACCAGCGCCCAGTCGTTCGATCGCTGACGCCTTTCGAAAGGTTCCCTCGTCTCCATCGGCACGTTCGCTTGCGACGTCGCTCTCTCCATACACCTCGAGGTTCCTTTGCTCGCCGGCCACCTCGGCTCCTACCTTTTCAACGAACCGTTGGTGAGCTCATTTCCGTGCCCGAATTTGCGCCCTGCTCGGCGGCGTACTCTGGGCTCACTCACGCCGTGTGGTCGATGCGTGAAAATGTGGGTGCGTCGGAACAAGCGCTTTGCAGCACGGCCGTCGGCGGCTGACGCCTGGGCTTGCCGCTGAAGCGACTGACGCAGTGCCTCCGGATCGATGCCGAGGTATCCGCAGACAGACTCGAAGGAGAAGGGTGATTCATCTTCGCGACTTCGAATCCAAGCTGCGGCCTGAAGGTAGAGGTCTCGCCCCTCGATACTTTCGGAGGCACTGTAGGACTGGAAACACTGGATCGCGTCGATCAGCAGGGCGCAGAGCAAGCGCATCTCGCCCGTCGCGAAGTTCCGGCCGGACGCAGCCGGAAAAAACTGGATCGGCAAGAGCGGGTCGGTTTCGGTTCCAACTGAAATCAGATCCCGATGCTTGAGGGCCGCTCGATCCCCAGGTGTTTTCGCCGATCGCATCTCGTTCGGTTGAGATGATCACGGCACGGAAACGTTGCACACGACGCGCGAACAACGCACGCCGACTGGCTCACAGTTTCTCGTATGGGGGCCATGGAAATTCGACGCTCTCCACGGAGATCAGATCATTCCGCGTCTGATCCCGGCGATCCTACAAGTCCGCCGTTGGTTCCCTGACTCGACGCTTTACGCTGCGCTGCTCGTTCGCGGATCGCATCTCGAACGCGTTCTCGGACTTCCTCCGGGATGTCTTCACAAGCTACTTCGCCGGTCGCACGGATGATGTCACCGTACGTTCGCGCGAAATGACGGCAGTCGGGACAGCCCTCGAAATGCCGATCGATCGCCGCCGCGAGTTTTGCATCCAGCGTGCCGTCGAAGTATTCCTGCAGCACCGACGCGACGTCTTCGCAGGTATGCCGTCCCATCAACCGCATGAGAAATGCCATCGTGCGTCTCATGATGTGGCTCCGAAACGGCGCGCCAAGCGCTCGCGCAGGACCAGGCGGGCGCGATGCAAGCGGCTGCGAACGGCCAGAACGGTCGAGTCCGTCGCCCCGGCGATCTCCTGGTGGCTCATGCCGAGGGCGTCCTTCAACCAAACGATGGTACGATCCACGTCGGGCAGCTCGTCGAGCGCCTCGAGAAGTCCCTGGCGCAGTTCGGAGCGGTAGGCGCGGTCCTCGGGGGAGTCGGTCCAGTCGTTTACAGTCGAGGTGTGCGCCCCCATCCAGTTGTACCTCGGAAGATCCTCCTCGCCGATCACCGGATTTCGATTGGCGGAACGGCGGTGCATCAATGCGGTGTTGATGGCGATCTGGTGCAACCAGGTACTGAAGGCCGCGTCTCCGCGAAAGCCATCCAACTTTTCAAACGCCCGCAGGATGGCATCCTGGTACAGGTCGGCGGCGTCGGCCTCGTTGCGCGTTATGCGCAGAATGGCCTGGTACACACGTCCCTCGTACGGCCTGATGAGATCCTCGAACGCCATCGAATCGTTGGCGCGGGCTGCCGCGAGCAGCGCATTTTCGTCTCGATCCGCCATGCAGGTCGGGCAGACCCTACCTGAGGACAGAACGAGGCTCCAGCGGGCGCGCGATGGCAAACACTGGTGCGACGTGCCTCATCCATTCAACTCACTGGAGCACTCGTCCGTCATCTCAGCGGCGAAGCGGTTCTTCAACAGGCTGCTAGGATTCGAATCTTCCGCAGATAATCGATCGCGGCCGTCGGTCGCTTCGGATTGAGCGTTCAGGGTCCAATCGTAGTCTAGATACTGGATGGTACCTTTGAACTGTTTGGCGAACTCCGCTTTACGCGGGTCTTCCACGTAGCGGGCGACGAATACCGGAATCGAAGTTCCGACCGCGAGGAAATCATCCTCGAACCATTGGAAGATGGTCGAAATTCGCAGGCCGGAGTCCGAATCGATGCGGTTGCGCGTCGGATCGTTGATGAATTGGCGGGCCTGGTCGTCTAGTTGGGAATCGAGAGCCTCACCGCGATACGCCTCACGCCTCAGTTTGGGACAGCTGGTCGCCGCGCACACCAATGCGAAGTGAATTCTCGGCTCGCGAAACTGTTTGCGCAGGATCTCGTGCTCGATCTCGTCCGGAGTTCGCTTCTTGCCCGCGACGGCAAAGCTGTACCAGCGAAACAGTTTCATCCGCGACAGCGTCGATTCGGGGGAGTATCCCTGCAAAATCGCGGCAACGATTCCGGCATTGTAGGCGTTGATCCAGAACGCGATTTGTTCAGATTCGTCCCAACTTTTCGGAGTCGCGCCGGCGAGACGGCTCATGTACGCATCGAGATCCGCCTGGTCCTGTTCGCGCAGTTGGTCGTACGCGACCAAGCCATCTTCATCGACATACGTCTCGAGAATCCGATCCCAAGTAGAGTGGTCGAAAGCCGCGGTTGGCGCGCCGTGAGAAGCTGTCGCCATAGCCAATAGAATCGCGACTACACGGACCAGCCACGCACCGCGACACATTTGCAACTGCATGATGACGCCAATCGGATGCACCGTGTTCACGAGTGAGCAACCCCCGCCAATGCTTTGCGGGCAATCCGGGTCACATAGATGGTGACGGCGACGGTCGCCACGAGTCCCGCGAAATAGAAGATCTGCTGCGCGGCGCTTCCGGAAGTCCGGCCGGCGGCCAATTCGCTGACGTTGGTAATGAGGGATCCGAGGTACACGTACATGACGGTTCCCGGCAACATGCCGACGAGCGAGCCGAGGACATAGTCGCGAGCGCTGACCTTGGTGACGCCAAATGCGTAGTTGAGCAAGTTGAAGGGGAAGATGGGTGACAAGCGGGTCAGCAGCACGATCTTCAGGCCTTCGCGCCCGACGGCGCCGTCAATTGCGGCAAAACGGGCGTTGCCTTCGACTTTGGCCGCCACCCAATCTCGGGCGACGGTGCGCCCGAGCACGAACGCGAGAAAAGCCCCCAGGTTGGCCGCCACGACGACCGCCGCCGTGCCGATGCCTACTCCATAGGCAAATCCGGCGCCGAGGGTCAGAATCGAGCCCGGCAGGAATGATACCGTCGCTGCGACATAGGCAAGGACGAAAATCACGATTCCGTACCAACCCGCGCCGCGAATCCAGGTCACGAGGTTGAGCAGATATTCCTGAACATCCAGCGTCTTCGCAATCACGAGGAGGGCCGCCAGCGCCAGAAGTCCACCGATCAGTTTGAATTGTCGTCCAGTCCCCGTCCCGGCGGCTTTCGGTGATCCGATCGATTCCTTCGTCATCGCGTCCGCTCCCATGGTCTCTCCTTTTTAGCGTATGGTGTTGCCTCTCGGATGCCTCTCGCGGCGAAGCGTTGCGGTCGCAAGGCGAATCACGAGATTTTCCCGCAACGTTTCGTTCTGTCTCGCATCGTACTGGAGTCTTGGAAAGGAGTTTGAGACATGTTGAGAGTCGAAGAAACGGTGTTGGAGCGCTACTCGCGCGGTGCTGCCGAGCGCGAAGAGAGCCTCTGCTGTCCGGTCGAGTACGACGGGCGTTATTTGGATGTGATTCCGGCAGAGGTGATCGAGCGCGACTACGGTTGTGGCGACCCTTCCGTTTGGGTCGACCCCGGCGACGTCGTACTCGATCTGGGTTCTGGCAGCGGCAAGATCTGCTTCATCGCGGCGCAGGTGGTCGGACCGACAGGGCGCGTCATCGGAGTCGACATGAACTCCGACATGCTCGACCTGGCGCGGCGCCACCAACCGGACGTCGCCTCCAAGATCGGCTACGACAACGTGCGATTTCTCCACGGCAGAATCCAGGACCTGCGCACTGACCTCGACGCGCTCGACCGCTACCTCGCCGAGCGACCGGTTCGCAGTAGCGAGGATCTCGCGGAGTTCGAGGCAGCCGTGCGCGAACAGTGCGACAATCGCCCCTTAGTTGCCAGCGATTCGGTCGACGTCGTCGTTTCGAACTGCGTGCTCAACCTCGTCGACGACCGCGAGAAGGGCCGTCTGCTCGCGGAGATATTCCGGGTGCTCGGACGCGGCGGACGTGCGGTCATTTCGGACATCGTGTCCGATGAGATCGTGCCTGCCGAACTCAAGCGCGACCCGACTCTGTGGTCGGGGTGCATATCGGGCGCGTTCCAGGAGGCGGAGTTTCTGCAGGCGTTCGCCGACGCGGGATTCTACGGCGTTGAGATTCTCAAACGCGATGCCGAACCGTGGCGCACGGTCGCTGGCATTGAATTCCGCTCGGTCACCGTGCGCGCATGGAAGGGCAAGCAGGGGGATTGCTGGGACCACAACCAAGCCGTCATTTATCGCGGACCGTGGCGGCAGGTGCACGACGATGATGGCCATGTTCTCGTCCGGGGAGTCCCTACGGCAGTGTGTGAAATGACGTTCAACATCTATACGCGATCTCCGTACGATCGCGATGTCATCGCAGTGCAGCCGCGCACCGCGGTCGCGCCACGGGACGCAAAGCCGTTCGACTGCTCGCGCGACGTGATTCGGCACCCACGCGAGACCAAGGGGCTCGACTACGAGGCGACGACCGAACCGCGCAACGGCTGCGACGACGGGAGTTGCTGTTGATGCGGCGCGACAGTGCTGCGCGGGTGAACGCCGGTTGCGACGAGTTCGCGTTCGACTTCGACCAAAGCATCACCGCCCTCGAACCGCGCGGATTGCGGCGAGACCGGGTCACGACGTTGCAGGTGAATGTCGGCAAACTCTGCAACATGGCCTGTCACCACTGCCACGTCGATGCCGGGCCGAAACGCGCCGAGATCATGCCCCGTTCGATTGCGGAACGGGCGATCGAGCTGTTGGCGGCGAACCCGGGCATCGACACGCTCGACTTGACGGGCGGCGCACCCGAACTCAATCCGAATTTTCGCTGGATGGTCGGGGAGGCGCGGCGCCTGGGCCGGCGGGTGATCGACCGCTGCAATCTCTCGGTGCTTTGGGAGCCCGGTCAGGAGGATCTGCCCGAATTCCTCGCCGCGGGAGGCGTTCGCGTCGTCGCGAGCCTTCCGTGCTACGGCGAAGAGAACGTCGACAAGCAGCGCGGTGGCGGCGCATTCGACAAGAGCATCCGCGCACTGCGCCGCCTCAACGCGCTCGGCTACGGCGCCGCCGACTCGGATCTCGCTCTCGACCTCGTCTACAATCCCGTAGGTGCCTTTCTGCCGCCGGAACAGGCGGACTTACAGGCGCGCTACAAGGAGGAATTGAGACGTTTGTATGGCGTGTGTTTCAACCAATTGCTGACGATCACCAACATGCCGATCAAGCGCTTCGCCTCTTGGTTGGAGAAAACGGGACAGCTCGACGCATACATGAGCTTGTTGGTAAACCACTTCAACCCCGCGACCGTTCCACAACTGATGTGCCGTACACTGATGAGCGTCGCCTGGGACGGACGCGTTTACGACTGTGATTTCAACCAGATGCTCGAGATGCCGATGGGGGCGGGAGTTAGAACAGTATGGGAACTTGAGGATTTCTCCGCACTCGAGGGCATGGACATAGCGACCGGCGCACATTGCTTCGGCTGTACCGCTGGTGCCGGTTCGAGCTGCACCGGCGCGCTGCAGTGATCAACGCCCGCGCTGGCGGTATTCCGCGAATCAGGGAGGAATTCCAATGGCAAAGCCCGTATGTGTAGTCACTGGAGTGGGGCCGGGGAACGGAGCCTCGCTGGCCAGGCTTTTCTCGCGCGAGGGGTATCGCGTGGCGATGCTGGCGCGCTCGGTCGATCGCCTGCAGGGCCTCGAGCGGGAGATCCAAGACTCGCGGGCCTATCCGGTCGACGTCGGCCATCCACTAGCGGTGCGGGAAACGTTCTCGCGGATCCGTTCCGATCTCGGCCCGGTGGACGTCCTCCTGCATAACGCAGGCAGTGGTGCGTTCCAGGAATTCGAAAAGCTGTCGGTCGAGGACTTCGAGAGCGCCTGGCGAGTGAACGCGTTGGGGTTGCTCGTTTGCGGTCAGGAAGCTGCCGCGGACATGGTTCCACGAGGGAACGGTGCGATCGTCGTCACCGGGGCCACGGCCTCCCTGCGCGGTGCGGCGATTACGGCGGGATTCGCGCCGGCGAAGGCGGCGCAGCGTTCGCTCGCCCAATCGATGGCAAAGAGCCTCGGCCCGAAGGGAATCCACGTTGCGCTGGTAATCGTCGACGGTGTCATCGACATTCCGCGCACCCGTGATTTCTTCAAGGACAAACCGGACGACTTCTTCCTCGCCCCCGACCGAATTGCCGATACGGTACTCCACCTGGTTCGGCAAGATCGCACGGCATGGACCTTCGAGATCGATGTGCGACCGTACGCCGAGAAATGGTGACAGACGCTTCGCCGAACGTGAAATGTGACGGGCTGGGTGGAATCGACCCGATGTCGCAACGGAGTGACGCGTCTCGAATGCGACTTCGATCGTAACGATCCCGCGCTTTCACCGGCTCCAGGCCAGCCAGCGGTCGAAGATGCGTTTGACCATGGGCGTCAGTTTGGTGCGATTGTACTGGTCGCCTACCTTGCGGATCGCCTCTCCCTGCGTGGGATAGGGGTGGATCGTCGACGCGATGGCGCCGAGGCCCACCTTGTTGGTCATCGCCAGGGAAATGGTGCCGATCAGGTCGCCCGCGTTGGCGGCGACGATGGTGGCGCCGACGATGCGATCGGTACCCTTGGCGACGTGGATGCGCACAAAGCCGTCTGTTTCTCCTTCGAGAATGGCACGGTCGATGTCCTCCATGTTCTGCGTGAACGTCGCAATTTCGATGCCCTGCTTGTCCGCTTCGGCAGGGTCGAGGCCGACGTGGGCGACCTCGGGCGAGGTATAGGTGCACCACGGAATGGTCAGCGCGCTCGCCTTTTTGCGGCCGAAGAACAGGGCGTTTTGAATCACCATGCGAGCCATGAAGTCGGCGGCGTGTGTGAACTGGTATTTGGAGCAGATGTCGCCGGCGGCGAAGATTTTCTTGTTCGACGTGCGCAGACGGTCGTCGACGATCACGCCTTTCTTTGCGTCGTACGCGACCCCGGCGGCTTCGAGGCCGAGACCCTCGACGTTGGGTGCGCGGCCGACCGACACCAGTAGCTGATCGACCGGAATGTCGTAGTGCTCGCCGTGAGACTCAACCCTCAGGTGGATGCCGTCGTCGTGCTGTTCGACGCGGAGTTCCTTGCCGCAGCAACGAAGATTTACCCCGTCGCGTTCGAGGGCGTGGCGCACGACTTCACCGGCGTCCGGCTCTTCGCGCGGTAGCACGCCGTGCAGCGCTTCGATGAGGTGCACCCGACTGCCGAATCGCGCGAAAGCCTGTGCCATCTCGCAGCCGATCGGTCCGGCGCCGATGATGCCGATCCGCTTCGGCAACTCGGTGAGCGAAAAGACAGTCTCGTTGGTGAGATAGGACACCTGGTCGAGGCCGGGAATCGGTGGCGCGGCGGCGCGCGCGCCGGTGGCGATGACGGCACGACGAAACTGCAACTCACGGTCGCCGACGCGCAGCCGGTCGGGAGCGGTGAAGGTCGCCTGGCCGAGAAAGACATCGATGCCAAGTGACGCGAATCGGGCAGTGGAGTCGGCGGCGCTGATGTCGGCGCGCAAGCGACGCATGCGCTCCATCGCGCGGCTGAAGTCGACCGAGACGCCTTCGGCGCCGCGCAGGCCGAAATCTCCGCCTCTGCGGACCGTCGCCGCGACTCGTGCGGCGCTGATGATGCCTTTGGAGGGAACGCAACCGACGTTCAGGCAGTCACCGCCCATCAAGTCGCGCTCGATGATTGCGACGCGCGCGCCGAGCCCGGCCGCACCGGCCGCCGACACCAACCCGGCTGCACCGGCGCCGATTGCCACCAGGTTGTACCGCCCGGCGGGCGTCGGATTGACCCAGTCGCGCGGGTGCACATTGGCTTGGAGTCGCGTGTTGTGTTGATCGAGCGGTTGTAGGGCGGGGGAATCGGACTTGTTCATCGGAGCTCCTCGTGAGGTCAGGTGGCTTCGATGCTGATCGATGGAAAGTGTTGCAGGAAGTCGCGGCGGAGAGAGGCTAGGATGCCAGGCCGTAGAGGATTGTGCCGTCTGGTCCCGGTTCCGCGGTCACCATTCCTCTCAGCCGCAGGTACTCGACGTGAGCGAGGGTCTCGAAGGTGGCGGGGAACTGGTAGGTTACGGGACTGTCGTCGCCGAATTCAAAAGCGCGGCGCGCGATCTCATAGCCGGTGCGGGGCTTGCGGCGGAGGATGTCGAGAATCTGATCGAGCCGGACCCGATGGTGCTGGATGATCTGGTTGGACCGCTTGACGTGGTCGTCCATGACACCGCCATGCGCCGGAAGAGCGAGCGCGACGTCGAGCTGTTGGATCTTCTCCTGCGAGGCGATGAAATCACCGAGCGGGTCGCCTTCGGTGGAAGGCCCGAACCCGACATGTGGCGTGATGCGCGGCAAAAGATGATCCCCTGCAATCATCACGCGTTCGTCGCGCAGGTAGATGACACAGTGCCCGGGGGCGTGCCCCGGAGTCCATACCGCTTCGAGTTCACGGTCGCCGACGGGAATCCGCAAACCGTCGGACAGTTCCACGTTCGCCGGCGCCGGTTTGTAGAGCCCCTGCCAGAAGTCCTTTTGCTTGGGGATGCGGCCGAAACGCTCCACCGGCAGTCCCTGCGAGTTGAACCAGTCCATCACCCATTGCGGACGCTCGGACGGCATGAAGTACGCAGCGCGTTCCCACTCCGCCGGATGAATGTAGATGTCCGCGCCGGTCAGTTCGACGTGCGGCCCGGCGCAGCCGAAGTGATCGGGGTGGTGGTGGGTGATGATGATCTTGCCGATCTGGTCGGGCCGGCAGCCGGCGATGTCGAGGCACTCGCGAAAGGCGGCGATGCTGTCGCTGCTGCCGATGCCGGTGTCGACCAGCGCCCACTCGACGTCCTTGCGATCCTCTTGGCTGCCGCGAACCAGATACACGTTGACGATGGTCGGCCGCATCGGCAGCGGCAGGTGCAGCAAGAACACCCCCGGATACACCTCGCGCACTTTGCTTTCGGACATCTGCCGCGCCCTACTCGTGCAGGCGATCTTGTACGGCGAAGGTGATCTTCGTCCGCACGCGCCAACTGACGATCTCGCCGTCTTCGATGTTGGCGCTGACGTCGACGATATCGGCGCGCCGCAAACTGTCGATCGTAACCGCGGCGCGCGCAACCGCGAGGCGTACCGCCTCTTCGATGCTGTTGGCGGATATTCCGGTCAGCTCGACGCTCTTCTCAACCATTGGCGTTCCCCTCGACAAACGATCGCCCGCCGACCGACTGCTCCAGCATCTCAGTAGCCCATCACCCCGAGGAAATCCTCGAGGCGTGCGAAGCGCATGTATGGATTGGTCCGCTTCTCTTCGCCGATCGTAGAGGTCGTGGTCGCGGAGTAGTTGTGGCCCGGGTAGAGGATGGTGTCATCCGGCAGGGCCTTCAGCTTGTTGGTGAGACTGTCGTACATCTGACTTGGATCGCTGCCGGGTAGATCGACACGCCCGCAACCGCCGATGAACAACGTGTCGCCCGAGACCAGGTTTCCGTTGACGAGAAAACACTGCGACCCCGGCGTATGGCCGGGGGTATGGATGAACTGTATCTTCTGACTGCCGATCACCAGGTCGTCGCCGGCCTCGGTCAGCGTCAGGTCGTTCTTCGACAAGCCGCAGACCATCGGCACGTAATCCGCCTCGCTCTTGTGGATGTAGATCTTGATCTTGTGGCCGCGCTCGAGCAGTTCGGCCGGCCCCTCGATGTTGTGGCCCATCAACGAGCCGCCGATGTGATCGGGATGGAAGTGCGTGATCAGGACCGAATCGAGAGTCATGTCGTCCTGCTGCAGCGTGGCGACGATTCCGTCCACGTCCCACGCCGGATCGACCGCAACCGCTTTGCGCGTTTCACTATCGCCGATCAGGTACACGTAATTCTGCATCGGCCCCAGCTGTAGTTGTTTCAGATAAAGTCCCATCAAATCTCCTCAGCTCGACCCCGTCAGCTCTCGCTCTCAGTCTTCGATGGCACGGCACGCGGCCGGCTCTGGTTTCGCAGGCCGCGCTGCCAAAGCAACTCCTGCTCGCCGGACGTCACTGTCACCCAGCGCGACAAGACGAAGAGCAGATCGCTCAGTCGGTTGACGTAGGGTAGGACGAACTCGCCTACCTCCTCTTCGCGCAGCAGCCCGAGAATGTCGCGTTCGGCCCGCCGGCATGTCGTGCGTGCCAGGTGTAAGAAGCTGCTCACCGGACCGCCGCCCGGTAGGACAAACGACTGCAGCGGCTCGAGATCCACCTGGCAGGCGTCGATGATCTTCTCGAGCGCTTCGACGTCGGCGGCGCTGACCTTGAACATCCCTTCGTACTCGCCGTCCGGCGGCGTTGCCAGCTCGCTGCCGAGATCGAAAAGCTCGTTCTGCAGCCGCTGCAGGATCTCCTCGAGGCGGGAGCGCACCGGTGTCTCGGGTGACATCGCATTGAAGCTGCGCGCCAAGCCGAGCACCGAGTTCAGCTCGTCGATAGCGCCGTAGCAGGCTACCCGGGAGGAGTCCTTGGGCACGCGTGAACCATCGACCAGCGCTGTCTTTCCGTCGTCGCCGCTGCGCGTGTACACACGGTTGATGCGAATCGCCATTGCCGCAGCATAACAGGGCACGAGACGGGGCAAAATGGGGACCGCGGATTGGTGGCACCCGGCCGGTGCCGGGTGATCTACGGTGGGATTTCAGGGATTGTCGGGGATAGGCTCAATGTCCGCGGCTTCGAATCTGGGGCTGAAGACGGCCAATGCCGTGGCGGGTGTGCTGCCTGTGTTGACGAAGTGGTGCGCAACGTCGCGCGGAATGTGGGCAACGTCGCCGGGCAGCATCAGCAACGGCTCGCCGTCGAGCCACAGGGTTCCCTGCCCTTCGACGATCGCCACCGTCAAATCGTACTTGCTGTGTCGGTGCGGTTGCTCCCGGTCACCGATGCGGATCAGGAACACGCTGCTCTCCGGCCCGGACGCGAGATGTCGGCGGACGATGTTCTCCCCCTGCATCGGTATCTCGGCAATCATCTCCGCAATTGCCTCTCGTCGCACCGGATCGGATGCGAGAAAGGCGTTGTCCGGGCTGTGCGGAGCGGAACGAGCGGCAAATCCAGCGCAGCCCGAAATTGCGCTCAACATCAGCGAAATTGCCCAACCCAACACCATGGCCCAACGCATCCGAATCCCCTTCCATCGCAAATCGAGCGCCCTCTTCACGGCATGAGAAGAGGCGGCGAACCTCGTCCGCTGCTCTCAAAACAAACGCAGCTGCCGGCGTAGATCCGCCGCGGTCGCGAAATCGGTGCCGAGGAAGCGCAGGATCGCCTCGCCGACAGGCTGAATCTGATGTTCGATGTAGTGCGGGTAATCGGGCCCGGCCGTCTCTTCGCCGGCGGGCTCCGGGCCGTTGTGTGTCATCGTGTAGCGGACGATCACGCCCTCGCTCTGTTTCATCTTGCGCGCCGCGCGCACGTGCGGCGGTGTCGTCTTGGTGTACGATCTCAGGTCCTTGCGCACGGCTTTGCGGTAAATCAGTTCGCCGTCGAAGTGTCCATTCTTGAGGTCGGCGAGAAATCGACGGACGAACTCCTCGACCGGTTGATCGTGAAAGACGAGGCCGATCAGTTCGCGCTGGAAGCGCTTGGCGACCTCGCTCCAGTCGCGCCGCACCGCCTCGAGCCCGACGAACTCTACCCTCTCCTTTCCATCGCGGTCGACGATCATGCCGGCGTAGCGCTTCTTGCTGCCGACCTTTCCGCCGCGCACCTCGGGGAGAAAGAAGCGGCGATACATCTTCTCGAACTCGAGGTCGAGGAAGCTCTCGCAGTTCCACTCACGCCCGATCCGCTCGGCGACGGCGTCACCGATGGCGACGCGCGCCGTCTCGGCCATCGCCAGCGCCTTGCGAGGATCGCTTTCATGCGGGTGGATGAAAAGCGAATCGGTGTCGCCGTACAGCACCTCGAGGCCGTGGCGCTCGGCGGCAGCGGCGGCCTCCTGGATCAACAGTTGACCGAAGTGGGTGATGGCGTTGGCCGTGTCTGGTGAGAACAGACGAGAGGCGCCAGCGCCGAGAATGCCGTACATCGAGTTCATTAGAATTTTGATGGCATTCGCCTGAACGGATTCACCGCGGCGTTTTGCGTTCTCCCGCTCGCTCGCAAGCTCAGCCACCAACTCCGGCAGGATTCCCCGCGGTTCGCGGCGAAACCGCGCGCCGTTCGGCGCTTCGATCGCGTCGCCGCGCGCGCGATCGACGCCGACGAGACAGAGCGGATCGAGGTTGAACGTTCGAATGATGCTCGGGTACAGGCTCTTGAAGTCGAAGATCAAGATGTTTTCGTAGAGGCCCGGCTTCGAATCCATGACGAAACCGCCGGCGATACGTTCGCCGCGGTTCGCCGCTCCGACGGACGGCGCCACCAAGCCGCGGCGCCGCAGGGCACTCAGGTACAGTGAATCGATGGAGGCGATGGCGGCACTGACGCGGTCGAGCGGCATGCCGGTGAGCAGGCTGCGTTCGACGGTCAGACGGATCAGGCCTGTCTTCTCGAGGATCTCCGACACCAGCCGCGCGTCTTCCAGGTTGTAGTCGACGAACAACTGTGGGTCGTGTCGGTAGTTGTGCTCGATCTTCGCTGCGCGGTCGTCGCCGCGAAGTAGCTTGCCGCGACCGAGCACCGCCTGCGCCGCGGTTTCCAGGCGATAGTCGGGAAGCTTGAAGAAGGCGCCGCGCAGCAGCGACAGGCCGTCGAGCACGACGCGACCGGAGAGAATGGCGCGGACATCGCGGGTAAACGACGCGTCGCGCCGCGCAGCGAACTCCTCGTCGTTGCGGCCTATGGTGAGGCGAATTCCGTGCGAGCGCGCGACGCGACCGAGAACCGTCAGATCGAAGTCGACGACATTCCACCCGGTGATCACGTCGGGGTCGAGTTCGCGCAGCAACTCGAGAAAGCGCTCGATCAGGAGTTTCTCGGTCGCGACCGCTTCGGCGTGCTGCCAATCGCGGTTGCCGACGATGAGGACCCGCTCGATTCCGTCCCCGTGCAGCGCGATCGAAAACACCGTGCGAGCCTGTGGATCCGTCTCGATATCGATCGACAGAACGGAGAGCCGCGGCGTAAAGCGAATCGGCTCGATCTCGGGATTGCGGTAGATGCGGCCGACTGTGCCACCGTTTTCGAAGTTGCCGCGGATCGCCAGAGAGCCGCGGATGCCGCGGTCGATCAGATAGCGGTAGGCGTAGCGCACGTCCGCCTCGTAGTGGGGTAGGCCGGCCTGATCGAGCCGCGCGCGCAGTTCGGGGATATCCGCCGGGCTGGCGGCGGTGACGCGCGCAACCGGCTGCGCCTCGAACGTTTGTAGCTCCTCGTTGCGCACTTCGACGGCCGCTTCGAGTGCCCGTACCGCGGCGGCGTCCCGCTGCCGCACATGGAAGTACGGGCGGAAGCGATCCTCGACGATGAGAAAGGGCTCCCCTGTCTCGAGCACACCGTAGAGATGGATCTCCGCCGCACCGCCGCGCATCCGGTAGGTCGGGGAGAGGATGAATCCGTTGATCGCTTCCATGCCGAGCCTCATTGAATGCTTGCGAGAAGCCGCGCCGGCAAGCCGACGCCCCTTGCCGACCCGTCCGCGACCGTGTCTGTTGACGCTGCCCGCAGCCCTCGCGGCCATCCCATGTCGGAACCGACCGAGCAAACACGATCGCGCCCCCTGCCCGGCCTTGGCGGTTTCCGCATCGCGTGGCGCCAACTGCTAGGCGGTGACGATGTCTCACCCGTCGACATATCCGCGGTTTACTACCCCGCAATCGGGTTGTTCCTGGGCGTTTGCATGGCATCGCTCGACCGCTTTCTCACTCCAGATACTCCGGTCGTCGTCGCCAGCGCTGTAATTGTCGGTTTCCACGCTCTGGCGACCCGCGGCCGTCCGTTGACGGGGCTCGCCCGCACCGCGTGTCGCTTCATCGCCGCGCCTCTGTCGCGCTCGCCGCTCGCCGTCGTCGTGACGACAATCGCTTTGCTGCTCCTCAGTATCTGGATCGTCCAGCGGATCGACGGCGGCCGGTTCGTCGCCTTGCTCTTCGCGCCGATGTTGGGGAGGTGCGCGATGGTGGTGATGGCGACCGGGTCGCGCGAGGCCCGCGATGACGACCGGCAGTTGAAGTTTTCTCGCGAGCTCACCTTTCGCGAGTTCGGAATAGCCAGTACGGCAGCCTTTGCGCTGGTCTTCACGACGACCAACTTTCTCGGCCTGTTGTTGGTCCTGGTGACAGGAATTGCCACCATCGCCCTGCGTCTGATTCTCCACTGGCGCCTGGGCGGCGTCGACCGCGCGTCGCTGCACGGCTGTGGCGAGTTCGTTCAGCTGGCGGTGTTGGGCCTGATGGCCGCCCTCTGACGTCCGCAGTTGCAGCACAACCGGTGGAACCCCTATGATTCGCCCCGTGCGAATCAACGAAGAGCGCTTTGAGAAGATCGCCCGTCAGGTCGTCAAGGCACTGGTGGCGCAGGGGTTCGTCAAGCCGACGGTTGCGGAAGCCCAGCTGGTGCAGCGGGTTACCCGCATCTTCGTCGACAACGTGCTCGAGGAGCAGAAGATCGAGGAAGAGGCCGAGCGCATGGTCGAGAAACTCGGCCGCCAGGCGCAGGGAATGGACCAGCGGCGCATTCTCCTCGGTATCAAGGAGAGGCTCGCCAAGGAAAAGGGATTCTCCCTGTGATGGAGTCGTGGCGATGAAGTTTTCCGAAGGCCGGCAATCGCACCTGGCACACGAGATCGTCCGGGTTCTGAGAAGCGAAGGTTTGGCGGAGATCGAACGGGAGAAATACGTCCTGGCCGAGATCAAGCGGGTCTTCGAGTCAGAGCACGAGCGCGGCGACCAGATCGACGACCAGGTCCGGCACAAGATCGCATCGCTGTCGCGGCAAGTGCCACCGGGTAGCCCCGAGTGGGATATTCTCTACAAGCGCTACTACGAGGAAGAAGACCGCAAACGACGGCGCTGAGCTACCGGCTCAGTCCCTCGAGCAACCAGGCGCGCAGGCCCTCGCCATCGACCGGTTCCAGCCAACGGTCGACGAAGTGCGGGCGCTGCGCGATGGAGGCGACGGCGGCGAGAGTCTCGAGGTGCAGATCGCGCTGATCGATACTGGATGCGAGGACGAAGACAGCTGTCGGTCGGCGCGGGTCTCCCTCCAGCGAAACGCCGCCGGCGACGCGGCAGATGACGAGCTCGAAGACGCCGTGGCCGTCGACTAGCAGATGCGGGATCGCCAGATGCGGCGTGATCGCCACACTTTGCACGCGTTGGCGCTCGAGAAACATATCGACGAGTTCGTCGGCCTCCAGTTGCAGGCGCGCCGACATGGACTTGGCGACGCTGCGAAAGAGACCGTCCGCGTCGAGAGCTTCGCTGATGTCGAGTATCGGCGCGCGTTCGATGACGCGGCGGGCGCGATCCATCGGACCGTCGACACTCTCCGCGCCGGGAATCAGGAGCCCGTGCACCGTATCGCCGATCTCCAGATTCATTCCGCGCGAAGCCGGCAGCGGATCCTTACTCTCGCCGCATTCGACGATGAGGGGAAGGAACGTTCCCTGCGGTTGATCCGCGGGGGTCCACTCCGCCGAAAGTTCGACAGGCTCTTCGATGTTGACTCGCACCCACTGTTCGGAGCCCTTGGCGAGCGCCTCCTTCCAGTCGCGACGCACGTGCGGGGTGGCGACGAGAAGCGGGTGGATCCATTCGGGAAACATGTCTCCCTCACTGCCGGCCACCCAGGTTGCCGGGATACCGAACTCCTCGTGCGCGAACCTGGCGATCTCGAGGTTGCTGCCGGCGTTTGGCGTCAGCGCCACCAGTGCGCGGGCCTCGAAGGCGTGAACCTGCGTCAGGGTCACGTCGCGAAAGGCATTGCCGACGACGGCGACCAGCCCTTCGCGCTGCGCCGCCTCGACGCTGGTGCGATTCGAATCGACCAACCATGCGGGCGTTCCGAGGTCGACCAATCGCCTCGCCCAAACGCGCGCCAGTGGACTGGCGCCGACCAGGATCCAGCCCTGGCGCGGTCGCGCCCGCTCGAGATCCCCCTCAACGCGCGACTCGTGGGCCAATTTGAGAAGGGCGCGCAGCTCGGTGAATCCTGATACGTGCAACGTCTGTTCGCGAAACGTCGCATCGGCAAATAGCGCGCTGATATCGGAGAAGATCTTCCACTGATCGCCGCTGTCGCTTTCGGGGAGCAGAACCAGGCAAACGATCTGCGCACTCTGGCCGTCCGGCGCGTCGAAATCGATTCCGCGACGGCTCACCCCAAGGGCGGCCACGGCTTGCTTCAGGCCGGGAATGCGCGCGTTGGGAATCGCCACCCGATTCGCCAGCCCGGTCGGCATCAGTTGCTCGCGCTGCCACACGGCTTTTGCCAGCGTCTCCGCATCGATCCCGGCCGGCTTGGCCACGGCGGCACACAATTCCTGAACCGCCTCCCAGCGACTGCCGGCGGCGAGATGGCCGGCAAAGCCGGCTTCCGAGAGGTAGTCGAGGAACTGCGTCGGCCGCACGCGCCGCATCACCCACTGCATCAGCGGTCCGCTGAGCATCGACGTTGCCAAAGCCATGATGACAAGCGCGACGAAAAGGCGCTCGTCGATCAGGCCGGCCTGCATGGCGAGCAGGCCGAGAATGATCTCCATCGTGCCGCGGGCGTTCATGCCGAAGGCAATCGCCCAACCGTCGCGCCGCGGAATGCGTGCCAACTCGGCACCGAGGACACAGCCCCCGATCTTGCCGACCGTGGCGATGAGAAACACGACCGCGCACAACACTGGATCGAAGTTGCGGATGAAGTCGATGTGGAGGCCGATCGAGCCGAAGAACAGCGGGGCGAAAATGAAGCCGATGAACTGCTCGAGAGTGGTGCGGGTCTGCTTGCGAAGGTGCGCCGAATCTCCCAGCGCGACGCCGACCAGGAAGGCCCCGAAAATGGCGTGGACGCCAACCCAGGAGGTGAACGCCGAACCGAAGAGCCCCAGGGTCAGGGCGAATCCCAGGACGCCGCCCGGCCAACTACCGTGTGCCTGGATCCACGGTAGCGAGCGGTGGATCAGCCAGCGGCCGACGGTCAAAGTCGCCGCCGTGAAAAGCAGCGTCATCCAGATGGTGGTGCCGATCGCCATGTCGGTACTGTCCGCCCCGAGGAGGGCCAAGATCACGGCGAAGATGATCCAGCCGACGAGATCGTTGAAGACGGCCGCCGCGACGATGATCATGCCGATATCGGTGCGGTACAGGTTCAGATCCATCAACGTCTTGGCGATGACGGGTAGGGCGGAGATCGACAGGGCCGTCGCCATGAAGAGTGCGAAGATGAAAACATCGGCATTTGCGTCGGCGCCCATCATTTCAGGCGCCAGCCACGCCGCGGCAAAGCCAACCGCGAAGGGGCCGACGATTCCGGCAATGCTCAACACCATGGCGCTTCGCCCCTGGCGCCACACTGTCGACAGGTCGATTTCGAGGCCGGCAACCAGCAGAAAGAGAGCAATGGCTACCGTCGTCAGGCCCTCGATCGCGTAGGGCACGCCGCCGGTGGTCGGGAACAACAGGGCGAACAAGTCCGGTGCAAACTGACCCAACACCGTCGGGCCGAGGAGAACCCCCGCCAGGATCTCGCCGATGACGGCCGGTTGGCCGACCCGCTGCATCGCTTCACCGAGAACGCGCGCCGTCCCCAGCAACAGGCCGAGGGCGACGAAAAGAAACGTTATCTCGTCGTGCGTCAGTGTATTCATCGGGTATTTGTTTCGATCGAACGCTCTTCGCGCCGGCAACCACCTGCCTGCGCCTTGCCGATGCCTACGCGGGCTGGCGAAGCCAATCGGAGTCTCAGGGGATCGTGCTCTCGCTGGCGATTGCGTACTTCTTTACGTCCATGCCGGTGACGCCGAGGCCGCCGAGGGCGGCGCCGAACTCCGCCATGTGCGGCGAGGCGAAGTGAGCGTCGAGGGCGGCCTGATCCTTCCATTTCTCGAACATGAAGACGATGCCCGGGTTACTGCGATCGGCATAGGCCTGGTACTCGATACATCCCGGCTCGCGCAGCGTGGCCTCCCGCATCGTCTCGAATGCGGCGTCGGCCTGCGCGCGTTTGGTCGGGTCAATCGTGATAGCTCCCGCAACCAGCAACATAGTGGTGTCCTCCTCTGTGAAACCTGCCGGATTCGGCTCGTTTTGGCCGATTGATGTTGGTGCATGAGGAAATCCGTTTTTTGCGGGGGAAACGCAATGCCTCCGCATTCGTTGAGCCCTTGACGGCGGTCGTAGCGGCGTAGTCCTTATGAAGAAACTCGAAAGAGGTCGATGCGACGATGCGAACCGTTCCTGAAATTCTGCGCTACCGCGCTCAGCAACAGCGAGACGATATGGCCCTCTGGCACGACGGGCGGCCTACATCGTTTCGCGAACTCGACCGGCGATCGAACCTGGTTGCCGACGCGCTTGTTAAAGCGGGGCTCACTCCCGGTCAACGGGTCTGTGTCCTCGACAAGGGGCATGACCACTTCTTCGAGGTGATCTTCGGCATCGGCAAAGCCGGCGGAGTGTTCACGCCGGTGAACTGGCGCCTGGCGCCGCCGGAGATCGCCTTCGTCGTCGACGACGCGGAGGCGCCATTTCTCTTCGTCGGCGCCGACTTCGCCGCCGCCGTCGAACAGATCGAGAACGATCTGCAAACCGTACGGCACATTGTCGCCTGGGACGGCGCCGGTGCCGGTCGCTCGTGGATCGACTACGAGGAGTTTCTCGCCACCGCCGAGGCGATCGATCCGCGTCGCGACGACGACGAGCATGCAACCGCCTGGCAGCTGTATACCAGCGGTACCACCGGTCACCCAAAGGGAGCCGAGCTGACCCACTCCAATCTGTGCGCGGCGATGGCGACCGGTGTGCTCGGCTTCGGCGGCGTGACGGCCGGTGACACCGGCCTCGTCTGCATGCCGCTGTATCACATTGGCGGATCCGGCTATGCACTGGCCCTGCTCTACGCCGGCGCGCGGTTGGTGATCATGCGCGAGGCCGACCCGACGCGTATCCTGGAGCTGATCGAATCCGAGGGTATCGAACACGCCTTCATGGTTCCGGCGTTGCTCAACTTCCTCGTGCAGCACCCGCGCGCCGCGGAGACGAGTTTCAAGTCGTTGAAAGCTCTCGTCTATGGCGCGTCGCCGATTCCGGAGGATCTGCTCGCCAAATGCATCGACTTGTTCGGCTGCGACTTCGTGCAGGCGTACGGCTTGACCGAAACGACCGGCGCCATCGTCACCCTGGCGCCGCGTGATCACGTCGTCGGTAGCAATCGGCTGCGCGCCTGTGGCCAGCCGGTGTTTGGTTGTGAGCTGCGCATCGTTTCGCCGTCGGGCGAGGCGTGCGCGGCGAACGAAGTCGGCGAAATCCTGATGCGGGGCGCACTGGTGATGAAGGGCTATTGGAAGCGGGACGAGGCCAACGCCCAGTGCATCCGCGACGGCTGGTTCCACTCAGGCGATGCCGGCTATCTCGATGACGACGGCTTCTTGTACATCCACGACCGCGTCAAGGATATGATCGTCTCCGGCGGGGAGAACGTCTACCCGGCCGAAGTCGAGAGCGTTCTCTACGGCCATCCGGCCGTCGCCGACGTCGCCGTCATTGGTGTACCCGACGACAAGTGGGGTGAGAGCGTCAAGGCCATCGTCGTCCGCGCCGCCGGCGCGACGGCGACCGACGAGGAGATCCTCGACTACTGTCGCGATAAGATCGCCGGTTACAAACGGCCTCGGTCGATCGACTTCGTCGACGCCTTGCCGCGCAATCCGACCGGTAAGATTCTCAAGCGCGAGCTGCGCGCGAAATACTGGGAAGGCAAAAGCCGGCAGGTCAACTGATCCTACTCCGGGCATGTCTCGGCAGGTAGCGGTTGGCGTGAACTCGCCGCGTTGGCGCGGGCCTCGGCGACCAGGACCGCGCCCCACGCGCGCAACTTCTCGAATCCCAGCAGGCACGCGGCGACAGCGGCGACGGCGTAGAATAGGCCTTCGACGCCGAGGGCGGCGCGTTCGTTGTGACAGGTCCAGACAAACTGGCCGACGCACAGCACCGCGACAAACAGAAGCGTCGGCTTACGGCCGACGAGTTCGACGACGAAGACGCCCAGCGGCGCGCCGAGAGCGACGATCGGCGCGGCGGCGAGCCAGTTGTCGAACGCGCCTGGCTGCAGGCCCGTGGTGGCACTCTTGATTGCGACGCCGAGTACTGAGGTAAAGGCCATGATCAGGACCGACGTCGGAATGGCGATCTTTAAGTCGGCACGACACAGCAACACCAGGGCCGCGTAGAGGATCATGTCGATACCGACGCCGGTGACTGCCACCACCGTGGCGCAGGCGAACGCGCCGAGCGACGCGCCGACGCGGAAGTCCCAGCGTTCGTCGAACTCCGTCATGCCTTCGTTCGCCGCAATCTCGCCGATGTGAAGGAGATGCAAGACGCCGAAGCTGGCCCAGATCACCGCGAAGACGACCTTGATCCACAGCTCCGGGATCAAGGGAGCGACGAGGAGGATGCCGAGTGGAGTGCCGATCAGCGCGCCCACCAAAGCACCTTGGAGCATCGCCCAGGCCAGAGGTTGACGCCGGGCGAGAATGAAGATGCTGGCGCTCGTCATGCCGATCGACTGCACGGCGAAACTGAAGTCGCGCCCCAGGCTCGCCGGCATACCGAACAACAGGACCAGAATGGGAAAGCCGATGGTGCCGCCGCCCATCGGCGTCGATCCAGCGACATAGCTGCCAAGCGCCATCGCCAAGGCGATCGGCCAGTGTGCCACGGCGACGTCCCAGCGATTCTGTCCGAAGACCAACCACGACCAAGCGGCGTAGAACGCCGCCAACCATAGGAACCACACCCACAAATGCGTTTTGCGAAGGGGTAGGATGGACATCCGGCGAACCATCCTGATCGGGGCGGGTACTGTCAATCGAGGTTTTGCGGCACCTCGGCTCCCGATGAGATTATTGTCACGTCAGGGTTAATGCTATCCTTTCCATTGCCTGTATGACCTGAACTTACGAATACGGAATCTGGCTGTGACGAAACCAACCCCAAGCACAGATCGATCCGTCGAGCTGACGGAATTGGCTGATGTGCGCCGCAGGCTGACCGGCCTGCATGATCCTGCGGCAGTGCTCGAGGGACTCTTCACCTACGCGCCGGTCGGTTTGCAGATCTACGACAAAACGGGGAAAAGCGTCGTCGTCAACCGCGCGTTTCGCAGAATTTTCGGCAGCGCGCCGCCGCCTTCGTACTCGATTTTCAACGACGAGATCGCCGACCGCGCCGGCATGTTGGACGCGGTTCGCCGAGCGTTTGCCGGGGCGACAGTCGAGTTCGGTCCGCTCTGGTATGACCCGCGCGAGATCGAGCACGTCGCCGTCACCGACGGGCGCCGCTCCGCCGTAAAGGTCGTCGCGTTTCCGCTGAATGACGGCACTGGCGCCTTACAGTACGTGGCGATGGTCGTCACCGACGTGACCGCGGAGTTCGCCGCGGCCGAAAAGCTGCGGCAGACGGAGAGCGCATACCGCGAGGAGCTGGAACTGCGCGAACGCCGCTTTCGCGCGCTGATCGACCACAGTTCGGACGGCATCGCACTGGTCGATCCGAGCGGCTTCGTGCGCTATCAAAGCCCCGCAGTGACTCACCTGCTCGGCTATTCGGTGGAGGAAGAGATCGGCCGCGACGCGCTCAAACAGGTCCACCCCGACGACATTCCCGCGCTGCTGGAGGCTCTGCGGGAGTTGCCCTCGCGGCCGAACGGCAGTGTGCGCACCCAGTACCGGGTGCGCCACCGCAACGGTGAATGGCGCTGGGTGGAGAGCGTTGCGACCAATCTGCTTGACGAGCCGGCGATCGGCGCGTTCGTCTTCAACTATCGTGACATCACCGACAGTAAAGCGGCCGCCGACGCCGAGCGCCGGCTCAGCGAGGAGCTCGAACGGCGCGTACTGGAACGCACGGCGCAGCTCGAAGCGGCGAACGCCGAGCTCGAGTCTTTCAGTTATTCGATCTCGCACGACCTGCGCGCACCGCTGCGCTCCATCGCCGGCTTCACTCGCATCCTATTGCTCGACCACGCGGCGCAACTGTCCGACGAGGCGCGCGCCTACCTGCAGAGGGTCGACGACGGCACGCGACAGATGAGCCGTCTGATCGATGATCTGCTCGCCTTCTCACGCCTCGGCCGCCAGGCATTGCGGCGCCAGCCCATCGACATGACCGCGCTGGCGCAGCAGGTCGTCGCCGAGCGGAGCACCGAGAGCGACGGGCAGAGGGTGACCGCGACGATAGCCGAGTTGCCGGCCTGCGACGGCGACCCGGCGCTGCTCCGACAGGTCGTCGTCAACATCGTCGACAACGCGTTCAAGTACTCCCGCCATCGCGAGAACCCCGTCGTCGAGATCGGCTCGCGTATCGACGACGGGACGCCGGTGTACTTCGTGCGCGACAACGGCATCGGATTCGAAATGCAGTTCGCGAGCAATCTCTTCGGCGTCTTTCAGCGCCTGCATCTGTCCGACGACTACGAGGGCGTTGGCGTCGGCCTGGCGATTGCGCAGCGCATCTTGCAACGGCACGGTGGCCGTATCTGGGCAGAAGCTGAGCACGACCGGGGTGCTACGTTCTACTGGACCGTGGGGGGCGAAGAATGACGGGTGACCAAGCCACGCAGATCCTCCTGGTCGAGGACAACCCTAACGACGTCGAGCTGGCGCTCTACGCCCTCAAGCGACAAAACATCGCCAACCACATTCATGTGGTGCGCCACGGCAAGGAAGCGCTCGAGTTCCTCTTCGGCTCAGGCGCGTATGAGGGGCGCGATCTCGAAAGCGGACCACGCTTGGTGCTCCTCGACCTCAAGCTGCCTTTGGTCAATGGATTGGATGTGTTGCGCCAGGTCAAGGCGGATCCACGCACGCGAGCTATTCCGATCGTCGTGCTGACGTCGTCGCGCGAGGACCGCGATCTCCAGGAAGCGTACCAGCTCGGTGCCAACAGTTATATCGTCAAGCCGGTCGACTTCGAGCAGTTCACCGACGCGGTGCGCCAACTCGGCATGTACTGGCTGTTGCTCAACGAGGCGCCTAGATCCTGAAGGGGCCTCGGCGGCGGACCTGCGACGGCGAGGAAAGCGAACGCGTGTTGGCGCCGCTGCGCGCCGCATACCCCATTGACTCCCGTGCCCGCGCGCGTACGCTCGCAAACGATGCGTGACATCCTGCGCCGCTGTGCCTCCATGCCGCGGAAGTCGTTCGCGGCCGGCGAAATCGTCCTGCACGAGGGCGAGCGCAAGGGGGTTCTCTACATCCTCATCGAAGGCGAGGTGGAGATTCTCAAGGGCGACGTCCAGGTCAGCACCGTCGCCGACCCGGGCGGCGTGTTTGGCGAAATGTCGGTGCTGCTCGATGCGCCGCACATGGCCACGGTGCGCACCCTGGCGCCGTCGCAATTTCACGTCGCCGAGGACGCGATGGCCTTCTTCACTTCCGACCCGGAGATCGCCTTGGCGATCGGCCGCCTACTGGCCCGGCGCCTGCATTCGATGGTCACCTATCTGGTCGACCTCAAGCAGCAGTTCGCAGGTTGCGAAGACCACCTGGGCATCGTCGACGAGGTGTTGGAGTCGTTGGCGCATCAGCAAGGCGACGAACCCTCGCCCGGCTCGGATCGCGATCCCGATCCGACCGTGTATTGACCCCGACTCGGCGGGCAATCCTCCGGCGAATCTCGCGGACACTAGTAGCCCAGCTCGGCGGGGGGGCGGGTGAGAGGTTGGTCGAGCGGCACCACCTGATTGCCGGCGAGCGAGAACCACATCGCGCGTCGCTCGTCGGTATCGAAGATGACGTGCGTCGGAATCGGTCCGATCTGACGGCCGGAGTTGAAAACCCAGGTGTCGCCGATGCGGTCCACCCAGGAGCCTCCCTGACGAAACGGCGACTGGTGAATGTGGCCGGTGAGTACCATGTCGGGTTGATGCAGCCGGATCCACTCGACCAGATCGGCGTCGCCGAAATGTTTCTGGCCCGCCCAGCTCACCGGCGAGGCGTCGGGCGGCGCGTGGTAGACCCACACCCACCCGTTCCGCCGCCGGGCCGCGTCGCGGGCCAGTTGCAAACCAACGGCGTCGCGAGCGCGTGGCCCGTCCCACCACGGACAGACGCTGAATAGCGTGCCTCCTGCCTCGATGCTGTCGCCATCCGCGGCGACGCCGAGTCGGCGCACGCGCGCCATCCAGCGAGCGACCTTCTCCCCCGCGTCGTCGCGGGCGTCGAGGTCGTGGTTGCCGGAGCTGACCAGTAGCGTCGTTTTCTCCCGCAGGCGGCGCAGGTAGTTGAGGACGACGACGATCTGAGCGTCGGGCGCCACCACAGATGAAATGTCGAGGTGATCACCGGCGATGACGACGAGGTCGAAGTCGGCGGCGACCCGGTCGACCCAGTCGAACTGTTTCAAGGTGTAGTGGAGGTCGGAGACGAGGAGGCATTTCATGGGGTTCACCCGACGCCGTGACGCCGGCGTCCGTCAGGAAGGCTACAACAGGTGCGGGCCGGCGATCGGCATCACGATGTGAAAGGTGGTACCTTTTGGGGTGCGTGTCTCGAAGCGGATGTCGCCACCGTGGGCGGTGACCAGTTGCTTGGCGACGGCGAGGCCGATGCCGGTGCCGTCCGGTTTGGTTGTCTCGAACAGGCGAAAGACATCCAAGCCGTCAGGGATGCCACAGCCGTCGTCAGCGACCGTTATGTCGATGTGCTGGGCATCCTTGCGAACGGCCTTTACGACGACATTGCCGGATTGCGTGTCGATCGCGTCGATCGCGTTCTTGATGACATTGTCGAGAACGCGGCGGAACATTTCCGGATCGGCCTGCAGCTCCTGTGCGTCCGAGGCGACGCGGACACGCAGGGAAACGTTGCGAGCGTTGGCGTAGGCATCCCACAGGGCGACGACGCCGCTGAGAAAGTCGGCCACCCCGATCGACGAAATCCTCAGCCGGCGCTCGCGGGCGAAATCGGTGAACTCGCGCACCAGCGACTGCAGTCGCTCCAATGTCTCGAGCATCCGCTCGACAGGGGCCTCGACGACGGACGCGGGTTTTATGTCGCCGCGGTGAGCGCGGCGCAGAATCAATTGCGCCTGCATGGTCAACGCCGCCAACGGGTTGCCGAGGTCGTGTACGACTTTAGCGGTGATGGCGCCGATGTCGGCGAGGCGGTCACTCTGCCGCGAGGCGTGTTCCAACTCGACGAGACGCTCTTCGGAGAGCAGCCTGTCGGTGATGTCGTGGCCAATCGAGACGACGCCGACGACCTGCTGTTCGCGGTCCAGAAGTCGCTTGGCATACCACTGGATTTGGCGCTCGCTACCGTTCGCGGTGATGATTGCGTTGACGTGACCACCCACCTCGGTCCCGTCCAGGGAGGCTTGGAAGAGAGTTCGAATCGGCAACCGGTCGCATTCGGGAAGGAACGTCGAGAACCAGTCCTGCCCGCGTGTCTCTTCGCCTGGGAAACCGGAGACCTCTTCCATGTGACGGTTGTAGCGGACGATGCGCCCTTGCGGATCGAGAACCAAGACGATGACGTGCGCCGTTTCGATGAGACTTTCGGTGAACTCGTGTTCGGCTCGCAACAACTCCTGCATTGCGCTGCGATCGCTGACGTCGCGGATGATCGCGGCGTAGGTGACCGAGTCCTCGTGCACGACCTTGGAAACTGACAATTCGATGGGGAAGATCGTACCGTCGCGGCGTTGCGCCTCAACGTCGCGAACTCGGCCGATCGCCTGCGCCACGCCGGTTTCGCGGTAGCGACGGATATATCCCGCATGCTCCTGCGAGTATGGCGTCGGCATCAGGCGCGCGACGTCCTGCCCGAGGACCTCCTCCACCGAGTAGCCGAACATCCGCTGCGCGGCGGCATTGAAGAGCGTGATCGTGCCGCAGTCGTCGATACAGATGATGGCGTCCTGTGCCGAGCCGAGAACGGCACGCAGCCGCGCGCCGTCCAACGTGTCGGCCGCCATTTTCACGGGTGGACCCGCCTTCTCGAATTTGAGAAACCGCCGCGGGGCTGTTGTCGCGTTCGCAGATTTCGGCGGCGCGCAGTGTTTCCCCGGTTGGGCGTCGTCGTTGGCATGTTCTCTGTAGAGCGAGATGACGGATCTGGCCCGAAGGGTCAAGGAGAGGCGGCAGCGATGGACCTTATTGGTGGAAGTTTGCTTTTCACAGCGGGACTGACCAGTTCGTGGCACTGCATCGGCATGTGCGGAGGTTTTCCCGTGATGCTGAGCAACGGACAACGATCGACCGGCCGGCAGGTCCTCTACAATATGGCGCGGGTCAACACGTTGGTGTTCATCGGGGGACTCAGTGGAGCGGTCGGCGCCTCGATCGTCCACCTCGGACCGGTTGCAGTGGTGGAGCGCGGGCTGCCGATTCTCGCCGGCGCGTTGATGCTGGTCGTCGGTGCCGAAATGCTGGGCCTACTGGGTGGTCTGAGCGTCTCCCGCCGACTCGGTCTGCCCAGTCGGGCAACCGAAATCTTGCGCACGGCGTTGCGCTCGCGCACGCTTGCCGCGCCGATCGCCCTCGGCGTGTTCAACGCGTTTCTTCCCTGTCACCTCGTCTACGCTTTCGCCGCGCGAGCCGCCAGCAGCGGCAGTGTAACTGGCGGAATGCTGACGATGCTCTGCTTCGGACTCGGCACGGTACCGGCACTGTTGCTGGCCGGTCACCTCGGCAGCCGCATTCCGGCTCGCCTGAGCCCGATCCTCGCCCGCAGTTCGGGGATCGCCGTCGTCGTCTTCGGCTTGTGGACGATCGCCAGGGCCTTTCTCTCCGGCAACGTCGACCATCACCAACAGCACGGAATGTGATCGCGTGAGCGCCGGCGATCAGCCTCGGGCTCCTTTCTTCGGTGCCTTTCCGGAACGTGGGGTGTGGAACGCACTGTCGCTGTCGCGCGGGCAGTTCGTGGCGATTATCGCCCTTTCGGTGCTCGCTTTCGTGTTCATTGACGGGCCGCTGTGGCGCCATCTCGATGCCAATCACTTCCGCCGCATCGTCGCCAGTTACGGCATGATCCCGCTGATGATTCTCGTTTGCCAAAGGATCGGCGGTCGAATCGATGTGCGAACGCTGCT
This sequence comes from Thermodesulfobacteriota bacterium, assembly GCA_041743795.1. Classification (GTDB taxonomy): domain Bacteria; phylum Desulfobacterota; class Binatia; order HRBIN30; family CADEER01; genus CADEER01. The sequence continues at coordinate 4,999 of JBGTMF010000231.1, read as the reverse complement.
CGGTGCGACGATCGTCATCGGCGTCATCAAACTTCTGGCGACCGCTCTGCTCGTCCTGTTGCTGTCCTTCTGATCTCGCTTCCCACGCGCTCTTCATCCGCGGTGTTCTTGCTTCCCGATCATGAGAAGACAACGCACTTCATGTGGTGCGATCGTGGCGTGATGAGAATGGCATGCCATTTGCGGTTGCCCGAGCGATTCCATGGTTGCCGACCCTCATCACGAAATTGAAGCGGAGATCGCTCGTCATCGACGGTCGATCTCGGATCTCGAGTCTCGGCTTGCCGCCACCGGTGTCGTGCGCGATGCGCACCCTTGGCCGCCGCCGGGATTCTATTTCACGTTCTATGTAGTCGTCGGCGCGATCCTCGGCATTCTCGGCAGTCTTGCCAGCTTTCTTTTCAACGTCTTCGGGTCGCTTGTGGTCAACCAGGATCCGTATCGGATCTTGCGCGTCTACGGCACCGTGTTTCTCGGCCAGGAAGCCCTCACCACCGACAACCTCAATTTCTTCATGTTGGTCGCCGTCGTGCATTTCTCGGTCGGCGCGCTGGCCGGCGCGGTGTTTCATGTCGGACTGAATCGCCTCTTTCCCGCCGCCTCGACCATGCGACAGATCGGGCTCGGTGTCGCCTACGGATTATTGATGTGGTTCGTCAATTTCTACCTCGTGCTGTGGTGGCTCGAACCAGCTCTGGTAGGACAAGCCTATGTCCTCGAGCTGATGCCGGTATGGGTCGCCGCGCTCACCCACATCGTCTATGGCGTCACCCTCGGTCTGCTGCAGCCGCTCGGCCAATTCACACCGTACAGAGCAGTGGAGGTGTAGATCGCATGTCATTCCGACGAGCCCTCGCTTTTGCGTTTGCTGTCGCCGCCGCTGCGACTACGGCATCCGCCCAAAGCTCGGGGCACGGCGCCGAGATCTACGCGACGTATTGCGCTGGATGCCACGGTGCGCAAGGCGATGGCCGTGGGCCGGCGGCGGACATGCTGATCGTCAAGCCGCGCGACTTCACCAAGGGCGTGTTCAAGTTCCGCTCGACGCCGACCGGAGAGTTGCCGACCACCGCCGATCTCTACCGCACGATCACCAATGGCGCTTATGGCACGTCGATGCCGGCGTGGCCGCTGTTGACAGAGGTCGAGCGGCACGTCGTCATCGAGTTCATCCAGGGCTTCTATCCGGGTTGGAAGACCGAGGGACCTGGCACTCCGATCCACATTCCCGCGGTGCCCGACTCAGTCGGGTCGCCTGATTCCGTGGCGCGGGGGCGCGAACTTTACGAGATGCTCGACTGCGCCCAGTGCCACGGCGACGGCGGGCGCGGTGACGGACCGTCCTCCAGCGATCTCGATCCCGACATCTGGGGCAACCCCCAGACGCCCTTCGATTTTACCCAGGGCCGTTTGCGTGGCGGTCCGGATATCACGGACATCTACCGGACCTTCATGACCGGAGTGGGCGGCACCGCGATGCCGTCGTACGCGAGTATCTTCGACGAACCCGACGGCGAGTATATCTTCGAAAACGACGCGTGGAACCTCGTTTCCTACGTATTGTCACTGCGCCGTGGCGGTGTGCAAAGGGGCGCGAATGCAAGTCGCTGAACGATCCCTCGTCAACCTCGCCCTCGTCCGCTGGCACCTGACGGCGAGCGCGATCTTTATGGCCGTGTCCATGCTCGGTGGCCTCGCCTACGCGTTTCAGTTCAACCAGCTCTACCCCTTTCCCGGCGTGGAATGGCTGTCGCCCGGCCGCGTCCGCATGGTGCACACCAATATCGCCGCGTACGGCTTCATCGCCAACGCCTTCATTGCCGGCCTGCTCTTCGCCATCCCGCGGCTGACGAACAAGCCGATTCTCTCCGATCGGCTCGGATGGCTGATCTTCGGCGCGTGGCAACTCGTTCTCGTTTTGACCGTGGGCGGCATCCTCGCCGGTTATGGACAGGCCGTCGAGTGGGGCGAGACACCGATCTTCGTCGATCCTCTGGTGATGATTGGTCTGGTTTTGTTGGTCATCAACATGTCCGTGCCGATCTTCCGCACCGAGGAGCCCGGGCTCTACGTCAGCCTGTGGTACTTCTTGGCCGCCTTTGCGTGGACGGGCTTGGTCTACTTCATGGGCAACTACCTGCCGCAGTTCTGGGTACCGGGAACCGCCGGCGCGGCGATCACCGGCTTGTTCATCCACGACCTCGTAGGTCTCTTCGTCACGCCGATCGGCTGGGGTCTGATGTACTTCTTCGTCCCGGTGTTGTTGCGCAAGCCGATCTGGAGTCACGCGTTGTCGCTGATCGGCTTCTGGGGCATCGCCTTCTTCTACCCGATGCAGGGCGTGCACCATTTCCTGCTCAGCCCGATTCCGATGTACGCGCAATACGGCGCGATCGTCGCCACCATCGCCGTCGAGATCGTCGTCCTGACGGTGATCGTCAATTTTTTTGGCACGCTGCACGGGCGCTCCGAGGCCGTGCGCGGCAACCTGGCGATCCGTTGGTTCTACACCGGAATGGTCATGTACGCCCTGACCTGCCTGCAGTGCGCCTTCCAGGTGACGCTCACGTTCCAGAAGATCATCCACTTCACCGATTGGGTGGTTGCGCACGCGCACATGGTGATGTTCGGCGTTTTCGGCTTCTGGATCTACGGCATGTTCGTCGAGCTGTGGCCGCGCGCGTATGGCCGCCCGTGGGTGGCGCCGCGGTTGTTGACCGCGCACTACTGGCTGACCCTGATCGGTCTTGCGCTGATGGTCGTCGATCTGACCGGCGCCGGGCTCGTGCAGGGCTTCATCTGGCGCAGTCTGGCGCACTGGGGAGATTCGGTGATCGCCTCGATGCCGTTTTGGTGGGTGCGGACGCTGTCGGGCCTGATGATCGTCGGCGCCCAGGGCTTCTTCTTCTACGCACTTTGGGCGACGGCTCGCAGCCCGGTACCGTCGCGGGCGACGCTGCCTGTCGGCGTTGCGACGGAACCGGTGGGATAGCGATCCATGGAGAAATTCGGAGCGAGCTTTCTCATCGCCGGCGTGGTGACCTTCTTCCTCGGGTTCTTCCTGCAGGGGGTCATGCCGGTACTCACGTTGAGTTCGATCCCGACACGCACCGTCGAAGAGATCGCGCAGAACGTGATCCCACAGTTCGAACAGTTGGCGAAGGATTATCCCGAGGAGTTCGCGCGCTACTTCGGTCAGGTCGACGCGGCGAGCTTTGCCCGGGCTCTCGACCTCGGTCGCGATACCTACATCGCCGAGGCGTGCTTTCACTGCCACTCGCAGTTCGTGCGGCCGGTCTCCAACGAGGACCTGCGCTTTGGCCCGGTCTCGACACCGGAAGAGTACCAGAACTTGATGAACCTGCCGCATTTGTTCGGCACGCGCCGTGTCGGCCCGGACCTCATTCGCTTAGCGGGTCTGTACTCCAACGACTGGCACGCGGCGCACCTCTATAAGCCGACGAACGTCGCGCCGTACTCGGTGATGCCCGAGTACCCGTGGTTCTTCGACGACGACAAACGCCCCAATGAGCGCGGTCTCGCGCTCATCACCTATTTGCAGTGGTTGGGCAGTTGGGTCGAGGAAGGGGACGGGGGAGTGACTGCGCCATGAAGGAAGCGATCGAAACTTGGATTGCGGCGAACCTACGGGGCATCGCGGTCGTCGGGTTTGCCTCGGCGGTACTCGTCGTCGCCGGCTTGGGGTTCGTCTATAAGATGACCGAGTTCAGCGCGACGATCATCCGCGACGACATCGAGGGCTTCGGCGCCACCGCCATCGCCGTGTATTTGACTGGAGTGGTGCCGTTATTCTTTCTGACGCTGTGGGCCATCCTGTCCGGTCGTTTCAGCGACATCGAGCGCCCCAAGTATCGCGTCCTCGAGTTGCACGACGAGATCGAGGCGGCAGCGCGACGAGGGCGCCGTGGCTGATTCACACGGGATCGGGCCGCAGGAGAAGCCGGTCGTCGTCTCCGGACGCGCTAGTGCCGCCGAGGCATCGCGACCGGACACCGAGTTCGACCAGCGTTTTCACACCTACGAGAGCAACCCCATTCCGTGGTGGTTGACCGTCGTGTGGATGTCGTTCCTGGTCTTCGGGCTGGTGTACCTGGTGCTCAGCCTTCTCGAGTAGCGGTCGGCCAGCGACGCCATGCGAGAATGCTGTCGCCACTGCACGCTGCCGCTCGGTAAACGGATCGTCGCCGCCGAGGTCGACGGCGCCGAACACCGCTTTTGTTGTTACGGCTGCCTGCTTGCCTACCAGGTGACGCGAGCGAGCGGCGAGGAGGGCGAGGCTTCGTCCATCGTCATCCGGCTCGGTTTGGCGATCTTCCTGGCCATGAACGTCATGGTGATGAGCATGCCGGGCTATGCGCCGCATTTGTACGGTAGTGAGGCGGCTCAGTTCGACGGTTCGATGAATCACGTCCTGCGTTGGCTGGCGATGATCTTCGCGCTGCCGGTACTCGCCCTGCTCGGTTGGCCGGTCCTGCGATCGTTCGCCGCCGCCGGTCTCTCTGGCGGCTGCACCGCCGATGCGTTGGTACTTCTCGGTGCTTCGGCCGCCTTTGCGCTGTCGATCGTGCACACAGTGGCCGGTAGCGGCGGGGTATACTTCGATACCGCGGTGATGGTCCTCCTCTTTGTCACCCTCGGGCGCTACCTGGAGGCGCGCGCTAGAGCTGACGCCGGTCGGGCGATTCGCGCTGATCTGGTCGGCGCGCCGACGCGGACGACGCGTGTCATCGACGGACAAATCGTTTCCGGCGACGTCGCCGATCTGCGGCCAGGCGAGATCGTTCGCGTCGTCGCCGGCGAGATGTTTCCCACCGACGGAATTGTCGTCAGCGGCTGCGGCTGGGTCGACGAAGCCTTGATGACCGGCGAGTCGCGCCTCGTTTCGCATCGGCCAGGTAGCCAGGTTGCCGGCGGAACGTGCAGCGTCGACGGCTGCTTCGAAGTGCGCGTCGCGCGGCCGGCGGCGTTGAGCGCAGCG
>JBGTMF010000230.1:0-7029 GCA_041743795.1 Thermodesulfobacteriota bacterium | reverse complement strand
GCTGCCGCACTCGCTTGTCGCCGCACCCGCCGCTGCTCAGGCCGCCGCCTGAAGCGCTCGCTCCGTCCCCGCTCCGCATCGGTCGCCATTCTGCACCACGCGGTCGCGCCTCGACCAGACGGGCCGCGGCGAGCACTTACGATTGGCCGTACAAGCCATCCCGGGAAAGTCTCGTGGAGAAAACCAAAGGAGGCGAGAGCGAGGAGCCCCCGAAATCGGCCGGCCGTGCGTTGCCGCCGCGGCTTCCGCGTGAGTACGCGGGGAGCTATGTCCGTCCGCGCCACCATGCGTGGGCGGATTTACTGCGGCGCGCGTTCGAGTTGGACATTCTGGCTTGCCCCGATTGCGGCGATCGCTTGCGGTTGGTGGCAACGATTAAGCAGCGCGAGGTGATCGAGAGAACCCTCTGAGACTGCCGACTGATCCGGTCGTGGCCGCGCCGCCGCCCCAACACGAAGAAGAGTCTGGTTGCATGACCCCGCTAACGCTAACGAACAACAGGCGACGTAGCGAGGGCGAGCGGTTTTCGTCAGATCAATGCGCCGAACCGGAAGCAAAGTCGTGACTTCTGTTGAGGATTCGGCAACGCAGTGCTGGCGAAAACAAGCCGCCCGCAGTAGGCGCCTGTTTTTCAACGGGCTGGTAAACCAGGCGAGGTGAACATCGTTCCCGAAGTATCAACGCCACAATCTACGAGGGCGGGCTTGGGCCACCGCCTTTGGAGAAAAGTGGGCTCTTCGTGGAGTGTGGCATGGGTTCTACGCGAGGAATGGCAGCGTATGTCGCGCGGTCGGTTGCGCGGGTCGTTGGTAGGGTGTTGCTTGCGGGTCAGGTGGTAGCCGTCGGCATCGGTGTGAGTTCGCCGGCCCCTGGTGTCGACACCGGCGAGGACAAGCGCAGCAAGCAGGAGCAACGCCGGCGCATTGGCGCACGCGAGGGCGAGCGCGGCCACGTGCGTCGCCGCGGTGACGTCGTCGAGAAGCGGACGCACGTCGAGAAGAGGGAGGGGTGGCGCAAGGTGGAGTGAACGCCGGCGCCCGTCGCCGGCGTTCGCCTCAGCCGCTAAGGCCGAGGCGAACGCCGATGAGATCAGGCGGGGAATGCTTCGAACAGCGCCGCGGCGCCCATGCCGCCGCCGATGCACATGGTGACGATGCCCCATTTCTTGTTGCGGCGGCGCAGTTCGAGGAGGATGGCTCCCGTCTGCCGCGCGCCGGTCATGCCGTACGGATGGCCAATCGAGATGGCGCCGCCGTTGACGTTGAGCTTGTCGGGGTTGATATCGAGGCGGTCGCGAATGTAGACCGTCTGTGAGGCAAACGCCTCGTTGAGCTCGAAGAGGTCGATGTCGTCGAGCTTGAGGCCGGTGCGCTCGAGCAGCTTGGGGATCGCGAACACTGGACCGATCCCCATCTCGTCGGGTTCGCAGCCGGAGACGACCAGGCAGTGGTAGGCGCCGAGCGGCTTGATGTTGCGCTTCTGTGCCTCGCTGTCGCTCATCAGCACCAATGCCGCGGCGCCGTCGGAGAGCTGAGAGGCATTGCCGGCGGTGACGCTGCCGCCCTCTTTGAACGCTCCCTTGAGCTGCGATAGCGCTTCGACGGTCGTGCCCGGACGCGGGCCCTCGTCCATCGCGAAATCCAATTCGACCTGGCTGACTTCGCCGGTCGATTTGTCCTTGCGCTCCATCGTCACGTGCATCGGCGCGATCTCTTCGGCGAGAGCGCCGGACTCGATGGCGGCGGCGGTGCGGGTCTGCGACAGGGCCGCGTACTCGTCTTGCGATTGGCGCGAGACATTGTAGCGCTCGGCGACCACTTCCGCCGTGTCGCCCATGCCCATGTAGATCTCGGGCTTGTGCTGCTGCACCCACGGATTGACATACTCATTCAAATTGAGAGTGCTTTGCACCCGCGAGATCGACTCGACGCCACTCGCCACCATGACCGGGACATTGTCGACGACGATGCGATGGGCGGCGACCGAGACCGCCTGTAGTCCGGATGAGCAATAGCGATTGATCGTCGTACCCGAGGTGGTCACCGGGCAACCGGCGCGAAGCGCGCCGACGCGGGCGACGTTGTTGCCGGTCGAGCCCTCCGGAAGGCCGCAGCCCGTGATGACGTCCTCGACGTCGCCGGCGGCGATACCGGCGCGCTCGATGGCGTGCTTGATCGCGTGTCCCAGGATATCGGCGCCGTGGGTCAGGTTGAACGCGCCGCGGAACGCCTTGCCGATGGGAGTGCGCGCTGTGGAAACGATGACAGCTTGTTTGGCCATTGAGTGAACTCCTATTCAATTTTGAATGGAAAGCGGCAGCCTCGCCGTTTTCGCGCCGGCGGTCAATATGTTGGGTCCCTACGGTGTCCAGCCTCTTGCCCCTACGTCCCAGGTTTCGATTCGACTTCCGTCGATTGCTTCCCTATGAGAGGCGGCGTCGGCCGAGTCGTCGGGCCATCTGCGGCAGAGAGGAGTGTCATGACTTGGCACATTGCGCTTGCGTTTCTTCTGAGCGGAGCAGCCGGGCTGATGCACGAGATCGTCTGGTCGAAGATGTTGGCCACGCTCATCGGCACCACCGCGCATGCGCAAGCGGCGGTCTTGGTCGTCTATATGGGAGGCCTGGCGCTGGGGTCGGTGATCTTCGGCCGCGACGCCGACCGAAGAGGCCACTCGCTGCGCCGCTACATGCAGCTCGAGTTCGCCATCGCCGTGTACTGTCTCGCGCTGCCGGTATTCCTCGGCGTCGCCGGAGCCGTATACGTCTGGGTCGCCGGCTACGTATTCGAATCCGCACAACTGAAATTCGCACTGCGCTTCGCCACGGCTCTTCTCACCGTCATCACACCGGCGGTATTGATGGGCGGAACCCTGCCGCTTCTCGCCAGCCACGTCATCCATCGGCGCGGCCAGGCTCGCCGCCAGGTCGCCGCCCTTTACGCGCTGAACAACCTGGGGGCGGTCGGCGGCGCGGCGGTGGCCGGTTTCCTCACGCTTCCGGCCTTGGGTGTCTATGCCTCGCTGGTGACCGCCGCCGTGACCAACGTGGTCGCGGGTATCCTGGTGTGGCCGCGGATCGGACGAGATGCACAGCCGGCCGCCGCGGATGCCGGCGCCGCTGCCTCGGCGATAGCCGACGACCAGGTGCCGACTTACAGTGAGTGGATCTACGGGGCGACGCTTGCGGCCCTCTTCCTCAGCGGTTTCGCGGCAATGGCTTACGAGGTCGTATTCATCCGTGTCATTGCCCTCGCCTTCGGTGGCACGACGTACTCGTTTACCGTCATGTTGATGTCGTTCATCACCGGCATCGGACTCGGCAGTCTGGTGGTGATGCGGTTGCGCATCGACCGGCCGCTGTGGCTCTTGGGATTGACGCAGCTGGTCGCCGGCATAGCCTTTCTGGCGGCGACGCCGATCATGGAACGGTTGCCGTACTTCGTCGGCTTGGTGAGAATCGCCGCGACAGAAGCCGGCCAGAGTTTTCTCTACTACCAGATCGGCAAAGCACTGTTATGCCTGGCGGTGCTGCTCGTCCCGACGATGTGCATCGGTGCTGGCTTTCCCCTCGTCGCCGCCATCCAGACGCGCCAGCCGAGTCGCATCGGATCATTGGTCGGCGGCACGTACGCATGCAACACGCTGGGCAATGTCACGGGAATTCTCGTGACGACGCTGATTCTGGTTCCGTCCTTCGGTATGCTCGGATCCTTCCACATCGCCGTCGCTCTCAGCCTTGTTTCGGGCGCCGTCATCCTCATCGCGGCGACGGAAGCGACGCTGGTCGCGCGCGGCGCCGCTATCGCCGCCGCGGCAGTGACGTTGGCAATCTACGCGACGAGCGGAACCGCGTGGCCGTACCCACTGATGCACTCGATCAACCACATGCGATTGCGGGAGGGGCCGCCCCCGGGCTCTGACGAGACTGTCGTCGCCGCCCATCCGGCCTCGAGTTTCGCGTCGTGGAAGCGCGAATTCGTCGTCGGACCGGACAGTGGTGCGACCGTCTTGTATCTGCGCGAGGAAGCGCATGCCAACGTCATGGTCGCCAGCAAGTTTGGAGTCACCAGCTTGGTGGTCAACACCAAGGGCGACGCCTCGACGGGTCGGGGAGACATGCAGACCCAGCTCTTGCTTGCGCACGTTCCACTCTTCATGCACCTGCAGGCCCGCTCGCTGCTGGTGATTGGCTACGGATCGGGAATCACCGTGGGATCGGCCTTGCGCCATCCTATCGAGCACGCCGATGTCGTCGAGATCTCGCAGGGTGTGCTCGACGTCTCGCCGGCGTTCGCGACGCACAGCTATGACGCGCTGAACGACCCCCGGGTAAGCGTCTACGTCGACGACGCGCAGAGCTTTCTCCGCACGGTTCCGCAGACGTACGACGTAATCATCAGCGAACCGTCCAACCCGTGGATCAGCGGCATCGCCGGTCTCTTCACCGTCGAGTTCTTCGAGGTAGCCCAGCACAAGCTCAACCCGAACGGCGTGTTCGCCATGTGGTTCCATCAATACGACCAGAGCGACGAGGCGGTCCGCCTCATCGTCGATACGTTTCGCTCGGTGTTTCCCCACGTGACTCTGTTTGCCGAGGAGGGCTACGACGATGTCATTGCGATCGGATCCCTGGAGCCGTTGGCGATTGATCCGAGCGAGATCGAGAATCGCTTCGACCGGCCGGAGGTTCGCAATGACCTGGCCCGTCTCGGCATTTCGAACCTCCTCTCGTTCTTTGCCCACCATGCCGTTCCAACGTCCACGGTAGCCGAGGTGTTCGGCGGCGGGCCGGTAAATCGAGCCCTCGAGCAGCGACTCGAGTACATCTCCGTCCAGGCGTTCTTTCGCGGCAAGGATTCGCAATTGACGGAGCGAATCAGCCCTCTATTGATGGGCGACGGTGGTACACTGGTCGACGCCTACATGGCCTTCCGCGAGGCTTCCGGCGACCCGGTTCGGCTTGAGGAGATCGAGCGTGCGGCGCAGCACATGGGCGAGCGAGGGTCGTACATCGGCGAGTTTCGCGCGGCGCTGATGGCCAGAGCCGAGGGCGCGCCAGACAGTGGCCTGCCGCAGACGTCGGTGGCGCGCGGCGCGGCGCCCGATGCCGCCTCTGCCGGATATTACGATTCGACCTTGTGGGCGTCCTATTTCACGCGCGGCGGCGACATGGCGACAGCGGAAGAATATTTATCTCGAGCCGATGCCCTGAGAAGGGCCGGGCAAGCCCTGCCCGGCCCGATTGCCGACGCCGAGCCCGGCTGAGTTTCGCCGCTCTTCGCGATCAACCAAAGCATGCTCTGTTCGGCCGGCTCACCTCGTCTCGGCGCGCATCGGTTTGCGGGCCAGAACTGCTATGCTGCGCGACGATGAATCTCGACGAGATCGATCTCGATTCGCTGCGCCGCCGGCGCGGCGAGAAGTGGAGCAGTTACCCTGCCGAGGTCTTGCCGGCGTGGGTGGCGGACATGGATTTCCCCGTCTGCGATCCGTTGCGCCAGATGCTCGCGGAGCGGATCGAGTTATCCGACGTCGGCTATCCGACGGAGGCGGCGCTACGGCGGGTGGCGGAAGTTTTCGCGGAACGAGCGCGGCTTCGCTTCGACTGGCGTATATCGCCAGAGCGCATCGAGGTTCTCAGTGATGTCGTGCAGGGGCTGTATATCGGGTTGCTGACGCTGAGCGAACCCGGCGCCGGCGCGATCGTCCAGACACCGGTTTATCCGCCCTTCCTGCATGCCGTACCGGAATGCCACCGCCGCCTGATCGTCAACCGGCTGCAACCGACGTCGTCCGGCTACGCGATCGATTTCGACGCTCTGCGTGCGCGCATCGACCGCGACACCCGCTTGTTGCTGTTCTGCAATCCGCAGAACCCGACCGGCCGCGCCTTCACGCGAGGCGAACTGGAAAGCCTCGCCGCGATCGTCCTGCGCCACGATCTGATCGTCTGCAGCGACGAGATCCACGCCGATCTGGTTTACCCCGGCCACCGCCACATACCCTTCGCTTCAATCTCAGCGGAGATCGCGGCGCGCACGGTGACGCTGACTTCGGCGTCCAAGGCCTTCAACATCGCCGGCTTGCGCTGCGCCGTCGCCGTATTCGGCAGCGATGCATTGCAGGCGCGGTTCAACGCCCATCCCGCGCACTCACGCGGTGGACTGGGCAGCCTCGGGCTGGCGGCAACGGCACTGGCGTGGAGCGAAGGTCAGCCGTGGCTCGACGAGGTGATGGCCTACATCGAGGGCAACCGCAAAGTCGTCGCCGAATTCGTCGCGCAACACCTGCCGTCCGTGCAGCACGATCCTCCCGAGGCGACGTACCTGGCCTGGCTCGACTGCCGGCGCCTCGGCCTCGCGCCCGACCCGTGGCGCTACTTTCTGGATGAGGCGAAGGTCGCGCTCTCCGATGGCGCCGCCTTCGGCGCGGGCGGCGAGGGCTTCGTGCGTCTGAATTTTGCGACGTCGCGGCCAATCTTGATGAACGTACTGGAGCGAATTCGCGGCGCCCTGCGGTCCTGAACGAGGTGCCGGCGGTGGCGGCAGCCGACTGCGCCGTCGTCCCGGGGAATCCGCGCGCCGATCAGCGCAGCATCGCGCGCGAGCCCTCGATCACCTGTTCGGCCTCGGCGACCATGCGAGCGACGATATCGGCGGCTGGCAGGATTTCGTTGATGCCGCCGACGCCCTGTCCAGCGGGCATGCAGGTTCGCTCGGTGTCGATGCCGGTGTCGACGGCGTAGTTGAGCACGCCGACCGAGAAGCTGTGGCCCATCTGGTCGGGAAAACGCTTGATCTGCTCGGGGTGGCGCTCCTGCTCTTGCACGTAGGGGTTGTCGATGACGCGCATTGGTTTGCCCGAATAGCAGCGCGTTATCGTCGTATCGCCGCCGCCGGATTCGGTGATCTTGTGTTTGAACTCGCGCGCCGCACGCGCTTCGGTCGAAGCGATGAAGCGGGTGCCGACCCAGACCCCCTGCGCCCCGAAGGCCAAGGCGGCGGCCAGGCCGCGGCCGTCGACGATCGC
>JBGTMF010000229.1:0-29330 GCA_041743795.1 Thermodesulfobacteriota bacterium | reverse complement strand
GCTCGGGCAATGCCGCGAGGTCAGCCGGCAGCCGGCGCGCCGGCGGCGCCGCGACGGCTCCGAGGGGAAGAGGCAGCTCTATGACATTGTCTCTGGGCGGCAGCGAATACTGCGGCGTCGTCAGGATCAGGTCGAACCATGCCAGCGGTGCCCGCGGCCGCCCGATATGCACCAGGCGAGAGCGACCACCGCTTCGCCGCCGTACGCGAAGCGCCAGCGGAACACTGCGTCGCCCGATTGCAACCAGCAGGTCCGGCCACGGCGGCTCGATTGGAGCCGCACCGGTCGCCACCACACCAACCGGGCATTCCCGGCGCAGTACGTTCGGCAGGCGGCTACCGGCGCCGTACTCCAGCTGCTTGCGGTCGAACGGCCAACCAAGAGCGTCGCAGAGCGCGATCACCTGTCGGTTGTCGCCCTCGCGCTCGCCGAGCAACGCCCAGACGTTCGGCACCACCATGACAACGCGTGGCAACGGTCAGGCCGCTGCGCCCCAGGCCTGCTGGCGCAGCGGCGGCGTGCGATCGAGCACTTCGAATGCGTCCGGCCGCAAGTGGCCGAGCGCGATCTCCCGTCGCAGCGTGTCCTCGGCGACGGCTCCATCGGCGAGACACTCGCGCAAGAGCCCGAAGTACACCGCTTCCTGGTTCGCATCGGGGTGCGCCTGATAACGCTCGGTCGCCCCGGCGATCTGCTTCACGGCGCGAATCCACGAGCGCGGTATGAACCCGTAGAGCGGCGCATTGACGCGGAAGTCGACCGGAAGGCCGGTCTTCCAGGGCTGCGTCTTGCGTCGCGTCGTATGCAGGAGCTTGGTCGCCGCGGTCAGGTGGTCGAAGTCGTTCCACTCCGGTTCGAACAGGCCGATAGACTCCGCCGGCTCATAGCCGAGTTGCATCCACGTCTGGTAGTCTCGATCGCCGTCGAAAAGCGCGAGAAAGTCCCGCTCGACATCCCAGTGTAGCAGCCGGCTGCAGTCGAGCAGCATGACGCTGCTGGCCAAGTACCCCGGGCGGAAGCGCTTGTCGGGCCGGCGACGACAAACGATCGCCTTTCCGCGCATATCGCGGTCGAGAAGCTCATTGATGTCGCCGAGGGCGAAAATGTCGGGGTCGATGACGACGGCGCGCCCTTCGTAACCCATCAGCCGGGGCGGCGCGAAGCGCAGTGGCGTGAACGACTGTAGATCGTCAGCGCGCCACTGTCGGGCGCCGCCACCGAAGCGGTAGGTCCGACCGTGACAGGCGTCGATGAACGGGAACTGCTCGGTTGCGAGGATCTCGACTGCGAAGCGCTCGGGACGGCGCGAGTTGCGGCACAACGCGTACCGCGCCACCGCGGCACCGAGCGCCTGTTTTGCGTTGGTGTGAATGAAAACCGTCCGCATCATCGAATCGAGGCCTACGTGCTCCCGTGTCCCATCGGCAACCCCCGGAGACGGCAAGTTGCAATTCCCGAGCAGAGCAATATCTCTACCCCACGGGCAGGCGCAATACGGCGGAACTCGTGATCCGCGCGCCGCCAGCAACGCCGTCCAAGCCGGACCACCCTCGCACCCGCAGCTCCTTTTTACGGCCTCGGCTCAGGCGGCGGTCAGGATCGGACTCAACTGAATCGGCGCGCGGTGGCCGATGAGAATCCCGGTACCGATCTGCGGTATGATGTTGCGTCGTACCACCTCTCCCCACTCGAATTGCCGGGCGCTGGTCACCGCGCGGCGGCGCATCGATTGCGCCTTGCGAGGATCGTCGCGCAGCTGCGAGATCTGGCGCACAAATTCACCCGGCTGGTCGGTCTGCAGCACCAAGGCATTCCAACCGGGAACCGCGTAATCCTCGCCGGTGCGACCGGTGCACGCCAAACCACCGGCGGCCATCGCCTCCAGACCGACCAGTCCGAACGGCTCGTGCGCGCTGTTCGCCAAAACGGCATCGGCGGCACGAAACAGAACTCGACTCATCTCGGGCGTCAGCGACGTATGCAGATTCAGCACCTCAACGTGTTCGATATGATCGAGGCAGGCGAGCAAGCCGTCTGGCGTTCGTTCGCTGGCGGTGCGATCGGAGACGCGCAGACCCGCCGCCCGCGCGCGGTCGAGCACCTCGCGCCCGTGTTCCTCCATACCGCCGCGGGCGATCAGCAACGGCCTCATGCCGACCCTCTTGAGCTCGCCGACGGTGTCGATGGCGAGCAACCAGCGTTTATCGGGATCCCACCGCGCGACTTTTGCCAGCACTAGCCGACCCTGGACGCGGCGCCGGAACTCGGCGACCACTCGGCGGTCGGGAAAGTTGAAAGCATCGGGCGGAATGCCGTTCGGCAGGACAATCGGGTTCACCCCGAGATCCCACATCCTGTGACACATATAGCGACTCACGGTGGTGATTACCGCCGCGCGCGCCAGGAGGCGCCAATTGATGCGGTGGAAGCCGAAGGTATTGTTCGCATTCCACAGGATCATCACCCGATCGCGGACGCCCGCGTTGCGCAACAACCAGTCGAGGTGGAGCACCGCGTCGGCCGAGTGCCACTCCTCGGCGAAGATCACCACCCTACCCCCTCCCGCACCAAGGAAGCGGACGATGTGGTCTGCCAAGGCGGGAGGCAGTGAACTCGAGTAGTCGCGGTACTTTTCGTTCTCGCCGTCATAAACGCCGCCCGGGTGGTACTCGGAAATCCACTGGCACCAGCGGTGCAAGTGAACGCCGTTCCACTCTTCATATCCCGGCAGCCGCGGATCGCCGACGAACCACATGTGCGCCTCGAACCCGTCCGCTACCAACGCTTCGTTGAGACCGCACATTCGGCTGGCGACGCCGCCGGCTCGCGAGTAGGCATCCGGGCCCTCGAAACAGATCGTGTGGAACTGGGTCCAGCCCTCAGTCTCGCTGTCGAATTCCGCCGTCATCTCTCCCTCTCGTACGCCGCAACGACCGTTCGTCAAATAGCAAGGGCAAAAGTCAGGCCAAGCTTCCCGTCTCCACTCGGCTCGGCGTTGCGCGTTGCGTCGTTCCCAAACCCGGGTAAACGGCAACCGCTCAGTTTCGCGCCATCCGGAAAACCCGAGCGGAGGGCGGCGACGCTGACTACCGGCGAGCCATCGCTACGCGCGCGAGAGTTTCGCGCGCGGTCGTACTACCACCTACGTCCTCGAGGGGCATCGCCATGCGACGGCGCCACGACGGCAGTACTGCCGCCGAGGCACCGGGAACATTGACCGGAACACGCTCTCCGGCGAGATCGTCGAGGGAGACGGCGAATAGGCGCGACGGCGTCGAAGCGAGGAAGGAATGAACCGCCGAAGCCAACATGCCGGGCTTCGACGGCCACCAGTCCGGCGCGACGATATCCTCGTCCCGCAGAAGGGATGCCAACGCCGTCCTAGCTCGCTCCCGCTCAGTCCGTGCCTGCGCCACCTCGGCAGCGCCGAGGTGTCCCGCACCTTCTCTCAGCGTCAGGTCGTCGCCACGCCAGTACCCCTCGAGGGGTGGGAGGTCGTGGCTATTGGCGGCGACAAGAGCGTCCGCCACGTAGGCTGTCGAGCCGAGAAACCGATCACTTGATTGTTCAAAGTACAGGATCTGATTGCGCAAGATGCCCCATCGCTTGAGCCGGGCGCGGAAATCCGACGGCACCGTACCGAGGTCTTCGGCGATCACGATGCAGCGGTGCGCCCGGCTGATCTCCGCCATGGTCCGCATCAAACGCGACGAAGGGTATACCACATAGGCTCCCGCCGCCGGTGTTTCGCCAGCCGGAATCCAGAACTGACGCACCACGCCCATCGCGTGATCGAGGCGCAAGGCACCGCAATGCCGCATCGCCTGTCGCAGCAATCTGCGCCAATATTCCTCGCCGCGCTCGGTCGCCAGAACGCCCGGCCTGAGTACTGCCAGGCCCCAATCCTGCCCGGACGAAGAATAGGTATCGGGCGGCGCGCCGATCGACACTCCCGCCGCGAATAGGTCCGGGTTCGACCAGGTGTCGCTGCCGCCCGGAGCGCAGCCGACAGGCAGATCGCCGAAGATGCCGATCGACATTCCGGCCGCATCCGCGGCCGCCGCGGCTGAGGCGAGTTGGCGATCGAGTTCGAACTGGAGATAGACGTGGTACTCGACGCCATCGACATGTTCGCGCCGGAACGCCTGCACGGCTTCGCTATCGCTCCGCTGCAACTGCGAAGGCCACCTTCGCCAATCCGACTCCCCGTCGAGATGTTCGGCGAGCGCGCAATACGTCGCGAAATCGCGCAAGCCTTTCCCTTCGCGCAAGCGAAACGCTTCGAAGTCACCCCACCGCTGGGTTCCGTCCTGCCGAGCCGAAGCGAAACTGCGGTACAGCATCTGCAATACGACGTCCTTGCACTCGGCCAGCTGCCGCCACTGCAGATTCGCCGCCTCGCGTTGCCGCTGCAGATCCGCCTGCCACTGCGGCGACGCCAGTAGCTGCCGCGCCTCGCCGCACGCTGCAAACTCGGGGACGGCGGTGACGTCCAGGTAGATCGGGTCGCGGTAGTAACGACTGCTGGGATAGTACGGGTTGGCGTCGCCGCGACAGTTCATGGCCTGGATGGGATTGATACCGATGAAAGCCGCACTCGCTGCGCCGGCCCATTCGATCAGCCGACAGAGGTCCGACAGATCTCCGATTCCCCAGTTGTCGGCGCTGCGTACGGTGTAGAGGTTGGCCGCCAGGCCAAAGGCGCGGCGGTCGCCGAGCACCTCGGATACCGACCAACACGACGGTTCACCTTCGCCGTTCTCCGGCTCCACCTGCGCCGCCGGCAACAGGAGCAGGGCGCGTTCGGCCAGCTCCTCACTCGATGCATCGACGCCCATCGCCGATAGTAGCGCCTCGCGGGTCGCATCCGCGGTCTCACACCAGTGCCCGTCAGCCCCTTCATAGCCGCTGAGAATGCCGTATCCCTCAGCCAATGCGCGGAGCCTTGGACGGTTGGACACCGGCACCTCCGCACCGCTCATGTCGTTGGGCGCGCTCATGCCATTCCCCGGATTCGTCCGCTCAGTAATACCAGGCCGTGCGCCGGCACTGCCAACGCGCCGTCGAGCAGGCGCAACGGAACGTTCGTCGTCTGCACGATCTCCTGCCAAGCGCCGTCGATCGAATCGCTCGCCGGAAGCTCGAAACGGCAATCGCCGTCACCGCCATTCACCAACAACAACAGCAGCGGCGCGCCCTCGTCACCCGGCCGCGGCGATACGGCGTCTTCCTCGTCGCGCAACATCATGCCGAGATTCCGCAAGTGGACGTCGTGCCAGTCGGCCAGCGTCATCTCGGCACCGTCGGCGCGCATCCAGGTAACGTCCTTCACCGCCCCCGGCAGCGGCGGATCGCCCGTTGGATACGATCGGCGACGCAGGCCAGGGTGGGCCCGGCGGATGCCAATCAGGCGGCGGACGAAGTCGAGGTGATTTCGCGCCTCGGCGTCGAGCGTCCAGGAGACCCAGCTGATCTCATTGTCCTGACAGTAGGCGTTGTTGTTGCCACGCTGCGTCCGCAGCAGTTCGTCTCCGTGCGAGAGCATCGGTGTCCCGAGCGATAAGACGAGTGTCGCCAGCAGGCCGCGCGCGACCCGTTCGCGGACTCGTCGCACCGCGGGGTCGTCCGATTCCCCCTCCACTCCCCAGTTGTGCGAGTGACTGTAGTCGGCGCCGTCGCGATTGCCGTCGCCGTTGCCTTGGTTGTGCTTGTGCGCGTAGCGGACGATATCGGCCAGAGTGAATCCGTCATGCGCGGTCACGTAGTTGATGCTCGCCCGCGGTCGCCGCGCTTCGTCGCGAAACAGATCGCGACTGCCGGCCAGCCGCGTCGCCAGGTCGGCCACCTGGCCCGCGTCGCCGCTCCAGAACCTGCGCGCTGTGTCGCGAAAGCGGTCGTTCCATTCCGACCAGGCTTGCGGGAACTCTCCCAATCTGTAGCCATCGGCGCCGCAATCCCACGGCTCCGCGATCAGCTTCACTCGCGACAGAACCGGGTCCTTCTCGATGATTGCGAAGAGGCCGCCGCGCAGATCGATCGAAACGTCGCGCCTGCCGAGCGCCGTGGCGAGATCGAAACGGAATCCGTCGACGTGCATCTCGTCCACCCAGTACCGCAAACTATCCGCCACCAGGCGCAGCACCTGGGGATGCGTCAGATCGAGACTATTGAGACAGCCCGAGTAATCGAGGTAATGGCGGCGGTCAGCGGCATCGAGTCGGTAGTATGTCTGGTTGTCGATGCCGCGAAAAGAGAGCGTCGGCCCGCTTCGTCCACCTTCACCGGTATGGTTGAATACAACGTCGAGGATCACTTCGATGCCAGCCGCGTGCAGCGCCTTCACCATCGACTTGAACTCCGACACCTGCTGGCCATCACTCGCGGTCGCATAACGCGCCTCGGGCGCGAAGTAGCCGAGCGTGTTGTAGCCCCAGTAGTTGGTCAGTCCGATTTCGACGAGCGGACGCTCGGTGAAAGCTTGTTGCACGGGAAGCAGCTCGACGGCGGTGACGCCGAGCGCCGAGAGGTGATCGATTACCGCTGCAGACGCCAGCCCGAGGTAGGTTCCGCGCAATTCCGCGGGCACTTCCGGATGCAGCGCGCTGATTCCCTTGACGTGGCATTCGTAGAGAACCGTCTCCTCCCACGGCGTTCGCGGCGGACGGTCATCTCCCCAATCGAAGTCCCTACCGACGACGACGCACGGTGGCGGGCCATCAGCTCCCTGCGTGTCTGCCGGCACCGGCGCCTCGGCTAAAGCCTGCCGGTCGAGTTGGCTGGGGTGCCAACGCGTCGGTCCGGCGATCGCCCGCGCGTAGGGATCGAGCAGGCGCAGGCGCCGATCGAAGCGATCCCCCGCGCCGGGATCCCACGGGCCGTCGACCCGATACGCGTATCGTTGCCCTGGCCCCACCCCATCAACGTAGGCCGACCAGACGCACCCGGCAGCCGGCGTCAGATCGACGCAGCGCACATCCATCTCGTCGCGCTCGGGGCCGAAAAGCAGTAAATCGACCGCCGCCGCGCGTTCGGAATAGATGGCGAAGCGCACTCCCGAACCGTCGCAAATGGCACCCAGCTCGGGGATACCGCCGCCGCTGGGAGCTGCTGTTGGGTTCACACGCACCACGCACACCCAATGGCCAGCGCCACAGACCGCGCTGTCCGCCGATACGGCGTAGAAGCCGCAACGGCGTGATGGTATGTTGCCGGGCAATAGGCGTTCAAGGAGCCCGAGTGACCGAAATTCGCGCACGATTGCATCGTTTGATCCAAAATCTCTGGTGGAGCTGGCAGCCTGAAGTCGACGCGATCTTTCGCACGATCGAGCCCGAACTTTGGCGGCGCGTCAACCACAACCCTTGCGCGTTTCTCGCCGAAGTAGGTGACGGCGCACTCGAGGCAAACAGCGTCGATCTGTTGGTGCAGCTGGCGCATGCCGAGCGCCGCCTGCGCGACTACCTCGCCGACGACAATCACTGGACGTCGACGAACGCACCGGGACTGAACGCCGATCCCGTCGCCTACTTCAGTGCGGAGTTCTGCATCCACGAGTCGCTGCCGATCTATTCCGGCGGCCTCGGGGTGCTCGCCGGCGACCATCTCAAGAGCTGCTCCGATCTCGGCGTTCCGGCCGTCGGTGTCAGCCTCCTCTACCGCAGCGGCTACTTCAGCCAGGTGCTCGACGAGAACGGGCACCAAACCGAGTTCTACCGCGATCTCGACACCGACCGCGTCCCGATCGACCAGGTATACAACAGCGAAAACCGTCCGATGACCGTCACCATTCCCGTCGACGACGGCAGCATCTGCATCGAGGTGTGGCAGGCGCGCGTCGGCCGTTGCAATCTCTACCTTCTCGACGTCCGCGACTGTACCGTCGACTGCCTCACCTACGCACAGAGGCTCTACGGCGGCGACGGAAAGACGCGCCTCATCCAGGAGATCGTTCTCGGCTGCGGCGGCTATCGCACGCTGCGCGATCTCGGCATGCAGCCGGGCGTCATTCATCTGAACGAAGGGCACAGCGCCTTCGTCGCCCTCGAAGCGATCGCCACGCGCATGGAAGAGACCGGCTTGTCGTTCGACGCCGCCCGCGCCGAAGTGGTCGACTCGATCGTCTTCACCACGCACACGCCGGTCGACGCCGGACACGACCGTTTTGCGGCTCAGGATGTGTTGTCCCTCTTGCGCCCTCTGCAAGAGAGACTGAAACTGTCGGACGCCGACTTTCTCGGCCTCGGCCGGGTCAATCCGGGCAACGACGACGAACCGTTCTGCATGACCGTGCTGGCGCTCAAATTGTCGCGGCGGGCGAACGGCGTCAGTTCGCTGCACGGTGTCGTGTCGCGCCGGATGTGGCAGTCGCTGTGGCCTTTCCGCCGCCCCAGCGAAGTCCCGATCGGCCACGTGACGAATGGCGTCCACGTTCCGACGTGGATCGCCAGCGAGTTGGACCAACTCTATTCCGACTGCCTCGGCGGCGACTGGAAGAATCACATCTGCAAGGCCGAACTCTGGCAGAAGATCGACGAGATCGACGAAGCGGATCTGTGGACCGTGAAGTTCGGCCTAAAACGCCGCCTCTTCGACTTCATCGACCGACGCGCCCGTCTGAGGCGCGACCGCGACGGATCCAGCGACCCCTTGCCGCAACTCTCCGTCGAAGCGCTCACCATCGGATTCGCGCGACGAGCCGCGGAGTACAAACGGGCGCTGCTCTTCCTGGAAGACACGGAACGCGCCCTGCCATTACTCCTCGATTCAGAGCGTCCGGTGCAGATCATCTTCGCGGGGAAGGCGCACCCCAACGACGGAATTGGCAAGGACCTGTTGCGGCGCTTGACCGAACTGACGCGCCGTCCGGAATTGCGCGATCACGTCGTCTTCATCGAGGACTACGACAAGAACGTCTCGCGTCACATGCTCGAGGGCTGCGATCTCTGGCTCAACACGCCGCGCCGGCCGCACGAGGCTTGCGGAACCAGCGGCATGAAGGCGGTCTTCAACGCCTGCTTGAATTGTTCGACGCTCGACGGTTGGTGGGACGAGGCCTTCGACACGCGCAACGGTTTCGCCATCGGTAAGGGGAAGACACATGTCGAGCCCGGCATTCAGGACGCTTCGGATCGAGCCAGCCTGCACGACGTGATGGCCAACGAGGTGATCCCCCTTTTCTACCGGCGCGATACCGGCAATGTTCCAATCGAATGGCTGAAGCGCGTCAAGCACGCCCTGCGCACCCTTGCCTGGCGCTACAACTCGGACCGCATGGTGATCGACTATGCGCGTAATCTCTATCTGCCCGCGTCGCGTTCGCTGACCGCCGAGACCAGGTACTGAATCCGGCCATTGCCGAAAGCAGCCGATGCAGTCGGTGATTCCGTCGCGATCCACGCGATCGGTGGCTGGTTGTTCGGCCGGACTTCACTTATCGGTCTCCTTCGAGCTAGTGTCCTGAGTCAGAGATTCGTCAACGAACTTCCAACTCAGGACACTGGGTTCCGCCATGGCCTACATCGAGAATCGTCTCGTTCACGACGCCGACGCGCACATCATGGAGACGCCGTTCTGGCTGCGCGACTACGCCGATCCGGCGATCCGCGATCGCATCAACCCACCGAGCTACGTCAACGAGCTCAAGCAGACGTCGGACGGCTCGCCGCAACCGCTCGACATCGAAGCCGCCTTCGCGCGGCTCGCCGACAAGCACGCTTCGGCCGAATACCGCGCCGAGGAAGCGGCCGAGATCATGAACCGCAAGAACTTCGCCGCAACCGGAGCCTTTCTGCCCGGCGATCGCAGTCGCGCGATCGATCTCATGGGCGTCGCCAGCCAGTTGGTGTTCAACACCTTCCACAACCGCCGCCTGCGCGACTGGGAACATTCCGGCGACCTCGAACTCGCCTACGGCACGGCGCGCGCGCACAATCGCGGCATGGTCGAATTCTGCGCCGCCGACCGGCGTCTGTTGCCGACCTGCTACGTACCGCTCGCCGACTTCGCTCGCAGCAAGGCGATGGCCGCCGAGGCGCTCGCCATGGGGGCGGCGGCGTTGTTGGTCGCCTCGGGATGCCCGAAAGGCCACTCGCCGAGCCACATCGGACTCAATCCGTTGTGGGCCATGGCGCAGGAAGCTGAAATTCCCGTCGTCTTTCATGTCGGCGGCACCGGCGATCTCATCGACGCCGACTATTTCAAAAACGGCCTGCCGATTCCTCCCGACTTTCACGGCGGTGACGAAAATTTCCGCTCCGTGGACTACATGGGCATTCCCGGCCCGCCGATGCAGACGTTGGCGACGATGATCTTCGATGGAGTTCTCGAGCGCTTTCCGACGCTGCGCATCGGTGTCATCGAGCAGGGCGCGATCTGGCTGCCCAGTTGGGTACGACAGATGGAGTCAGCCGTCGAAGCCTTTGGCCGCCACGAGGAGCGGCTCGCGAAGCTGTCGCTCAGCCCCACCGAATACGTCCGGCGCCAGGTAAGGGTCACCCCCTACCCCACTGAGGACGTCGGATGGATCACCGCCCAGATCGGCCCCGAAGTGTGCATGTTCTCCACGGACTACCCGCACGTCGAAGGTGGCCGCCGGCCCTACGAACGCTTCGAGCGCAGCCTCGGCGACGCCAGCGAGGCCGTGCGCCAGCGCTTCTACGCCGCCAACTTCATCGACCTGATGGGGCGCGGACTGCAACAATGAGCCACTCGAGCGTGTGTGCTTCACTCCCGCAGGTGCCAGGGCGCTACTCCGCGAGGCCGACACCTTCCGCGCGGCCGCCGATCGGTGTGAGCGTGACGAGCACCCAGACCGACTCGCGCGCTGGCGATGCGCATGTACGGCGTCAGCACGGACACGCACAGCACTCTGAGCGACCCGACGGCAGCGACTTCTTGCCGCCCTTCGCCAGCTGCGCGCGACACGCCGCAGCGAGCTGCTAGCGCGCGTGGGCGACGGGGACCTCGTCGAAGCGTTCCGGTGCGATGGCGCCGCTGGCGAGTTCCTGAACGCGCTTGAGCAACTCGGCCGAGTAGTACCGGCTACCGCATGAATCGCACACTCCGATCGTCACGTCTTCCAGGATCACGAAACGAATCTTGTGCTTGAACGCCTCTTGCTTGACCCTCTTTGGGTGGACCGTGCCTTCGCAGTGCTCACAGCGGTATCCGAATTCGCTCATTGGTCGGTGACCTCGTAGACCGTAATGATGAGGTATTGTCCGGTCTCTGTAAAGCGACCGGCCGTGCCAACCGGAGTGACGCCGTCGGCACCAGTCCCATGGACGGTGTGCCGCTTTCCGCGAGGGTCATCCTTCTCGCTCTTGATGATCTTGCCATTGAGAATCGATGTTTCAACGTCGACGATGTCCAGGCCATCTTCTGCCATCTCATCGACGGCGTGCTTCGTGACGTCGTAGCGCTGTTCGCGCACGGCGTCGTGAATTCGTTCGAGGATCCGCCGCGCCACGCGAAGTGGATATCATGTTTGCGTTTTCGTGACAGCGATCCGGCTGCTGCACTACAACCGGTACAAAAACCGGCACCCCACTCGAAATCACCGTCGCAAAACGGGGCGCAACCCCTTGCGCCACAAAGAAAAATGAGCCGTCCGGGACTCGAACCCGGGACCCTCTGCTTAAAAGGCAGATGCTCTAACCGTCTGAGCTAACGGCTCGTGTGCAGAGCGAGCGATTCAATACCACGCACCGGCGACGGTCAAGGTAGCGGTCGCCGACCCCGCGGCGAGTAAATTTCGATCAGCTGCCTCCTCCTGCGGCAGCGGCCGAGGTGCGACACGGCGGGCGCTCTCGGAACTTCTCGAATCGATCGACATTTGCAGAGTGGCGCGGCTCTTGCCGTAATGTAGTTTGGGTCAGAAGCAGGAAGGATTTGTGGGCACGGTATTCGATGAAATGAACGGGACCGGCGGCGGCGTGCGACCGCCGTACGCGCGGGTTGCCGAGTGGCTGTCGACACGCCGCCTCGAGGACCTGCAGAACAAACGCCGCGAGGCCGAGATCCTCTTTCGCCGCACCGGCATCACCTTTGCGGTGCACGGCGCCGGCCAGAGCGCCGAACGCCTCATCCCCTTCGATATCGTGCCGCGCATCATCTCGGCGTCCGAGTGGCGCCGCCTTTCCGCCGGTATCGAGCAACGCGTCCGCGCACTCAACGCTTTCATGTTCGATATCTATCACCGCCAGGAGATTCTCCGCGCCGGCCGCATTCCGGAGGATCTCATCATTCAGAACTCGGCATTCGTCCCGGACATGCTCGGCGTCGATCCACCGCTCGGCATCTATTCACACGTTCTCGGAATCGACATCGTCCGAACGGCCGAGAACGAGTTTTTCGTCCTCGAGGACAACACGCGCACCCCTTCCGGCGTTTCCTACATGCTGGAGAACCGGGAAACGATGATGCACATGTTTCCGGATCTCTTCGCCAGCAATCGCGTCGCGCCGGTCGAAACCTACCCGGACAATCTCCTGGAGACCCTCGAAAGCGTCGCGCCACGTGGGCTCAATCGCGACCCGGTCATTGTCGTGCTGACTCCCGGCCCCTTCAACAGCGCCTATTTCGAGCACTCCTTCCTCGCCGACCAGATGGGCGTCGAACTCGTCGAAGGCCGCGACCTGGTGGTCCTCGACGGCGTGCTCAAGATGAAGACAGCGCAGGGACTACGGCGCGTCGATGTCGTCTATCGGCGTATCGACGACGACTTCCTCGATCCCCTTCTCTTCGATCCCACCTCGATGCTCGGTGTTCCCGGCTTGTTCGATGTCTACCGCGCCGGAAACGTCACCATCGTCAATGCCCCCGGCGCCGGCATCGCCGACGATAAGGCGATCTACCGGTATATCCCCGAGATCATCGAGTTCTATACGGGCGGCTCGCCGATTCTCAAGAACGTACCGACGTATGACTGTCGTCGCGCCGACGACCTCGCCTTCGTCCTCGACAACCTCGCCAAGTTGGTGGTCAAAGAGGTACACGGGTCGGGTGGCTACGGAATGCTCGTGGGGCCGGCCGCTGCGAGCGACGAAATCGAGCGTTTCCGAGCCAAGCTGGCCGCCAACCCCGCCAATTACATCGCCCAACCGACGTTGGCGCTGTCGACCTGCCCTACCCTCGTCGAGTCGGGTCTCGCCCCGCGTCACGTCGATCTGCGACCATTCGTCCTCGTCGGCGACCATGTGCGCCTGGTTCCGGGTGGTCTGACACGGGTCGCTCTGGAAGATGGCTCCCTCGTAGTGAATTCGAGCCAAGGAGGTGGTACCAAGGACACCTGGGTGCTGCAGGATTGAATTGCCGCGATGGTAGTTCCAGCGGCGACAGCGCAGCAGGCTAGTATGCTCGGGCGAACTGCAAACGATCTCTTCTGGCTCTCGCGTTACCTCGAGCGTGCGGAAAACATTGCCCGCCTTCTCGAGGTGGGGTATCGCATCGCGCTCTTGCCGCGCGATGATGCGTCCAGCAACACCGAATGGCGCTCGACCCTGCAGAGCGCCGCGTGCGAACACGGATACACCGCAAAGTACGAACAGCTGCAGACGCACGATGTCGTCAATTTCCTCCTATTCGACCGCGACAACCCATCGAGTATCCGCTCCTGCCTGGCCGCCGCTCGTCACAATGCGCGTGCCCAACGGATCGCTCTCACGCGGGAGATGTGGGAGTGCCTCAACAGCGCGTGGCTCGAGTTCGAGGCGATCGACCCACGCAGCCTGGATTCGGACGCGCTGCCCGGCCTGCTCGATTGGATCAAGGAACGCTCGGCCGCTTACCGCGGCGCGTTGCTGAACACCATCCTGCGCAACGACACCTACCACTTCAGTCAGCTCGGTACCTTCCTCGAGCGGGCGGACAATACCGCACGCATCCTCGACGTGAAGTACTACGTCCTACTACCTCGGCCGGAGATGATCGGCAGCGGCGTCGACAACGTGCAGTGGGGAGCGATCCTGCGCTCCGTGTCGGCGCACCGCAGCTATCGCTGGGTCTACCGCGACAGCTACCGGCCGTGGAAGATCGCCGACTACCTGATCCTCAATCGCGAAATGCCGCGCTCGCTGATGTCCTGTTACGGGGAGATCACCACCGCGCTCACCGACCTCTGTGGCCTCTACGGCAGCGCCGAGCCTTGTCTCGATTCGGCTCAGTCGACCCTCGCCCTGCTCGACTCGAGTGACATGACGTCGCTCTTTCAAGCCGGCCTGCACGAGTTCATTGAGGATTTCCTCGGCCGCAACAGCCGCCTCGGCGAAGAGATCTCACAGAGCTACCATTTCAACGCCTGACGAATCATGCTGATCGAGATCCAGCACACGACGACGTATCGCTATGCCGCCGGCGCCCGCTACGGCGTCCAGTCTCTGCGGCTGACGCCGCCGTCGTTCGAAGGGCAGCGCGTCCTCGAGTGGCAGATCACGGCGCCGGGCATGGAGACGGCAGCGGTGTTTCGCGACGGCTTCGGTAATCTGGTACACCTCGCCGCGGTACGCGAGAGCGCCGAACATACTATCATCGATGCCGCTGGCACGGTCGAGACGATCGACACCAGCGGCATCATTCGCGGCACAGCGGAACGAGTGCCGTTGCGCGTGTTTCTCCGCGAGACCCCCAATACCATGCCAGACGATGCCATCCGCTCCCTGGCCCATTCGCTGTCCGGCAACGACCCGCTCGATCGTCTACACGATTTGATGCAGGCGGTACGCAAGGCCGTCAGCTACGAAGTCGGCGCCACCGATGCCCACACAAGCGCCGCCGAGGCGCTGGCCGACGGACGCGGTGTCTGCCAGGATCACGCCCACCTCTTCATCTCGGCCGCGCGAGTGATGGCGATCCCGGCGCGTTACGTCAACGGATATTTCCTGTCGGGAACCGACGGACCCGCCGAGGCGCACCACGCCTGGGCCGAAGCATGGGTCGGAGGACTCGGCTGGGTAGGTTTCGACCCCGCCAATCTGATCTGCCCAACCGAGCACTACGTACGCCTCGCCGTCGGCCTCGATGCCCGTTCGGCCGCGCCGATCCGGGGCATTCGCCGCGGTGGCGCGAACGAGAGTCTTGACGTCAAGGTCGAAGTACAGCAGCAAGTATCTCAACAGTAGAATCGTGCCAGTCCGTTGAAAATGATAGGACAGGAGCGAGAATGAGCCATCCATTGCAACCCGGCCCGGTATCTCAACCGGCTGCTGAGTAGAGAACCCGCGACCCGTGACTTACTGCGTTGGCCTGAAACTCGACGACGGCGTGGTGTTCGCCGCCGACACGCGAACCAACGCCGGCGTCGACAACGTCGCCCAGTACCGCAAGCTCCATTCCTGGAACCGCCCCGGCGACCGCGTGCTGGTGCTTCTCGCCTCCGGCAATCTCGCCGTCACGCAATCGGTCATCAGCACACTCAACGAGCAGACATCCGGCGAACCGGGTAGCGAGAGTCTCTACTCGGTTTCGTCGATGTACCGCGCCGCGCGCCTGGTCGGCGAGGCGGTGCGCGAAGTACGCCGCACCGACGGGCCGGCGCTCGAAGCCAGCCAAGCCGGCTTTACCGCCACCTTCATCCTCGGCGGTCAGATCGGCGGCGAGCAGCCGCGTCTCTTCCAGATCTATGCCGAGGGCAATTTCATCGAAGCGACGGACGATACGTCATTTCTGCAGATCGGCGAGCACAAGTACGGCAAACCTATCCTCGACCGCGTCGCCCAACCGAAAATGCGCCTGGGCGAAGCGGCGAAACTCGTCCTGTTGTCGTTCGACTCGACGCTGCGATCGAATCTCTCGGTCGGCATGCCGCTCGATCTGCTGATCTACGAGCGCGACAGTCTCGAGGTGAAGCACGAAATGCGCATCCATCAGGACGACGAATATTTCAAGGGCTTGTCGAACGCATGGTCGGAGGCGCTGCGCGGCGCCTTCGCCGGCATGGAAGAGTTCAAGGTCTAGTCAGTTGAGAAAGTAGGGCAGGAGCGAGAATGAGAGATTTCGCCCCAGATCAAGGCGCCGAACCGGAGGCAAAGTCGTGACTTTTGTTGAGGATTCGGCAACGCAGAGCTGGGGCGAAAGATCCATTTGCAGCCCGGCCTACTTTTTCAACGGGCTGCTAAGAAACTAGCGGTAACCGCAGCTACGAGGCGGAGCGGTTTTTGGCGGCGCGAAGGCGGTCGATCAGCAACGGAACGATCACCGCCCAGTCGCCGACCAGGCCGTAGTCGCAGTTCTTCATCAGCGGCGACCTGGGGCTGCGATTGACGCCGACGATCAGACCCGAGCGGCGCGTGCCGACCATGTGTTCGAAGGCGCCGCGCAGCGCCACGGCGATGTAGATGCGCGGCGCGATGGCGCGCCCGGTCATGCCGACCTGGTATTGCTTGGCCACCCAACCGGCGTCGGTGACGTCGCGCGTCGTGCAGAGGACTCCGCCGACGACCTCGGCCAGCTCGCGAACCTGAGGCAGCCCATGCACCCCGCCGATTCCCATGCCGAATCCAACCACCACGTCCGCCCCTTCGAGATCAGCCACTTCGCCGTCGTCGGGCCAGAATTGAATCCGCCGCACCCGATCTATCAGCGGCGGAACCTCGAGCTGCAGGACTTCTGCCGGCTGATCTCGCCGCGGCGCGGGTGCGCTCAGCATGCCCGGGCGGACCGTCGCCATCTCGGGCGTCGTCCGCGACGCAATCAGAGCGACGATGCTTCCGCCAAAGGCCGGCTTGTGTTGCAAGACACGACCCTCGTCATCCACCGTCAGATCGATGCACTCGCCGGTGAGCCCCAGTTCCAGGCGTCCGGCAACGCGCGGCGCGACGTCGCGTCCAAAGGAGGTAGCCGGTAGCAGAACCAGCGTCGGGCATCGTCGGCGAATGACGTCGCAGATCATCGCCGCCTGTGGCTCCGCCGACGGTGTCAGCGCAGCGTCCGTTGCCAGCAGAATGCGATCGGCGCCGCTCCATGCCAATCGCTCGCCGTACGCGGCCGCACCGGGCGCGGCGACCAGCACTTCGACCACACCGCCGTGCGCATCGGCCAATTGTCGCGCCTTGGCGACGAGTTCCAGCGTCACTGGACGCACCTCGCCCCGTGCCAATTCGGCAATCACGAGAGTGCTCGATCCCGCCCGCAGCGAATCTCCCACCGCTCCGATGATCAGCGGAGCGCGTCGCTCGATCTTCCACTCTCCGTACAAACCCGCCTCGAGTAAGCGCGCGACGACCGCGTCGACGTCCGCCGCCAGATCCACTCCCGGCATCGTTTCGCGGCGGCGATCGTCCTGCGCCGATTCCAACCCCGTCACCCAGGTCGGCGACCCGGCCGCACCGAGACGCGCCGGCTCGACGTCGAGATCGGCCGCCGTGATCGTTGCGATCGGCTTCTGCCGAGCGGCGTCGCGCTCCGCCTGCGTGGTAAACCGCTCGCCGGCGAGGTCCTCAGCGGCGGTGATCAACGCCGGAAGCGGCACCTCGACGCGCTCTACTCCCGCGTCCGTCTCGCGTTCCGCCCTGGCCGTGTAGGTGACGGAATCGACCTCCAGCCATCGCGCCGCCGTCACCTGAGGCAGGTCGAGCATCTCGGCGATCTCGGGTCCGACCTGACCTGTTTCGGCGTCCACACTATTGCGGCCGCAGAGGATCAGGTCGCATTCTTCGCGCCGCAGCGCCGCCGCCAGGGCGCGCGCTGTCGCCAGCGTATCGGCTCCGGCAAAGGCGCGATCACAGAGATGAACGGCGCGATCCGCTCCCAGCGCCAGACACTCGGCGAGCGCCTCGACCGCTTGCGGTGGTCCCATGGTCACGACCACCACCTCGCCGCCGTGTTCGCCGCGCAGTTCGACGGCGCGCAAGAGGGCGCGAACGTCGAAGGCACTGACCTCGTTCGGCACGCCTTCACGAACGATGGTCTTCGACGCGGCGTCGAAGACCATCGCCGAAACCAGCGGTACCTGCTTGATGCAGACGGCAAATCGCATTTCAGCAGTCCGTTGAAAAGCCCCGAGACGGCCCTTCGACAGGCTCAGGGCGAGCGGAAAAGTCCATTAAAATCAGGGCGGAGAACCGCTCATGCTGAGCCCTTCGACTTTGCTCAGGACATGCTTGTCGAAGCATGCTGAGGGGTTTTTCAACGGACTGGTAGGGGTCCGCCAGCGGCGTCAACGCCGGATGATTCAAATGAGAGCCTCTCAACACCGTCGACCGCACAGCTCGCCCATCCCTATGCTTGAATCTATCTGCCCTCCGCACCTCGAGGAGCGACGCCTCCGAGTGAAGCGAGTTCCATCGATTTCGAGTTACATTGATTTAATGATGGCATCGGCGAATTCGGAACACTTGAGCAGCGTTGCTCCTTCCATCTGTCGGTGGAAGTCGTAGGTCACCGTCTTCTCTCCGATGGCACCGTCCATGCCGCGGATGATGCAATCGGCCGCTTCGTCCCAGCCCATATAGCGCAGCATCATTTCGCCGGAGAGAATCACCGAGCCCGGATTGACCTTGTCGAGATTGGCGTACTTCGGCGCGGTACCGTGTGTCGCCTCGAAAATGGCGTGACCGCTCTGGTAATTGATGTTGCCGCCGGGAGCGATACCGATGCCGCCGACCTGCGCCGCCAGTGCGTCCGACAAATAGTCGCCGTTGAGGTTCATCGTCGCCACGACGTCGAAGTCGCGCGGCCGCGTCAGCACCTGCTGCAAGGTGATGTCGGCGATCGCGTCGCGGATCAGCAGCTTTTGCTTCCACTTTCCGTCGCCGTGCGAGGCCCACAGCTGCATCGCCTCGTCCACCTCGGCGCGCTTCTCCGCCTGCTGCTCGGCGGTCATCAGGTCGTACCCCGGGTCGATGGCGCGAGCATTGTCCTCGGTCGAAATTGCGCCGTTCTTTTCGCGGTTCTCGAGGATCCAGCTCTCTCGCTCGGTCACCGTGTCGCCGCGAAACTCGTGCTGCGCCAGGCCGTAACCCCAGTCGCGGAAGGCGCCCTCCGTGAACTTCATGATGTTGCCCTTGTGAACCAGGGTCACTGATTTGCGCTTGTGCCGCAGGGCGTACTGGATGGCGGCGCGGACGAGGCGTTCGGTGCCTTCCTGCGAGACCGGCTTGATGCCGATGCCGCTGGTCAGAGGGAAACGGATCTTCTTGACCTTCATCTCGTTCTCGAGGAAGGCGATGATCTTCTTCACCTCGGCGCTGCCCGCCTCCCACTCGATACCGGCGTAAATGTCCTCGGTGTTCTCGCGGAAGATGACGATGTCGACCAATTCGGGGCGGCGCACAGGACTCGGCACGCCGGTGAAGTACCGCACCGGACGCAGGCAAACGTAGAGGTCGAGCATCTGGCGCAAGGCGACGTTGAGGGAGCGGATTCCGCCACCGATCGGCGTCGTCAATGGGCCCTTGATGCCGACAAGGTAGTCGCGGAACGCGTCGACGGTTTCGTCGGGCAGCCAATTGCTCGTCTGGTTGAACGCCTTCTCGCCGGCGAGGACTTCCTTCCACTCGATCTTGCGATCGCCGCCGTAGGCCTTCGCCACCGAGGCGTCGAACACCCGCTGCGAAGCGCGCCAGATGTCCGGCCCGGTGCCATCGCCCTCAATGAAGGGAATGATCGGGGTGTTGGGAACCTGAAGTTTCCCGTTCGCCGATGTGATCGCGCTTCCGGCCATCTAACTCACCTCCGTGCCAAGAATTGTCTTCCGCCCGGCGCCGGTTTCGTTGCGCCGCACCAGAACGCCCTGCCCTCGAATCGAGGACCCCGGGCGGTGGCAAACAAACAGCGACTATTACAGCAAGCGCTACAGGCGGGCAACGCGAGGAGCGAGGGCCGAACGGATGAGGCGCCGGCCGCGGTGGCTACAACGTAAACTTCGGCATTGCAGTTTCGCGCCAAGGCGCCTCAGCGCAATGGAGATGCCCGGATTGCTGTCAGAGCATGATGCTCGCGGGTGGCGGCTGATCGCGCACCCGCGGCTCATCCGCGAAGGCTGCCCAGGAAACCACGACCCAGCGCATGCCTTCTTTGACCGGTTCGGCTTGGTGCACGTAGCGATGGTCGGAGGGGAAGAACACCAAGTCGCCGGCGCGCGGGCGGTGCGTATAGTTGAATTTGAGAAAGCCCAGCTCGCCGCCTACGAACGCGTCGTTCAGGTAGAGCAACAGGCTGATGTCGCGGTCGATACCCTTGGCCCAGGACCGCCCGTCGGCCATACACACTTCTGAATCGGCGTGGGCGCGGTACCAGCCACCGGGTTGGTAGCGCAGAACCTGGGGGTATTCGAACCAGGCGAACCGGCGTCCGTAACGCGGCGCGATCACGTCCTGGTACGCGCGCTTGACCTGCCGATTGATGTCTCTGCGCAACTTACCGGCTTCGACGAGGTCGGTGACCCGGTCGCCATCGTGTTTGGTTTCGCGGTGGCTGACACCCCTCTCCGGTGCCTCGATCGTCCCCAACGGCAGGCGCGGCTGACGGCGGAAGTGGGTGATCCAAGTCCGGCAGGAATTGGCATCGAGAAAGCCAGGAACGATCCCGACGCCGTGCGGCGGCGGGCGATCTCGCTTCGCCGAACCGCAGCAACTTCCGAAGGACACGCCGCTTTTGCAGAAGCACGGATCCTTCAACGACGGGGAGAAGTCCGCTCGCAACGTTCTCTTCTTCATGATCGTCGGTCGTGAGTCAGCCGAACTCGACCGACTGCAGGGCAATTCCGAGTTCACGGCAATCGTTCGTCCCCGGCGTCGCCAAGGGGTCACAA
Organism: Thermodesulfobacteriota bacterium; assembly: GCA_041743795.1. Taxonomy (GTDB): domain Bacteria; phylum Desulfobacterota; class Binatia; order HRBIN30; family CADEER01; genus CADEER01. Next base: position 8,584 of record JBGTMF010000229.1, on the reverse strand, counting down.
ACGATCGTCAAAGTCCGCACCTCCGCCGTGCCGCGCAGATTCGGGATTCCCACTGTCAGCTCAGAGCCGTCCTCCGAGTAGGTCAGTGCCTTCAGTCTGTTGCCGTCGAGATAGAGGGCGATCCCCCTCGTCGCGAGAGGCGCGCCGACCGGGAGCAGCCGCAGAGTGAGCCGGGACGGCGCTGCGGTCTTCAGCCGGACGCGCAGCGCTGCCAAAGGTTTACCCCAACGAAATCCGGCGTCTTCGAACACTTCACGCTCGTAGAAGCCGACAAAACACCCTTCATCGCCGGCGTCGTATCGATCCTTCGCCACGGAGAGCTGCGGGAGCGGTATGCCCGCAAGGTACTTCAGCGCGTGATATCGGACCAACCTCCGGTGCCAGAGATCGCGAAATGCTTCGATCCCGGCGCGCGCCCCAAACGGACGCAACAGATGTATGCGCGCGGCGGCGACCCAGATGGCGATGCGCGCCTCGGCCACGGCCCAGCCAAAGCCAAAGATGGAGCCGATCGCCAGCAGGGCCACCTCGCGGAGATCTCGCCGTCGCACCGTGCGGCGATTCGCCATGGTTGCAAGTCGACCGCGCAGCCACTGCCTTGCGAGCGACCTCCGGTAGAGATCGCACTCAGCGATGATCGGCAACGAACCGAAATAGCGCTGTACGTGTTCGGCATCGCCGCAGCGACGATAAGCGAGTTCGCCGCAGGTGAAGGATCGAACTCCCTCGTAGATGTCGTCGAGGCTCGTCGAGTTGTAGTGCACTACCGCCGCATTGCGTACGTACGGCACGTATACGTCGGCAGCCTCCAATCGCGAGCCGAAGATCCGACCGGCAAACAACCCGTGCTCGTGCGGGAACCCTCCGTATTCCAAGTAGGTATCCCGCCGAATAGCAAAGCCGCGCTCGAGCAGACGGCGGCGGTGCCCGTCATCCCCCCAGCCGGCGACTTCCTCTGCAAAAAGCCACCCCTCCATGGTCGCCAGGTACCCTTCCCTTTTTGGCGCAACGGCGCGGCAACACGCGGCTCGACATCCGGTCGCCTCGAAGACATCGAGCAGTCTCTCCAGAACCCGCCTTCCGGCCTGGACGTGCGCCTCGGTAATCAGCACGATTTGTCCGCTGGAAACCCTAATTCCATGGTCGTACAAGGCGTACAACTCGTTGGACTCGATGACTTCGAGCCGGTCGTGCGGCCGCAAATATTCGCCGACCATGCTTTCCACCTCACGGTCGACTCCCGGAGAAACGACGACCACCTGGAAGCGACCCGGATCGAGCGACTGCCTACGGGTCCAGCTCTCGATGCAGCGGCGCCTTGGACCGCGAACGTACACCAAGGGAATGATGACGCTTATCTCCACGCCTCACACCAACCACATGCGCCGTTGTTCTTCACCCACGCCTCCGGCGGCCGCCGGCCAGCGCAATTCCGTGCCTTCCTGATTTTTCGAGCCCTTCCCTATATCAGGACGCTTTCCCGGTCGAGTGCGGCCTGTGCACGGGCTTGGCACCGCGCCTGTCGCGCCTGCCCGTGGTGGAAACGTCGAGACACTCATTGCGAAATGGAAACCTCGAGACATCCCCTCGCGGGACTTCCCTTATTTTCTAATGGCGCATGGGAGTGTATTGGACGGTAGGCATGCGTGGTCCGGGAGGTTGGCTGAGGACGACGTGACGTAGCGAGAGGTGATAGCAGGTGCGGTTGCGAAGCATCGCGATGTCTATTTTGAGGAGTCGATCGGCACAGCAATCGTACTCCCCTTGCCGTCTTGCTGGCATGGGGCCCGGTCGCGGAGATCGAGATGCAGCGCGCACTACCTTACGGCTTTCACGCGACCTGGATTCCCACTGCGGGCGCGGCGTGCGGTCGCCGGTCGAAAACGACGGCGAAAGAGTATCGACCGCGTGACAGGCCAGGGTTCGCGCCGGACCGCCGGGCTCAACGTCATCGTCGCCCTCGGTTACTTCGTCTGCGGCTGGCTGGGCCTTCAGCTTCCGTACTACGGCCATTACGTCACCCTGATCTGGGTACCGACGGCGATCGCGCTGTCTGCGATCGTGCTCGCCGGGCCCGCGATCGCGCCGGGCATTTTTCTCGGCTCGTTCGCGCTCAACCTCGCCCTCGAGCCGACGCACCTTGGCGCGTCGGCGCTGGTGGCGCTCGGCAATACGTTGGGGCCACTTCTTGGTGCAACCCTGCTGGTGCGCCGCTACCGATTCCGGCCACAGCTCGATCGCCTTTCCGACGCTTTCGCCCTCCTGGGAGTCGGCGTTCTCGTCACCGGCTTGGTCACGGCCACATTCGGCGCCGGTGTGCTATGCGCCTTCGAAGCCGCACCTTGGAGAGACTACCCGTTCGTATGGTTGGCATGGATCGGTGGCGAGTTGGCGGGCTCACTCGTCGTCGCGCCGCTTCTCCTAACATGGCTCTCGACGCCGGACCCGGAGATCGCCAAGCAAACCGGCTCCCTCGAAAAGGCGGCGATGGCACTCGCGGTAGCTATCTTCTCCGCGAGTGTTCTCGCCTATGGTCACCAGCTGGACACGATCACCTACCTGGGCGGTCTGCTCATGGTGTGGATTCTGTTTCGAGTCGGGCTCGGCGCGTCGTCGCTCGCGGTGGCTGCGTCGATGATCGCGCTGGTCGCCGGAACCGCCTTAGGCGTCGGGCCGTTCATCGGGCGGTCGCCGCGTATCGAACTCCTATCGCTGTGGATGACTCTCGCCGCGGTCGGCAGCGCCAACGTGATCGCCGGCGCCTTGCTCGCCGAACGGGAAAGAGCCTTCCGTCTCCAGGAGCATCTGCTCAGGGAGCTCGATCATCGGGTGAAGAACACCCTGGCGACCGTCGTGGCGCTGGCCGAGAGAAGCAGCGACAACGCCGTCGACGTCGCCGACTTTCGTTCTAGATTCATCGGCAGGGTGCGCGCCATCGCCCGCACCCACGAGGGTTTGGCGCGTTCGAAATGGGAATCGATGCCGGTACGAGACGTCGTCGACATGACGCTCGCTCCGTTCGCCGGCGCCGACCTGGACAAGCTGCAGGCCGGCGGCGATTCCGCGGCTCTCTCCGCCGCCAAGGTCTCACCGTTGACCATGGTGCTCCACGAGCTAGCCACAAACGCGGCGAAATACGGCGCCTGGTCGCGAAAGGGGGGCCGCGTAGCCGTCGGGTGGAAGCGCGGCGAGGACGAGAGCCTACGCTTGACGTGGCGCGAAACCGGCGGTCCCGAAATACCCGCCGTGCCGGTGCCGGGGTATGGACTGCGCCTGATAGAGGGCCTCGTCGCTTACCAGTTGGGCGGGCGCGTCGACCTCGAGTTCCGTGCCGACGGACTGGCGTGCGCCCTGGACATCCCCGGCGACAGTGCCCCGTAATTGCCCGCCCAAGCGGCTGCGCAACCTCCCTGTCGACGGCGCTACTGGAGCGCGTCGGCGACGCCGAGTGCGCCGGCGCTGAAGGCGAAGCGGCCGGTGCGTACAACCTTCATCGCGTAGACGTCAGCCTCGCCGCTGGGCTCCACCGCGACGACGCCTATCATCCCGTCGGATTCGACCTCGGCGCCGGCGGCGGTCTTGTAAATGTACCCTGCAGGGAAGACGAAGACGGCCTCGAGTCGGTCGCCGGGGCGGAGGTCAGCGGCGGCGACCGGCTCCATTCCCCGCCGCAGCACGAGCTGCGTGCGGCCGACCACGAACGACTTGCCGTTCTCCAGCGAGACCTTCAGCACCGGTTGTGCCGGCGTCATTTCTCCCGGCGTGGTCATGGCGAAGCGAATCGCACCATCGTCCGTGCGCGTCATCACTGACGTCGGCGAGCCGAGCACGGTCTTGGCGGTGATGGGCCCCTCGGGGGTTTCCAGTTTCGTAGTGGCTGCGATCGCGCTCATATCTCCAAACACTCAAGGCCGAGGTTCGAGACCCAAACCCTGAAACCTGAAATCCAAACCCTGAAATTTGAAATCTGAAATCTGAAATCTAAAGTCCAACCCTCAGCCGCCACCGCTGCGCAGCACGATGCGCTTAGCCGCGCCGTTGACCACCGACGGTACGTTCTTGCTTTTCGCCATCAGACGCAAGTCCCGCATCATCAGCGTGCCGATGTACTTGAGCGATATGGTGATGGGCGTCTTCGGGTTGGTGACGATCCCCAAGCGAACCTGGTAATTGTTCAGCCACTCCTTGTTGCGGCAGATCACGTCCAGCAGTTCACGGTCGACCTGCCGGTTGCGGGCCAACATGACGATCTCCTCTTCGCTGACACGGGGATTGTACAGAACGCAACGGCGGACAATCAGACTGCTGTCGCGAATCAGGATGGCGCGCGCCTCGCGGTTACCGCGCAGTGCCAGTTTGAGCCGCTCACCCGACTTCAGATTCTGAATCATCGTCTGCAGGCTTTGCCGTTCCGGCGCCGTCGGCCGCTCCTCCGGCTCGACGATCATGTTCTCCGGGACGCTGATGTTGTCGCGGCCCGCCTGAATCTCTTCGGCGAGCTGCTCGAGGTCCTCCTCCGGCATCAGTGGTCCTCGGCCTTGGCAGCTTGCGACTGCGCGATGATCTTCTCGGCGAGGTGCGGCGGCACCTCCTCGTAGCCACCCAGCTCCATCGAGAACGAGCCGCGGCCGCTGGTCATCGACCGCAGGTCCGGCGAGTATCGCAGGACCTCGGCCATCGGCACATGGGCCCGGATGACCTGCGATCCCGACTTCGGATCGACGCCGAGCACCTTGCCGCGACGGCTGTTGAGGTCGCCGATGACGTCGCCCAGGCACTCGTCGGGAACGGCAACCTCCAGAGTCAGGATCGGCTCGAGGAGCACGGGCTTGGCGTCGGCGACGGCGTTCTTGAAGCCGATCGAGGCGGCGATCTTGAACGCCATCTCGGACGAATCCACCGTGTGAAACGATCCATCATAAAGTATCGCCCTGACGTCGACCATCTCGAAGCCGGCGATGACGCCGCCGACCAGGGCCTCGCGAATCCCCTTCTCCACCGCTGGAATGTACTGCCGCGGAATCGCGCCGCCGACGATCTTGTCGACGAACTCGAAACCGCCGCCGCGTGGCATAGGCTCGATCTCGATCCACGTATCGCCGAATTGACCGCGCCCGCCGCTCTGCTTCTTGAGACGTCCCTGCGCCTTCGAAGCCTTCTTGATCGTCTCCTTGTACGGTACTTTCGGGTCCTTGAGTTCGACTTCGATACCGAACTTGCGATGCAGGCGCTCGACGGCGACTTCGATGTGCAGCTGGCCAACGCCCGACAGCAGAATCTCTTTGGTCTGCGGATCGCGCTCCATCTTCAGGGTCGGATCCTCGTCGGCCAGCTTCACCAGACCCTGCGTCGCCTTGTCCTCATCCCCCTTCGACTTCGGCTCGATGGCGAATGAGATGGCAGTTGGCACCATCAACAATCCCGGATATCGGATCGGCTCCTTCTCGTCGCACAGAGTATCTCCGGCATCCGTCTCCTTGAGCTTCGCCACGGCGCCGATTTCACCGGTGAGGAGCTTTTCGACCTGTTGCTGTTTCTTGCCCTCGAGCTTGAGCAGGTGGCCGATGCGTTCCCTGCCGTCCTTGGTGGAGTTGACGACGGCGGTGTCGCCCGACAGCTCCCCAGAAAGCACTTGGAACACGGTCAGTTTCCCGGCAAACGGATCGGCGATGGTTTTGAAGACGTAGGCGGAAAACGGCGCGCTCGGCGAAGGCGCGCGCTCGATCTCTTCGCCACTGGTGGGATCGACTCCGCGGGCGGGGGGTCGTTCGGCCGGGGCCGGGATGAACTCGACAATGGCATCGAGCAGCGGACGCGCACCGAGGTTGCCGGTGCCCGAGCCGCAATAAACCGGCATCAGTACGCCCGCCTTGACCGCCTTGCGCAACGCGGCTGCGAGATCCTCATCGCTCAGAGTCCCGGCGTCGAGGTATGCCTCCAACAAATCGTCGTCGGTCTCAGCCGCCGATTCGACGAGAGCTTCGCGCGCACTCTCCGCCGCTTCGCGCAAGTCCTCGGAAACGTCCTCTTCTGTCGCGCCGCCGTCACCATCGAAGATCAGGGCGCGCATTCTGATGAGGTCGACAACGCCGCGGAATCCGTCGGCGCTGCCGATCGGCAGCTGCACCGGTACCGCCTTCGCGCCGAGAATCTCCTTGAGATCGGCGACCGCGGCGTCGAAATCAGCGCGATCTCGGTCCATCTTCGTGACGAACGCGACGCGCGGCAGCGCCAAATCTTCGCTGCGCGCCCACAACCTCTCGGCTTCTACTTTGAGCGCGCCCGGCGCTGCTTCGGTGACCAACACCACCCCCGAGCAGCCGCGCAGGCTATTGAGGCCGTCGGCGAGAAAGTTGGCGTAGCCCGGAGTGTCGACGATCGTGATGTCGCACTTGTTCCAGGCACCGTGGTGCATAGCCGTCGTCAGGCTCAGTTTGCGGCGCTGCTCTTCCGGCTCGACGTCGAAGTTCGACGTTTCGTCGTCGACGCTGCCGAGCCTCGTCGTCGCGCCCATCGTGAAGAGCAGCGCTTCGGCCAGCGACGTCTTGCCGGTTCCGCCCTGCCCAACGATTCCGACGTTTCGAATCTGGGTGACATCACCGACTGCCATCGCTACCTCCGTTCGCTCTCGGCCGGGTTGTGCAAGTTCAGGTGACCCCGGTCAGTTATCGTGATTTCGCTCGAAGATGATTCTCAATCCGTCCAAGGTGAGAAACTCGTCGACGACCTCGATCGTGCGCGATTCCTCTGCCAGTAACGAGGCCAATCCGCCGGTGGCCAACACCCTCGCCTTGACGCGGTTCTCCTGCTGGATGCGATCGACGATACCGTCGATCATCGCCACGTGGCCGTAAATCAACCCGGACTGCACCGCGTGCACCGTGTTGCGGCCGACAATTCCCTTCGGCCGCACCAACTCGACCTCATAGAGCTTGGCGGCGCGGGCGAACAACGCCTGCGCCGAGATACCGAGCCCCGCGCAAATGACGCCACCGACATACTCTCCCTTGGCGGTCACGTAGTCGAAGTTCGTCGTCGTCCCGAAGTCGACGACGATGGTCGTATCCTTGGTGCGTTCGAAGCCGGCGATCGCGTTGACGATGCGATCCGCGCCGACCTCCTGTGGCTTGTCGGAGAGGATCGGCATGCCGGTGCGCACGCCGGGACCGACGACGAGCGCCTCGATACCGAAGAGCTTGCGACACACCGACAGCATGATCCGGGTCATCGGCGGGACGACGCAAGACAGCGCGACGCCGTCGAGCCCCCGCCCCTCGGGACCGCTGAGCAGGCCGCGGAGGAGGACGATGTACTCGTCGCTGGTGCGTCCCTCCGCCGTCTCGATGCGCCAATGATCGAGCAGGTTCGTTCCGTCGTATACACCCAACACGGTGTGGGAATTGCCGACGTCTATTGCGAGAATTCTCATGGTTCCGCTATCAGCCTTCACCTTTCGGCAAACAGGACCCCACCCCGGAAGTGCGACGGCTACGAGCCGATCGCCGGGCCCGGGTATCCATCCAACACCGTAACGTCGCCCACAATGACGCGATGTTCGCTCCCATCCAAGCGCTTCAAGCACAACGCTCCGTCGGGTGCCAGTCCGAGGACTTCACCCTCGACGACACCGCCTGGCTCTTCGACGCGAATCCGTCTGCCGACCGACCCGGATCGCCGGGTCCACTCCTCCGCGATTGCCGCGAATCCATTCATGCGCAGTTCGTCGTAGCGGCTCTCGAGGTGCGAGAGCAACCGTCCGGCGACACGTGCCCGGTCCACCTCGGCGGCGACGGCGATGGCGAGGGAGCCGGCCTTGTCGCGCAACTCGTCCGGCAGATCCTCGAGGCGCATGTTGACGTTGACACCGATGCCGACGACGACGAAGTGGTGCGCGACGCGAGATTCGAGTTCGGCGAGGATGCCGACCACCTTGCGACCGCCGACGAGGACGTCGTTCGGCCATTTCAGCACCGCATCGCACCACTCGCCAATCGTCTCACACGCGGCCAGTCCAGCGCAGAGGCTGATCTGAGAGATCGCTTGAGGCGGTAGGTCGGTGCGCAGCAATACCGACAAGTAGAGGTTGCGGCCGCGCGGCGAGATCCACGTCCGCCCCATTCGCCCGCGGCCACCGCTCTGCTCTTCGGCGACGACGACCGTACCGTCCGCCGCGCCGGCGAGACCGAGGTCGCGCGCCCTCGTGTTGGTCGAATCGACCGTGTCGAGACAGTCGATTCGGGCGCCGCACCAGCGCGCCGTGCTGTGCGCGCGGATCGCCGCGGGATGCAGGGGTTCAGCTGACAACGCCGTCCATCCGCAGCTGCATGCTCAGGTCGATCGCCGCGACCGAGTGGGTCAAGGCGCCGACTGAAATGATGTCGACGCCCGCTTCCGCGATGGCGCGCACGTTGGCGAGAGACACCCCGCCGGAGGCCTCCACCAGCGAGCGGCCGCCGATGTGGCGGACGGCCGCGGCGATCTCCTCGATCGTCATGTTGTCGAGCAGGATCGCCTCGACCCCGGCTGCGAGTGCGGCGTCGACCTCGGTCAAATCGCGGCATTCGACTTCGATCTTCAGCGTGTG
>JBGTMF010000228.1:0-3430 GCA_041743795.1 Thermodesulfobacteriota bacterium | reverse complement strand
CGGTCTCGACCACGCGTTGGCCGGATTCGCTGGTGCAGGCGGGGCACACCGAGAACGACCTCGCGCTCGAGGTCCTCGCCGGGCGCCTGCCGCGCGACCTGCAGGGGCACTCGTTCATGGTGTGCTCGCTCAACTACCCGGACGAGAGTTCGCCCTTCAACGGCATCGGCATGCTCTACCGCTTCGACCTCGAACCGACCGGTGTCACCGCGGTGAATCGCATCCTGCGCACCGACGACTCGTACGTCGACGATGCCGCCGTCGGCACATCGTACGAGTTCAACAACGCGGGCATCGCCCGCTTCGGCGCCTTCGGCGTGCGCAACTTCGTCAATACGGCCCTGCTGCCGATGGAAGACCGGCTGCTCGCCACCTTCGACGCGGGCCGCCCGCACCTCGTCGATCCGGTATCTCTCGAGATAGTCACGCCGATCGGCTTCAACCGCGAGTGGCCGATCGGCCTCGACCTGTTCGGTCCGCAACCGCTCTTCCCCGGGCACTTCACTAGCGCGCATCCGCAGTTCGATCCCTACGAGCGGCGCTTTTACGGTGTTGCCTACGGCGGTACGGCGTTCGGCGGCAGGCCGTTCGCAAGCGTGATGACCTGGGATAACGACGGCGCGGTGCTGGCCAATCCGGTCGTCGACGCTTCGGGCGAGCCTCTCGCCATCCGCCAGTCTATGCACCAACTCGGCATTACGCGCGAACACGTGGTCCTCTGCGACACCTCGTTCGTCAACTCTCTCGACGCCTCCTCTCCCGGCCGGGCGCTCTCGGAGGTCGACTACTACATCGTGCCGAAGGCCGACCTCGGGCGTGTCGGTGGCGCGCGCGCCATACACGTCAGGATCCCGCGCGAGACGGCGCACTTCCAGGTCGACTACGACGACGCCGGAGGTCGCATCGTACTGCACGCGGCGCATGGCTGCGGTGCGTCGTCGTCGGGGTGGATGACGAGCGCCGATACGCTGCATCGCACGCAGCAACGCATCGACCCGCGCGATGTGCAGAAGGTGCTGTCGTCTACCGACGTCGGCCGCATGGGGCGCTACGAGATCGAGGTGGCGACCGGCCGCGTCGTAGACGCGGTGGCCGTGCATGACGAGGCTTACACTTGGGGGCCGGCGTTGTACTCCTCGACGACCGGCGAATTCATCCGGGAGCGCCACGAAAGTCTGTACTGGGTGTCGCTGGGGTTCTCGCCCGACAATCTGATCAGTCGCGTCGTCGACGCATTCCTCGACTATCCCTATCGCACGGTGGCGATCGACGATCTGCCGCCGGGCGCCGTGCCGGGAGCGCTCTTCCGCTTTGACTCCGACCGCGTCGCGGTCGCGGATGCCTATTCCTTTCCGACCGGCTACTTCGCGCTGTCGCCGCAGTTCGCACCGGCGCGCGGCCGCAGCGGCCCCGGCGAGGGTTATGTGATCACCAGCGTCATCTCGGATCAGGCCGACGGCCGCTCCAGCGGAGACGAGATCTGGATCTTCGACGGCACAGACCTGTCGCGCGGGCCCCTGTGTCGCCTCGGGCATGCCGAGCTCAATCTGCCATTCACCCTGCACACCGCGTGGATGCCGTCACTCGTCGCCACCGACCCCGATCGCTATTTCATCGAGCCGCGCGACGACTACGCGGCGGCGATCGCCGCACTACCGGCGGAGATTCGGCCGGTGGCGGAGCACGCGTACACGCGCTCGCGCGCGTGAGCGGCGGTCGAAGGGTGCGCTGCGATCCCGCTTCAGGTTCTCGACGACCGCCATCTCCAGTCGCTGAGGCTGCCTCGATGACGCATCGAGGGGCATGTATCGACAGATAGTTATACTCGTGCGCACTCTGGCCCCATCGGTCTTGTGCGTAAGCTGCAACCCGGCGTATCTGACCAATCGTGTCCCAAGGTGCCGAGATGGTCGAAGAGATCGCATCGCGTGACCCGCTACCGCGCGAATTCTACGCGCGCCCGGTGTTGACCGTGGCGCGCGACGTGATCGGCAAATTGCTGGTTCATGTGACGGCCGCGGGTGTGATGGCGGGCCGCGTCGTGGAAGCGGAGGCGTACCGCGGACCGGAAGACCGCGCCGCGCATTCCTGGGCCGGACGACGCACGCGGCGGACGGAGGTGATGTTCGGCCCGCCGGGCTTCGCTTACGTTTACTTCGTGTACGGCATGCACTGGCAACTGAACCTCGTCACTACCGCCGCGGGTGCGCCGCACGCGGTGTTGCTGCGCGCTCTCGAACCGATTGTCGGTCAGCCGCTGATGGCTGCCCGTCGCGGACTGGGCGAAAGCGATCGCCGCCTGACGAACGGTCCAGGGAAGCTGTGCCAGGCGCTGGGAATCGACCGCAGCCATTACGGCGTCGATTTAACCGGGCGATCGTTGTTCCTCACGCAACCCGACCTGCCGCGCGGCAAGCTGGAGCGATCGCCGCGCGTAGGTGTCGATTACGCCGGAACCTGGGCGCAGAAGCCATGGAGATACTCCGAGGCGGGTAATCCGTGGTTGTCGAAGGCGCGCGCGACGCGCGCTACGACGGACTGATATGGATCGCCGGCTGCGAAGCGCGATCGTCGGCGCTTGAGCGGGTGGGGCGCGACCCGCACCGTGGCGCAATTCTTGGTTCCGAAGGCGTCGAGTCCGTGATTAATCGCTGTCGAAACCGACGTCCACGGTGACGTGCTCCCACTCATCGATCGAGGCGGTGAGTTCGGCCAGCTTCTGACGAAACGCGGCCAGGACGTCGCGGCCGAGAAGAAGTCGAAGAGGCGGATGCTCCAGTTCGCTGAGCATCAACACGGCGTCGGCCACTTTGCGCGGGTTGCCGGGCAGGTGCTCGGCGAAGGCCTTGATCAGGTCCTTGCGGGCGCCGACGGTGTCCGCGTAGTCGGCGATCGGCTGCCCGGTCTCCTTCATCGAGCGGGAGGCATAATCGGTGCGGAACGCTCCCGGTTCGATCGCGGTCACGTGGATGCCCAGCGGCCCGACCTCTTTGGCGAGACCTTCGCTGAGCGCTTCGAGCGCGTACTTGCTCGAGCTGTAGTAGATATTCGGCGGGTTCGTCACCAACCCGGTCATCGACGACATGTTGATGATCCGCCCGCTGCGGCGGGCGCGCATCTGTGGCAGGACGGCTTTGATAGTGTCGACGATACCGAAGTAGTTGGTGTCGAACAGGCGCCGGACTTCCTCGTCCTCCCCTTCCTCGAGCGCCGACATGTAGCCGTAGCCGGCGTTGTTGACGAGGACGTCAATGTCGCCGAACCGCGCGTTCGTCGCGGCGACCGCGGCGTCGATCTGGTCGCGGAGCGTCACGTCGAGTGGCAGAGCGAGCGCGCGATCGGGGAACGCGTCGACGATGTCGGAGACGGCTTCCGCGCGCCGCGCCGTCACCGCGACGCGATGACCCCGGCGCAGGGCCGCTGTCGCGAT
>JBGTMF010000227.1:0-16258 GCA_041743795.1 Thermodesulfobacteriota bacterium | reverse complement strand
GAGCCGGCGGCGCTCTCCGGGCACGGTCGCTGGCTCCACCGCTGCCGCCAGGGCCCGGTGGATCTCTTCAGCCAGGCGCCGCGGCATGCCCGGGACGGCGGAAATCTCCTCGGCGCTCGCCTGGCGTAGCCGCTTGATACTGCCGAATACGCGCAGCAGTTTGCGCTTGCGTTCGGCGCCAACGCCGGCGATGTCGTCGAGCACCGACCGCAGCCGCTCGCGGCCGCGCAGTGCGCGGTGGTAGGTAATGGCAAAGCGATGCGCCTCGTCGCGAACCCGCTGCAGTACGAATAGCGCGTTCGAGTTGCGCCGCAGAACAACGGGGTTGACGCGTCCCGGCAAGAATACCCGCTCTTCGCTGCGTTCGACCTCCGCCGCCCGCGCGGCGCGGGCGACGCGTGACTTGGCCAAACCGACGACGTCGACTGAGTCGATTCCGATCTCCTTCAAAACCTGGACAGCGACGTTGAGCTGGCCGCGACCTCCGTCGACGACGAGCAGATCGGGGACTTCGCCGGTCTCTTTGCCGCGGCGGAATCGCCTCCCCAGTACCTCGAACATCGACGCGAAGTCGTCTTGGCCGGCGACCGTCTTGATGCGAAACCGCCGATAACGCGAGGTATCCGCCCGGCCCTCGTCGAAAGTCACCATCGAGCCGACGGCAAAGCCTCCCTGGAAGTTGGATATATCGAAGCACTCGATGCGTTTCGGCGCGTTGCGTAGGTGCAGCCGCCGCTGCAACTCGAGGCTGATCTGCTCGTACTGGGATTCGCTGTCGCGCCGCTCGCGAAAGCTGTGCTCGGCGTTCTCCATCGCCATCGCCAGCAACTTCACCCGGTCACCGCGTTGCGGCCAGATCAGCTCGACCTTGCGCCCTCGCCTCTCGCTCAGGTAATCGGCGCGGACCTCGCGGTCTTCGATGTCGAGCGGAATGATCACTTCGTCGGGCGTGTATCGCTCCCCCTGATAGTACTGCGTCAGCACGGCGGCGATCAGTTCGTCGTCCGGCAACTCGAACCCGTCGATGGCGAAGCTCTGGTTGCCCGTCAGCTTTCCGCCGCGCACGAAGAGAATCTGCACGTCGCAGAATCCCGCCTCGCGATAGAAGCCGAGAATATCCTGGTCGCCGCCGCCGTGCGCGACGATCTGTTGGCGCTCCTGTGTCTTGTCGATTGCTTGCAGTCGGTCGCGCAGCCGCGCCGCGTCCTCGAATCGCTCCTCTTCCGCAGCTGCCTTCATGTCGGCCTGGATCTGATCGACGAGCTGTACCCGCTTGCCCGACAGCAACATCATCGCCTCGCGCAGATGCGACTCGTAGACTTGGCGATCCACAGGCAGGCAGCACGGCGCCAGGCAGCGGTTGATCTGGTACTCGAGGCATGGTCGCGATCGATTGCGAAACACGCCGTCGCTGCAGGTTCGCAGCGGGATGACACGGCGGATGGTGTCGATCGTCTGGCGAACGCTGTAGGCCGAGTGGAACGGTCCGAAGTAGCGCGACCCGTCCTTGCGAATTTTGCGCGTCACCAGCAGTCGCGGCCACGGGTCCTGCACCGTGACGACGACGCTGACGTAGGATTTGTCGTCCTTGAGGTCGATGTTGTAGCGGGGCTTGTATTGCTTGATGAGATTGTTCTCCAGGATCAGAGCTTCTTTCTCGGTTTTGGTTACCAGCGTTTCGAATTCCGCGACCCGTGCCATCAGGAACGCGACCTGGTGTCGGTTGTCACCGCCGCGGAAGTATGTTCGCACTCGCGACCGCAGGCTCTTGGCCTTGCCCACGTAGATGACCACGCCGTCGCCGTCCTTGAGGAGATAGACCCCAGGCCGCGCCGGCAGCGTGTCCAGTTTTCTCTCCAGGTCGCCGCCCTCTACCGGCGGCGACGGCGGAGCCGGCTCGTCCGACTGCGACATGAAGCGACTATACCGCGAGCGCTGCCCATCCTGACAGCCCCCGCGACCCATGTTAGCGTCGGGTCCTTCCCAAGAGGAGGAAAGCCGTGCTCCGACTGCGAACAAACTGCAATCTTCTTCTCGCTGCGCTCGCCCTGGTGGCGACCGCAGCCGGCTGTTCGGACTCGTCGGGACCGCCGCCGCAACCGGTGGTGACCCCAGTCGACCGGGCGACGGCCGCTACGATCATCGCACGCGTCACCTACGCGGGCGCGGTACCTCCGCCCGTCGAGATCAATATGCGCTCCGCCGGCCGCTGCGCCGAGCAGCACCCGGAAGCCGTGTACGATCAGCCTGTAGCAGTCTCCAACGGCGCCCTCGCCAACGTCCTCGTCTATATCAAATCCGGCTTGGAGGGGCGCTCGTTTACGTTTCCCACCGAGCCGGTTGTCATCGATCAGCGCGGCTGCCTGTACCATCCGCGCGTCACCGCTCTGATGACCGGTCAACCACTGCAATTCGTCAACAGCGACCCCGAGGCGCACAATGTCCGCGGTCGACCGCAGACCGTCGACGCTTGGAACTTCATGATGAGCCGCCCGCAGTCGACGCGAACCCTGTATTTCGACAAGACGGAAATCGGCATCCGTATTGGCTGTGACGTCCACCCCTGGATGAAGGCCTTCGTTTCGGTATTGCCCCACCCCTACTTCGCCGTCACCGCCGGCGATGGCACGGTGCGGTTGAGCAACGTGCCGCCGGGGGACTACGTCATCGGCACCTGGCACGAGACGCTGGGAGTGAAAGAGCAGGCGGTTACCCTGGTCGCCAACGGTTCCGAGGACGTCACCGTAAAATACTGAGCGGACTTGCCGTCGGGTATCAATGCGCGGACAGGCCCCAGCGAAGTACGACACCGAGCACCGCGCTGGCCGCCAACGTCGCCAGCATACCCACCTTGAAGCGAAAGATGGCGATGAACGCGCCGGCCGTCAGCAAGAGTGCCGCGAAGTCGATCGATGCCGGATCCGGGACGAGTAATCGCAGCCAGCCGATGCGTCGCGTTTCGATGTCGGCGAAGAGATTGTGCAGGGCGAACCAGACTGCCAGGTTCAACACGACGCCGACGACGGCGGCGGTTATGGTCGACAATGCCGCGTTGAGCCACTTCTTGCCGCGCAGCGATTCGATGAACGGCGCTCCGAGAAAGATCCACAAGAAGCACGGCACGAAAGTCACCCAGGTGGTGACCACCGAACCGATGATCCCGGCCAACAACGGATCGAGCGCGCCGGGGTGGCGATAGGCGCCCATGAAGCCGACGAACTGAACCACCTGGATCAGTGGCCCCGGCGTCGCCTCCGCCATACCCAATCCATCGAGCATCTCCCCCGGCGCCAGCCAGGCGTATTGTTCGACCGCTCGCTGGGCGACGTAGGCGAGCACGGCGTAGGCGCCGCCGAAGGTGACGACGGCGACCCTGCTGAAGAAGATCCCCTGCTGCGCGAACAGATTATCGTGCCCGAGGAAGTACACCAGTCCGCCTATCGGGCCGGCCCACAACACCGTGCACACCCCCAGGACTCGAAGCGATCGGGCGAGCGACGGCAACGTGTGCGGTGGCGGGCAGTGATCGAGGGCATCGGCCACCGGGCTCGGTAGTCGTTCGCCGCCCTGCGCCGAATCATGGCTGCCGATGACTTCGAAAAGCTGCGGGCGGAAGCGGTCGCCCAACGTGCCCAAGACCGCGGCGACGGCGATGATGAGGGGAAACGGTACGCTGAAGAAAAAGATCGCGACGAAGGCAGCAGCGGCGACGGTCAGCATGGCGCCATTTTTGAGGACGCGCTTGCCGATGCGAATCACCGCCTCGACGACGACCGCGAGGACCGCCGCCTTGACGCCGAAGAAGAGCGCCTCGACGGGCTCGACGTCCTGCAGGACGGCATAGAGTACGCTGAGAGCGAGAATGGCGATAAATCCCGGCAGGACAAAGAGCACCCCCGCCACCAAGCCGCCGCGGTATCCGTGCAGAAGCCATCCCACATAGGTCGCCAGCTGCTGCGCCTCGGGGCCAGGCAGAAGCATGCAGTAGTTGAGTGCATGCAGGAATCGCGACTCGCTCACCCATCGCTTCTCGTCGACCAGGATGCGATGCATGACGGCGATCTGCCCCGCCGGGCCGCCGAAACTCTGCAAGCCGACGCGGATCCAGACGCGGATCGCGTCGGCGAACGGAACCAGGTCGGGGCGGGCTGACGTGTCACCCCGCCCCGATTCGTCTGGATGTGAGTCGCTCAGAACCCTTTGACCTGCGCCGCTTTGCCGTACAGCCAATAGGTCGCTCCCCAGCCGACGAAGACGACGACGACGAGCCCGATGGGACCTCCCGGCAGCCACGTCATGTGCGAGTTGAGCATCAAGAACACCAACGGCACCGACATGTAAGTGTTGTGCCGCGACCGCATTCCGGCAAGCGCGACGTCGTCCGCATTTGGCGCCTCGCCGTTCTTCGTCGCCGTGATGATGCGCTGCTGCGCCGGCCAGATTCGGAACCACACGTTGAACGCCATGCTGGTGCCGAACAAAGTGCCGAGATGGATCGCCATCGCTCGGAAGCCGAATCCGGCGAACTGGTAGAGGAACAGGATCACCGCGGTCAGCAGCAGTCCGCCCCAGAAGGCGACATTGATAGGCTTCATCACCGAACCCGCCAGCAGGTCGTAGACGAAAACTCCCAGGAACGTCACCGCCACCATGCCGATCGCCAAGCCATTCCACGAAACGGTGAGGTCATCGAACATGAGGCCGCCGTGGTAGAACACCATCAGCAGCAAGAGCACACCCGTGATCCAGGTGAAGGCGGCGCCCCAGCGGAACCAATAAAGAGCGCGCGGCATCAATTCCGGAACGACTTTCTTCTTGGTATCGCCGTCCATCGTCGGCGCGAACGCCGAATTGACGAAGTTGAAGAAATACAAAAGTCCGATCCACGTGATTCCGGCCAATACGTGGACCCAGCGAAAGATTCCCTGCAGGGCTTCCATGCAAACCTCCCCGTTCCAGTTGCGGCTCCCATCCGGTGAGAGCGCGGAAGTTGTCGAATTCGTCGCCAGCCTTACGGGTCACCCGCCGCGATTGTCAAGGTGACGGGCGTCGCGCTTTACGCGAGGCCATCTGTAGCGCAGACTGCGGCGGCCGTGGAACGACTATCGCGATTCGGAGGATTGACGTTGAAAGAGAAGCTGGCGCGCACACTCTCCGCTCTGATCCTCTCCCTCGCTGTTCTCGCCTGCAGCGGCGAAGCGCCGCCGCCGGACAGCGATGCCGGGGCGCCCGACGAAGCAGCGTCGGATGAGAACGGTCCAGTCGCGCTCGCCCCAGATCTGTTCACCTCCTGGTTGAAGTTCGAGAACGCGGAGGCATCGGCGTCGCCGGCGCTGCGGAAATTCTATATCGACAGCGTCCTCGGCCACCAGGTCTTCCGCCTGCCGCCGCGCGGCGCGCCCGATCACATTGCCCGCGCCCTACTGCTCGACGACGACAAATTACTGTTCCCTTCGGGGCGGCGGCTCTGGAACCGCAAGCTCGAACACCAAGCCGGCCTCGCCGGTGAGTTCTGCTTTCTCCACTCTTCGTATTGTCTGCAGCGTCTTTTCGACGTCAGCTTCTCGATTGATGGTGAGCCGGTCGTCGTCTACGATAACCAGTACACGATCCGTCGCTTCCCCAGCCACACCACCGTCGACTACCAGCTCGGCCCCATCGCCATCGCCGAGCACAAGCTCATCACCTACGACGATCGCGCGGCGGCGATCTACGAGGTCCGCTCGCTCGATGAAAAGGAACATCTGCTTCGCATCGAAGCCGTCGTCCCGCTTCCCCGACTGCCCGGTGGGGGAACCATCGCCCCCCGATTTCCGATGCTGGGCGGTGCCCAGTTTCAGGGACAGCCGCTGCGGCTCTACCTCGAGGCGCCGGCGTTCGAGAGGTCGCCGACGGATACCATCCACCTGCACCGCGAGTTGAAGCTGCTGGCGGACGGATCTGCGGCGTCGGCGACGCTGGCTATGCGCTTCGCCGTCGAGGAAGACGAGCGTCCGGAGACGGCGCCGCCCTCCCTGATTGAGCACGCCAGCGAATACAATCGCTGGTTTGCGGAGAATATCCCCTACTTCGACTGCTCGGATCCAGCCTTCAAGACGATGTGGTATTACCGCTGGTGGATCGTCCGCTTCCACATGGTCGACCTGCGCGAGTTGCCACCCCCCGATCTGCGCGATTTCGCGTTCTACGAGGGCAAACTCGGCTTCGACAATCCGATCGTCTTCGCCATCCCGGCGCAGATCAAAGAACTGGCGTATCTGCGCGACCCCCAGTACGCGGTCTCGCAATTGCGAAACTCTTATCGCAATCTCGCCGCCGACGGTGCGACTGTCGATCCGCCGGGTAGTCCCTATTGGGGAGAGACATACTCTCACTGGACGGTGCAAGCCGCCGCCGAACTGCACCGCGTGCATCCGCTCTCGCAGGACACGCTCGAAGAGCTGCTGCCGCTGATGGCGGGCGATATCCGCGCCTGGATGACGGCCTATGACCGCGACGGCGATGCCCTTCCCGAGCGCGAGCGGCCGCGCGTCACCGGTTACGATCTCGACATTCTCTCCTGGTGGTACTGGGCGGGGACACGGCTAGAGCCCACCGCGAGACCGCCGGCCATGGAGCGCGTCGACTTCGCCAGCTTCGTCTACGGCAATGCGATCGGTCTGGTCGAGTTGGCGAATGCCGCCGGTGACGAAGCGCTGGCCGCAGAATTCCGCGAGCGCGCCGAGCGCATCCGCGGCGCGGCACTGGCCAAGCTCTGGGACGACGAAAGCCGATTCTTCTACCCGCAGCGCGCCGACGACGACGCCCGCGCGCCGATTCGCGAGTTGCACGGATTGTTTCCCTTCACCACCCTGCTCGCCCCCGACGAGGAGCGCTACACGGCGGCGCTCGACTACTTGGTCGACCCGCAGGAGTTTTGGGCGCGATTCCCACCGGTCATCACCAGTCAGAAACACTACCGCGACTGGAGTTGGGAAATGGACGGGCTGACGCGCAACATCGCGCCTCATCCGATCAGCATGGGCGGACGCACCCTGATCCAAGCCCTGCGCCACTATAGTCAGAGCGCCGTCCGTCCGCAGCACGTCATGCAGTTGCTGCAGCGGTACAATGATCTCGTCTATCCCGGCGTTCATCCCAATGAGCCCAACTGGCGGCCGAACGCGCACGAGTACTACTCGCAGTGGGAACCGTTTGCTCGCGAGCCGCGGCCGAAGCCTTCT
Organism: Thermodesulfobacteriota bacterium; assembly: GCA_041743795.1. Lineage (GTDB taxonomy): Bacteria > Desulfobacterota > Binatia > HRBIN30 > CADEER01 > CADEER01. The sequence continues at coordinate 9,035 of JBGTMF010000227.1, read as the reverse complement.
GACATCTCGCACGACTTTCATTCGATGTGGCTCAGCCTGGTCGTCGAGGGTCCGATCGGACTGGTTCCGCGCGCGGACGACACGCTCGAAGTGGATCCGATGGCCGAGGAGTGGGCCTACTTCGTCATCGACGGCCTTCGCTATCGCGGTCACGATGTCACCATCGCCTGGGATCGGCCGGGCGATGGCCCGCCGCGTTACCCGACATTCCCCGAGGGATTGTCGATCCGCATCGACGGCCGTCAGGTCGCCCACCGCTCCGACTTCGGACCGCTGCAGGTCGATCTCAAAGCATTGCCCGCGGCACCGTGACTGCCTGCTCGCGGCTCCTCGGTCGCCGGCGACTTCGACGCCGGCAGTTCCCCTCGAGTCTGACAGATGTATACTGAGGAGGCGACATCGACCGGCAGCTGAACGGCGAATCGATCATGGATTCCGGAGAACCCAGGGAACCACCCAGCGACTCGACGGTGCCGCCGCAGGCTACCGCTGCGCCGCAAAGTTCCGACGCGTCCGTGCAACCGAGTCGCGCCCGTCAACTCGCATCGGCGTTCATCCGCAAACTCAGCGACGACGACGTGTCGATCCACGCCATGAGCCTGACCTACACGACGATCCTGTCGATGGTCCCCCTGCTTGCCGTCACCTTCTCCGTGCTCAAGGCGTTCGGCGTGCACGACCAGATCGAACCCCTCCTCGCCCAGTCGCTGGCACCGCTCGGCGCCGAGGGAGCGGCGCTCACAAAGCACATCATCGAGTTTGTCCGGCAGATGCAGGTCGGAGTGCTCGGCGCGGTCGGTGTCGCCGGCCTCTTCTACACCGTAGTCACGCTGGTCGGGTCGATCGAGGACGCGCTGAATCGGATCTGGCAGGCTCGCCAGGGGCGAGCCTGGGCGACCAAGTTTCGCGACTATCTGAGCGTCATCACCGTCGGCCCGGTCCTGGTGTTCTCGGCCCTCGCGCTCACCGCATCGGCTCAGAAGCACGAGTTCGTCCAGCGGGTATTCGCACTCGCTCCCTGGCTGGTCTGGCTCGGCACCGTCGTCCTGCCGTACATCATCATGGCGACCGCGTTTACTCTGCTGTACCGATTCATGCCCAACACCATCGTCACCTGGCGCGCAGCCGGCATCGGCGGCGTCAGCGCCGGTGTCGCCTGGAAATGGGCGGGCGCGGTATTCACCGCCTTCGTCGCAGGATCGGGGCGCTACGCCGCCATCTATTCGAGCTTCGCCATCCTCGTACTGTTCTTCCTCTGGATCTACCTCAGCTGGACGATCGTGCTGATCGGCGCGGAAATCGCCTACCTCTGGCAGAATCCGCGCGAGGTCCTCAGCCGCGTTCGCGGCGTCACCCTCGTCGGCCGTGAAGAGAAAGGGCTCACGCTTCTTCGCGCGCTGGCGCGCCGCCACCTCGATGGACGGCCTCCTGCGCAGACGGCGGAGTTGGCGAAACTGGCTGGGCTACCGGCGACCGCGGTCGAGGAAATCGTCGACCAGATGGTGGAGCACGGCGTTCTGCTCGCCGCCGATCGTCCCCACGGTGTCGCGCTGGCCAGACCGCCGGAAGCGATCTCGGTCTACGAGGTACTAAGCATCCTGCGCGGCGAGAACACCGCTGGGAACTCCGTCGGGAATCTTCCGGCCAGCGTCGCCGACGCTCTCGCCGTTCGCTCCGACGCCAGCCGCGCCGCGCTCAGTGAAATGACGCTGAGGACACTGGCCAGCGAGACGGAACCGCCGCGGACCGCGCCCTGACCTCGATCAAGGCTTGCGTTGGCCCGAGTCGCGATCCCTACACCGCAAACGAAAAGAGGCCGGGGCGATACCGCCCCGACCTCTGTCGATGCAACTGCCCGAGCGCGCAGGCTCAGCGAATCATCGGCGCCAGCACCAGTGCGACGACCGACATCAACTTGATCAAGATGTTCAGCGACGGCCCAGCTGTATCCTTGAACGGGTCGCCGACGGTGTCACCGACCACCGCTGCCTTGTGCGCGTCCGATCCCTTGCCCCCGAAGTTGCCGCCTTCGATGTGCTTCTTGGCGTTGTCCCAGGCGCCACCCGCATTGGACATGAAGATCGCCAACAACACGCCCGAAGAGGTAACGCCGGCGAGCAGGCCACCGAGCGCCTCCTTGTCCATGAAGCCGACGACGACCGGCGTGACGACGGCGAGTAGACCAGGCGCTACCATCCGCTTGATCGCCGCGGCGGTGGCGATGTCGACGCACTTGGCGTGGTCCGCCCGTGCCGTGCCCTCCATCAAACCCTCGATGGTGCGGAACTGCCGGCGCACTTCCTCGATCATCTCCGAGGCCGCTTCGCCGACCGCTCGCATCGCCATCGACGAAAAGAGGAAAGGCAACATGGCGCCGAGGAACAGACCGCCCATGACGACGGGGTTGGTGACGTCGATCTTCTCGACGCCTGCCGCCGTCTGGAATGCCGAAAACAGGGCCAGTGCGGTCAGCGCCGCCGAACCGATGGCGAAGCCCTTACCGATCGCCGCAGTCGTGTTGCCGACGGCGTCGAGCTTGTCAGTGCGGTGACGAACCTCCTCTTCGAGGTCCGCCATCTCGGCGATGCCGCCGGCATTGTCGGCGATCGGGCCGTAGGCATCGACTGCGAGCTGGATGCCGATCGTCGACAACATGCCCAGCGCCGCCATGGCGATGCCGTAGAGTCCGGCAAACTTGAACGAGAAAACGATTGCGCCGGCGATGAAGAGCGTCGGCAGCGCCGTCGACAGCATGCCGAGGCCGAGTCCGGCGATGATGTTGGTGGCCGCGCCGGTCAACGACTGCTCGGCGACTTTTCGCGCCGGCCCGCGGCTCTCACCCGTGTAGTACTCGGTGACGATGCCGATCGCCGTACCGGCTGCGAGACCGACGATGGTCGCCATGAAGATGCCGCCGGCAGTCAGCGGAATGAGGGTTCCCGTAATGTTGGTCAACGGTACCAGCGTTTCCGGCACCATCAACTTTACGAACGGATAGGTCAGCAGCGCCATCACAGCGGCGGCGCCGAAGGTGCCGCGGTTGAGCGCCGATTGTGGATTGCCCCCCTCTTCCGTGCGCACCCAGCGCGTGCCGAGAATCGACACGAAGATGCCGACACCGGCGAGCAGCATCGGCAACACCACCACGTAATAGTTGTCGTAGGCGACACCTAGCACCATGGCGCCGATGATCGAGCCGACGAAACTCTCGAAGAGATCGGCGCCCATTCCGGCAACGTCGCCGACGTTATCGCCGACGTTGTCGGCAATGACTGCCGGATTGCGCGGATCGTCCTCGGGAATCCCAGCCTCCACCTTGCCCACCAGGTCGGCGCCGACGTCCGCCGCCTTGGTGTAAATGCCGCCGCCGACGCGCGCGAACAAGGCGATTGACGAGGCGCCGAGCGAAAACCCGGTAAGAACGTTCATCAACTTGGTCATTTCCATCGTCGTACTGTTGCCGAACAACCAGCCGTAGACGATGAACAGAACGCTGAGACCGATGACGCCCAGGCCGGCGACGCACATGCCCATGACGGTGCCGCCCGAAAAGGCGACGTCGAGGGCGGCGACGAGTCCGCGTCTGGCGGCGTTGGTCGTGCGTACGTTCGCCTTGGTCGCAACGCGCATCCCGATAAAGCCGGCCAGGCCGGAGGCAAAGGCGCCGACGAGGAACGAAAATGCGATGAGGAACGAAGACTGTGTCTGCAGCCCGCCGGAGATCGCCAGTAGCACAGCGACGACTGCTACGAAGATCGCGAGAACGCGGTACTCGCGCGAAAGGAAGGCCATCGCGCCGTCCTGAATGTCGCGCGCGATCTCCTTCATCCGTTCCGTGCCTTCGTCCTGCTCGGAAATCCAGGCCGCCTTATTCCTGGCGAAGACGAGTGCGGCAATACCCGCGATCAGCGGAACGAGTACATACATTGTTGCTATCTCCTTATGCCCAATCGAAAGAAGTGGAGGGCAACGACGGGGCATCCGAGGTCCCGGATTCCCGCTCGCACGCCGGAATCCATCGCCCGGCCCCCCCTCCTGTCGGATTCAAAATCCGATCAGGTTTGCCAAAAACCGATGCGGAACTCAATGCTACCCCGGGCGTTTCACACGCTTCCCGACCGCGCATCACTCTCCCGACTAGGCGCCGGCCACTTGCCGGACGAGGTTATTTGTGAGATAAGGCCGCCAATAAAATTGGTTTTGGGCTTGTCGGAAGACGACATCCCGTGATGCGACGTTTCGTCGCAGCGATTTGAGGAGGCAACGAATGAAGTCTTGGATGATCACGATCTTGATCGCGGGTGTCGCGGCCATGGGAATGGGCTGCACCGCAAAACTCGACCCTGCGCAGATGGCCAGGATCGAGGCAGCGTCCAACAGTGCCGAGGCAGCTGCCAATAAGTGCCAAGCTGCCGCGGACAATGCGACGAGCGCAGCTGCCCGCGCGGCTGATTCGGCCGAAGCGGCGGAACGCGCCGCGCGCAAGGCCGAGGCGATCTTCGGCTCGTCCCTGCGCAAGTAGACGGGAAGGAGCCGCTCATGAGATTCTCCTCGATCGTTCGCTCACTTCTTGCAGTCGCCGTCCTGACCGCGGTGGGATGTTCCGCAAAGCTCGACAGTGCCTCTCAGGCGCGGGTCGATTCGCTCACCACCTCGACCGAGGCGGCGGCGGCACGTGCCAACGCTTCGGCTACCAAAGCCGAAGAGGCCGCACGCAGCGCAGCAGCTTCGGCTGACCGCGCAGCAGCAGCATCACAGAAAGCCGAAGCGATCCTCTTCCGCTCGATGAAGAAGTAATCGCTCCAGCTTTCTCGATGCCGGTCAAAAAACGCAACTCATTCATCGTTCTCGCCGCCGCCATCTCGATGGCGGCGTGCGGGGCGATGGGTTGTTCTTCGCTCTCCGCCAATGACGGAGTTGCATCATCGCGCGCCGAAGACGCGGCCAGGCGTGCAGAGATTGCCGCCGCCAGCGCCATGGAAGCTGCCCAACGAGCCGACGAAGCGGCGCGTCGCCTCGAACAGAAGGCCACCGCGCCGTAAACAGGCGCGGGCGACCAACTTCAAGTCGGCCTCAGTCGAACGTTACCAGTGTCTTGATCGCGCGCTTGTCCGTCGCGGCCGTGTGGTAGGCTTCCGCTGCCGCCGCCAGCGGGTATCGGTGGGTCACTACTTGCTCGGCTCGAACCGCACGCGCTGCGATCAATTCGAGCGCCCGTTTGGTGTCGGGCGGGCCACACGAATAGCTCGGAATGAGCCGTAGCTCGCGAAAGTAGTAGTCGAAGGTCGAAAGGCTGAGCCGCTCTTCCGGTGGTGTTCCCATGAACTGCACCACCGTACCGCCGCGGCTCGCGCAGGCGAGGCCCTGTTCGATCGCCGTTACCGTTGCCGGGCCGACAATCACTACCTCGACACCAGCTCCACTGGTCTCGCGCTCGATGCGGGCGACCATATCCTCGCGCGCGGCGTTGATGACCAGATCCGCCCCGAGACCTCTTGCGTGCTGGCAGCGACTCTCCTCGAGATCCGCTGCCATGATGAGCCTGGCACCGTAGTGCCGCGCCAGGACGACGTGCAACTGTCCCATCACACCGAGACCGATGATCAAGATCGAACGGTCGACCATCGGCCCAGCACGATCGAGCGACTTGACGACACAGGCAAGCGGCTCCACCAGCGCGCCATCTTCGTCGCCGACGTCGTCCGGCAAGCGGAGGGTATCGTTCAAATTGGTCGCCGGTACGCGGAAATACTCCGCCATTCCGCCCGGATCGATCTGCGACTGTTTCCACGTCGGGCACTGGACGTACTCGCCGCGCCGGCACAACGGACAGTCGAAACACGGCGCGTGGTGGTGGACGAAGACGCGATCGCCCGGTTGGAAGCGGTCGACGCCAGCGCCGACCTCGACGATCCGTCCGACCGGCTCATGTCCGAAGACCAGCGGTGCCTTGCGACGGATGTACCAGGGTACGACGTCGCCCGAGCAGATGCCGCAGGCGGACGTCCGCACCAGCGCCTCCCCCGGCCCGATGACGGGGCGAGCGGCATCTTCGACGCGGACGTCGAGGTAATCGTAGAGTCGAGCGACTTTCATCGACCGTTCGGCACGATGGCGTACTTCGGTCCGCCGCCGGCCTGCAGCAGCGCGAGAGCGATCGGCAACTCCTCGAGCGAGTGTTCACCGGCGATCAGCGACGCGCCGGACAGTTCTCCACCGGCCAACAGCTCGTGGGCGCGGCGCACATCGCGCGGCGTGAAGTGAAACGGGCTGAAGATACGCACCTGGTCGTAGTGCAGCCGTGCCGTATCGAACCGCACCACGGAGCCCGCCGCACAGCCGCCGAAAAGCACAACCTGGCCACCCACCCGCGACAACCCGAGGGCCGCTTCCCAGACGTCGACCTGACCGGTGCACTCGATAACCACATCCGCACCGCGCCCGTCGCTCCAGTCCAAAACCGGTTGGCGCGCGTCGCGGACGTCGGCACAAAGAACCTCCGCCGCGCCGAAGCGGCGAGCCTCCTCGGCACGTCGCTCATTGCGGGCGACGATGATGACGCGCTCGCAACCACGCGCTCGCAACGCGAGGAGGTGGAGTAAGGTGATCGCACCGCCGCCGACCACGACCACCGTGTCGTCCGGCCGTAGGCGCAGGAACGACAGGCCATGCTCGACGCACGCCAGCGGCTCCATCAGAGCCGCCTCGCGAAACGGCAACGCCGCCGGTTTCTCGTACAGATTCGTCCGCACAACCGCGCCGGGCAGCTTGATGAACTCGGCGTATGCGCCGTGCACCATCGTCGGCATTACCGACGGGCACAGATTCTCCTGCTCGCGCGCACAGTAGTAGCAATCGCCGCATGGAGCCGTCGGCGCCGCCATCACGGCGTCCCCTTCGCGCAGACCACGCACAGCCGACCCGACGGCGGCGACCTCTCCGGCAAACTCATGCCCGAACATCATCGGCATGGCGAATTTCGGGTGACCGCGTAGGTACGTCTTCAGGTCCGTGCCACAGGTCAGCGCTGCGCGCACCCGAACGACGATGCCATCCTCATCCGGGATCGGCATCGGCAGCTCTCGCAATTCCAGCTGTCCGGGACGCACGAGGACGTGCGCCTTCATTAGCGCTGCTCCCCGGAGAACAGCGGCCTGCGCTGGAGACGCCATCGCACTCTCGTAGTTGCGCCCTGTAGGGGTGTCAATATAGTCGCCCCGCAGGCCGCGCCGCGCCTCACGATTTGGCGAACTTCGCCTTCAGCAACCGGTCGACGCCGGGTGGAATCAGGCCGCTGACATCGCCACCCAATCGCGCCACCTCTTTCACCAGCCGCGACGCCGTGTAGAGGTATGCCTCACTGGCGGTCATGAAAAACGTTTCCACGCGGGGATTGAGGTGACGGTTCATCATCGCCATCTGAAACTCGTATTCGAAATCCGTCACCGCCCGCAGCCCGCGAATCACCGCCGACGCCTGCTTGCGTTCGCAATAGTCGACCAGCAATCCGTCGAAGGAATCTACCTCGACACCCTCGCTGACGTCGGCGAGCGCCTCGCGGATCATCGCTACCCGTTCCTCGAGGGAAAACAATGCCGAATCCTTGGCCGAGTTGTATGCCACGGCGACGATAACGTGGTCGAACGAACGCAGCGCTCTGCGAACGATATCCAGGTGCCCGTTCGTAATCGGATCGAACGATCCGGCGTATACTGCCTTGCGGGTCACGTCGCAGCTGAATCCTCGGTCGGGTCGCTCGTCAACAGAGACACGCAGGTCTTCCCATAGCGCCGGGTGCGGGTCAACCGCAGTGCGGTTGTCTCGGCGACGATCTCGTCGGCTGCGTGCTCGACGGCGACGACGCAGCCGGCCGCGAAGAGAGCCCGGCTGGCTAGATCTTCCAACACGCGTTGCGCTACCCTGTCGGCATACGGCGGGTCGAGCAACACCAGATCAAACGACATCCCGCGGCGGCTCAACTGAAGCAACGAAGCGGACACCGGCGCCGCCAACACCTCGCTCGCGAGATCGAAACCGCAGGCGCGCAGATTCTCCACGAGGGCCTCGCGCGCACGCTGATCCCTCTCGACGAAGGTGCAGAGCGCCGCGCCTCGACTGAGAGCTTCGATTCCCAGCGCACCGCTTCCGGCGTACAGATCCAGCGCGTGCCTACCCTCGAGATCAATGCGACTCTCGATCATGGAGAACAGCGCCTCTTTGACGCGGTCCGCCGTCGGGCGAACGTCTCGCGACGGCACCGTCTTCAACCTCCGCCCCCTGGCAACTCCGGCGATCACCCGCATCCAATGAACCTATCCCGCCTCGGCAGCACAGTTCCACAACCACCCCTGGGGCAAACGGAATTCATGACTACAGCGAGGCCCCCCTCATCGAAAATCGTGCGACTTGGGTAGCGACATCGGCGATTCGCCCTCTTCCGGTAGGATCCGCATGCGGTAGCCGGGACCGCGCTGGTGCAGCGAACGGTCGGGTAATGCCACCTCGAGGAAGCGTCGCGCCTGTATGTGGATGACGCCTTCCACCACCTGCAGCGGCCCCTCTACCTGTAACAGCGCGGCGCGGTGGATCAGCGCCCGGTGGCGCTCGAACTGCGCCGGCACCACCACCGCGTTGCTGACACCCGTCTCGTCTTCCAACGTAAGGAAACAGAATCCCTTGGCCGTCCCCGGTCGCTGTCGCACGATCACCAATCCCGCCACCTTGACCCAGCGGCCATCGCGCATTCCGGCGAGATCGCACGCGCGCACGACGCCGTCGCGCGACAGCTCCGGCCGCAAGTAGCGCATCAAATGTGGCCCCACGGTGACGCCGCTACCGCCGTAGTCGGCCAGCGTGCGCTCCATCTTCGACATCTCCGGCAGCGGCGACGCCGTGCGTCGGGCAGGACCGTTGGCCGGACTCGCCGTCGCCATTCCGCTATTATTCGTTGGGCTGGCAACTTCCACCGTAGGAGCCGCTACCCCACCGTATACGCAGGAAGGTAATTCTCTGCTGTACGCCGCAGCTAAATGGCT
>JBGTMF010000226.1:0-6299 GCA_041743795.1 Thermodesulfobacteriota bacterium | reverse complement strand
GGCTCGAGGAGACCGGCGGCCAGGTCGGGCGCGCCACCGATCGCGCGGCCTTCGCCGGCTTGACGTCACCGTCCGCCCGCGAGCAGACTCGCGAAGCATGTTCGAGAATCAGTTCGCGGCAACGGAACTGGAAGACGCGTTCGCGCACATGATCGAACGGGCCGAAGGAGCCTGACACGCCATGAAGCGCATCGCCATTCTCGCCATCGCTGCCACGACGCAGCCGGTGTACGTCCACTACATCGACCGCTACTGGTCGGACCTGATCGCCTACACCAACGCGCACACACCGCACATGCGCGTCTTCCTCCTCTTCGAACACGACGTAGACCTACGACCATACGAACATCTCAGGGACAACATCATCCAGGACGACACGGTCGATCTCGACCGGCTCTGCGACCCCGCGTTTCACACGCCGAACATTCCAGGAATTCTCAGCAAAACGATGCATGCCTTGGAACTGCTGCAGGACCAGTACGACGTGTTCTTTCGAACCAACCTCAGCAGTTTCATCCGACTGCCACAGTTCGATCATTTCGTGCAGACCACCGATCCCATCATTTATTCCGGAACCGCGGTCTGGAACGACGCACTGCGCCAGGACCTCCTGGCGAACGACAAGATCGGTCCAGACAAGAGCATCCAATCGCTAGCGGAGCTGGACGGTTACCAGGGCAACACCTTCATCAGCGGCTCGGCGTATTTCCTCAACGCTACGGAAGTAAAAACCCTGGTGCGCAACAAACGCCGCCTCCGATACGACATCGTCGACGATGTCTCGATCGGATTGATGCTCTCTGCACACGAGCTTCTCCCCGACTTTTCGCTTACGGTGTCGGCGCAACTTTCGATACCCGAGATCCGCCACCGGATTCGTCACACCACGGCGAGCCATGTCAGGCTCGAAAACTTCCCCCTCGCCCACGCCCAGGCTCTGTGGATGCAACTGCGACACTGCGAGCTCTGGCGAGGCTCACACGGCACCGTCGATCATCGTTCCGAGTACAAAATCTATTTTCCTCTCTTCGATGACATCGAGGCCCGTAGCAACGAGATGCGGCTGACCCACGCGGGCCTGACGGCCCATCCTCGCGTCGCCCTCGTCGAAGACCCGGATGCCGCGGACTACCTGATCTTTTGCCAGAATCATCTGGTCGGCCACTGCCCCTCCCACACCCACTTTCGGCCGATCGTGGATCGGCTGAAGCAAAAGTCGATCATGCTCGACTACGGTGACGACCCCTGCCTGGTTTACGACGCCGACGATTTTCGCTGGGCCCTGTATCTCAAACGAAGCTGTATCGATCGCCTCACCAACCAGGTGATCGACTATGGAAGTCTGCCTGTCCTGCCGACCGCCTACTGCGTCAGCGACGACATGATCGAGCCGCCCCAGGGGCACGGCGCCACGCGAAAGATCGCCTTGTCCTGTCTGTTCGAGGATGATGTCATCGACGACCCCAACTTCAGCCGCGCCAGAGGGCGGCTGTTGAGGTTCGCGAAACAATTGGCTCGCGATCATCCCTTTCCCATGCAACTCGGCCTTGTTTCCAAATGCGGTTCCGTCGGACGGTCAGCTCTGAATCCGACTTACAAGGCGTGTTTGTACGACAGCAAGATCGTGCTCCACGCCAACCCGGATTGGTGGGAGGGAGACGCGAGACTCTGGGAGGCCGTCGCGTCCGGCGCCTTGGTGTTCGTCGACAGGATGTGCCAGCCGATCACGCACCCGTTCGTCGACGGAGTGCACGTCATCTTCTACGACCTGACCGACGACGGCATGCGAGAGCTGGAACGGCGCGTTCTCTACTATCTCGCGCATGACGACGAAAGAGAGACGATCGGAAGGCGAGGACGGGAGTTCGCGCTCGCGCGACACAGAGCGGTCGATCGCGTCGAAGCGATCCTCGACCTGATCGAGCGCCGCGAAGGCCGCAGCGGCTCCGCCTCCAACGCCCCCGAAGATCCGCTCCGTCGACACTACACGACGTGGGTCGACCCCGTCATCTTGCGACTGCCAATCTGATTTCACTACATAGCTGTTCTGGCATCGAAGGACGGCGCCGCAACCTGTTGGCCGTACCGCCGATCAAATCGACTGAGTGGCCCGTTGGTGTTCTCGGTGTCGTTGCGATGAATCAGAACTCATCAACCAGCAGGTCGTGACGGCCGAAGAACTCGATGTCGTCGGAGTACACGCATCGTATCGCGTCCTGCAGCGGCGCATTTCGCCGCACGTCCAGCATCAGCGACTCTTTGATGGCCCGGTTCGCTTTGCTGTCGGCATCGAACGGGAACCGGCAGTTCGTGATCCGGAAGAATGAGAGATTGTGCTCGAGTTCGACAGGGTAGTCGATCTTTTCGATGCCGTAGTCTTCGAGCATCCGGACTTGCGGCAGGGTTTCACACCTCCTCGCGTACACGTGCCTCAACGCGCCGACGTACACGCGGAAGGCCTCGGGGAAGTCTCGCGACTCGAGTTTCTCGCGCAGATACTTCGATTCCGCCTCGTCCAGCACGCTTTCTAACGCGCACATCAGCGACCCCTCGGGTCGGTCGAGGCGGGCGTCGCGGACGCAGCCCTTTATGAACGTTCCGATCGTCCGCAAGAAGATGTTGCGGTAGAACAAAATCACCTTGTCGGTCTCGAAGATGCCCAGGACCGGCTGGGTCGGCAGCAACCCGCTACTCGACAACCCGCACTCGTAGTTGTTGACGACGATGTGGTCAAAACGCGGCAACAAGCGCTTGAACCGCACGTCATACCTGCCCGCACAGCCAACATAAGAACTTTCAGGATACGGATCGCGGTAGTGGTTCACGCCGGACGTCCACAAACTCACCGGCTTACACGCACTCCGCCTGGTATTCTCCCGCAACCCACCGCAAGTCAGCCACATCTCCGCCGCCAGGGGGTGCCGCTCCCCAGACAGCGACAGCGCGCTGAGATCTTTGATGTACTCGGACTTCGACCACCAGAAATTGCCCGAGTAGTGATCGTCCTGGTAGTTCACGCCACACGAATCATTGTGCTCGAGCGCCTGAAGCGCGAAGCGATACAGGTGCACGTTGAAGTACAACATGTAGCCTACCCAGTCGGATACGTTGGGGTTGCCCTGCCTCGAGACCCCCTTGGCGTGCAGGTACAGGACGTGGAACTCCTCCTTTTGGCTGTCCTCGATCAGCAGATTCAGAATTTGAGCTTCCCCGACGGACAGATCCTCGGACTGGTAGATGATCCGTATCTTGGGATCCCTCAGCACTTCTCGGCATTCGAGCTCTTTCTCTCCCAGGACCGTGCAGCGGATCTCTCCCACCTCGTCGTATAAACCGCTGTCCCGGAGGGCGTGCAGGATGCGCCCTACGATTTCCTCCCAGTCGTTGATGCAGCAGATGTGGAAGTAAACGTGTTTGGTCATCGGCGACGGTCGAATCCGCACGCGAGCTCCGCATGATCAATTGCGGTGTCTTGCGGCGAGACCACAGTCTTCTCACCACAGAGACACCGAGGGCACAGAGACTCGGGCTTTTCGGAGATTGATGATGGCACCGCAACCTCACCGCACGTGTGGTTGGCCGTGGCGGTTCCGGAGATCATTTCTTTCCCGTCCCCTCTGTGTTCTCCGTGCCTCCGTGGTGAGATCATTGTCGCTTAGGGCCTGATAGTCGGCGAGGACGGATTCAGCCGCTGCAATCGCCATCGCACTGCTGCGCTTCTTCCCAAGTCAGGCACTGGTTCCAATCCTCGTCGCGGTGAATCGTTACCGGATCGGGGTTGGCGCCGGTGAAGACGTCCGGGTGGGCGCGCTTTCGTTTCAGATCGAAGCCGGCGTAGATCTCGTATTCCCGCAGCGTGCGCATGCGTCCGAGCCCGTACGGACCATAGCACTGCCCTTCATCGCTATAGACCAGGCGTCGCAAGCGTTCGACCGCGACCGCGTTTCGAAACCGAACGACGTCCTCCCCCTTCTCCCAATGGCGCCGCTGCGCCCCGCTGTGCATCAAGTGCCAGACGACAACCTCTGTCGGAAGAAACAGATCGTAGCCCCAGGTGAAGGAACGGACGCTGATGCTGAACTCCTCACCCCAGTAGTAGTGCTCCGGATCCTGCGGGACCTCGACGTTCCACTGTCCGCGGGTGAAGACGAAGCCGCCGTTGACGAAGCGCGTGCGCCCGGGCGACTGCCGGTTCGGCGGCCCGAAGTCGAGCCAGGGCGCCCAGCCGCCTGACGCATTCCAGCCGCGTACCCGGGTGGTCGGAACGCCCATGTCGTGTCTCCGCTGCAGCAGGCCCTGATCATCATACCAGAAGAGTGGCGCGTTCATGCTGAGCAGCGGCTTCTCCCCCGGCAACGCTTCGAACATCTCGATGAGCTTGCAGTCCCACTCGGGCTCGAACTTCATGTGCGAATCAACTTGCAGCGTGTACGGCTCGCCGCGCCAAAGCGACTGCGCGAGATTGCGCGCCCATGGTCCGCCCGCGCTCTCGCCGACCGTCCGGTCGATGATCCGGAAGCGGGAATCGGAACGGAACTCGTCGAGACACACGGGTCGTTCCGGATCCGCTTGCCAGCAGATGCCGAAACGCAAACGATCCGGCCGGCGCGCCTGCGCCAGCGCATCGCGCAAGGTGCGCGGTAGATCGGGATCCGTGTACGCCGCGATCGCGACAAAAATCGGCGAGTTCGACATCTACACGCGCCTGAATAGCACGGGCCTGGCAACGCAAACAGCCGCGCCGCGACGGAGCTTTCACGAGCCGGCCTGGAATAGAGGCCCGGTGCGAGCGCGTAAAACTACGCGCGTAGATGTCGGGGGTTGAAAGTCGTTCCGATTGGGGGAGTATCGGCGTGTTCTTCGGCGTTGGTGATCGAGCGCGCCTGATTGGATTGCGTGCCGTTTGGCGCATGGTCGGAGCCATTCCGAAGGGTCGCGTCGGTACCGCAACGGACTGATCAACGTGCCGCCTGGCGACGAGGAGGACAAGACGACGACCGCCATGCCTCCCATGCACGAAGCGATGCTGGCCTGCCCCGAGCCCGGAACGGAGCCACACGATCTCGCGCCTGGCGCCAGCCAGGGCGAGGTGAGGCTGGTGCCGGGACGCGCATGCGGCGATTGCTCCGTGTGTTGCGTGGCGTTGGCGATCGACCACCCGGAGATCGAAAAGGCTCCCGGCATCGCCTGCCGGCATTGTGCCGGCGCCGGCTGCGCAACCTATGCAACCAGGCCGCCGGTCTGCCGGACGTTCTACTGCACCTGGCGCACGGACGAGGAGCTGGGCGACCACTGGAGACCCGACAGATCCGGCGTCCTGGTCTGTGTCGAGACAGAGGACATCCCGGACTCTTTCGAGCGCTCAACCGGCATCGTGTTGTTGCTCGTGGCCTACCCCCTCGTCACGATCAGAGAGCGCTGGCTCCAGGACTATGTAACGAAGAGCGTCATGCGCTCCATCCCGATCATGCTGGCGCTCGGGGGCCCGCGTGGCTGCGGAGCGTGTAAGATCCTTCTCAACACCGACGACATGCTCGCGGCGATCGCGCGCGGGACCGTCCAGGCCGCACTGGAGAGGACGCTCGAGTTGTTGCAGGCCTGGCACTTCGGTCCCGTCGTCCTCACCCATCGCGGACACGATGTGAGCGATGGTCACGACGAGTCACATCGGCATGCCACGCATCAAGAACGCCTTCGCCAACCCACTTTCGAGAACGGGGAATCAGCCGCTCGAGCGCCCCGCGCATGGGTCAACCCCGTCATGCTGCGACTGAACTTCGCTGCAGCTGTCAACGAATCGAACGTACCGTGAATCGAGGGTGATCACATGCCGACCGATGACGAGAACAAATCGAAGAGTCAGTTGCTGGTGGAGATCGAGCAACTCCGCCGCCAGTTGGCGGAGCGCAATGCGGCAACCAGTGCCGACGCGAGCGAGGCGCCGTCTCAGCCTATTTTCGTTCGACCGGTCACGCGCCGCACGGCTCTCAGCTCATGGGTGGCACCGGTGATCCTGTCGATTCCGTTGGGTGCGGTGAGCCGTCCGCGAACCGCCCAAGCGCAGGTGACGGCGATGCCCACCGTGAAAGTCAAAACGGCACCAACCAGTTTCGCGGCCCCGACGGCGCTCCCGACCGCGTTCCCGACGGCGTTCCCCACTGTGTTCCCGACCGCATTCCCGACCGTCGCACCGACCGTCGCCCCCACCGATACGCCCACCGACACGCCCACCGACACGCCCACCGATACGCCGACCGACACGCCCACCGATACGCCGACCGCGACGCCCACCGATACGC
>JBGTMF010000225.1:0-2954 GCA_041743795.1 Thermodesulfobacteriota bacterium | reverse complement strand
CCTGCCGCCACGGCCGCCCGCGCACCGCCGCCGGCTCGACGCTCAACATGCTGCCGGCGGCCGGGTTGAGCGCGGCCACGGCACCGGTCTCGTCGATCGACACTACGCCCGCCGTGATGTTGCTGAGGACGTTCTCGATGTAGCTGCGGCGCTCGTCCAACTTCGAGTGCGTCGTCTGCAGTTCCGCGGCCATCTGGTTGAACGACGCGAACAGCGGCGCGAACTCCTCGTCGCCACCGGCTTCGGCTCGGTGCTCGAGATTGCCCTGGGCCACTTCGCGCATGCCCTCTCCCAGAGCCTGGATGGGAACGGTGAAGCCCTTGGAGAACGAGAAGCTGAACCAGATCGCCGCCAACAGCACCACCAGGGTGATGAGCAGCAGAGTCAGGGTGTAGCTGTTGACGATCGGCTGCTTGAGGACGCCGAGCTGGCGATACTCGTCGTGCGTCCGGGAGGTCGATCGCGCCGCATCGCTGACGCTCTTTGGGACGACGTAGTCGACGACCATGACGGCGATGACGGCACCGTCGATTGCGCGAATAGGCACGCCGCCACGGATCAAGTCTCCGTCGGCGACTCGCTGTGTGCGGGTGAAGTCCAAAGCCTCGCCCAGCGCCAGCTCGAGGTCGCGCCTCTGCAGACGCAGGGCGCGTTCCTCCAGCGTCTCGACGCGTGAGAGCGCCAGCGGCCCGGTCCTATCGACGACCTGGATCGCCTGCACGTTGAGCTCGCGGCGCTTGCGATTGACGAATTCCTGCAGCTGCTCGTGCATTTCGGGTCGCAGCAAGTCGCGGCGACGCACCTCGCGCTCGAGCTGCCAGGCGTGATGAAGCGCGTCGTCGCCGGCTCGCTGGTAGTAGCGGTGGGCGACCAGCAGAGACCCCTCGACGGCGCTCTCGACCCGGGTGGTGAACCAGTTGCTGATGGCCTCGGAGAGAAACCCCTCGGCGACGATGAAGAGCAAGAGCGTGGGAAAGAGCGTCAGCGTGACGAACGCGGTCACCAGGCGCGCGCGCAGGCGGGCGCCGAGAATTCTCTGACGACGCTCGACGATGAGCTTCACCAGATTGCGAGCGACGAGAAAGACGAAGAGGACGAGCAGGATGATGTTCAGGTTGATCAGCAGGAAGAAGATGATGTTCCCGGTCAGCGACGCGCTGTTGGTGAACTCCGGCAGCCGCGTCTGCAGAATCGCCAGGGCAACGAAGACCGCCGCGACGAAGATGATCAACACGCCCTCGCGCCAGCGCCGCAGTCGCTCCGAACGATCGGCGCCGCCCGTCATGGTTCGAACAGCTTTCCCTGCGGCGTCGGCGTAGGCCGCGGCGTGCGCCCGAAGTACTCGAAGGCGGCGGGCGTCGCGACGCGGCCCTTGGGGGTTCGATTCAAATAGCCCTGCTGGATCAAGAACGGTTCGTAGACGTCTTCGATGGTGTCGCGCTCCTCACCGATCGCCGCCGCCAACGTCTCGACGCCGACCGGCCCACCGCCGAACTTATCGATGACGGTGCGCAACAGCTCGCGATCCATCCGGTCGAACCCGCAGCGATCGACTTCGAGGAGTTCGAGCCCCTGCTTCGCCACTTCGCGCGTGATGTGCCCATCGGCCCGTACCTGCGCAAAGTCGCGCACGCGCCGCAGTAGGCGGTTGGCGACGCGCGGTGTGCCGCGCGATCGCTGCGAGATCTCCCCGGCTCCTCCGTCGTCGAGGGGTACGTCGAGGATCGCCGCCGAGCGGCGGATGATGACGGCGAGCTCTTCCGGGCTGTAGAACTCGAGTCGCAGTGTCACGCCGAAGCGGCTGCGCAGCGGCGAGCTCAGCAAGCCTGTGCGAGTGGTCGCGCCGACCAGCGTGAAACGCTTGAGCTCCAACTTGATCGATCGCGCCGACGGTCCCTGACCGATCATCACGTCGATCTGGTAGTCCTCCATTGCCGGGTAGAGGATCTCCTCGACGGTGCGCGGCAGGCGGTGGATCTCGTCGATGAAGAGAACGTCGTGCTCATCCAGATTGGTCAGCAGCGCCGCCAGGTCGCCGGGCTTCTCGATCACCGGCCCGGAGGTCGAGCGAAGATTGACACCCATTTCGCGGGCGATGACATGCGCCAGGGAGGTCTTGCCCAGCCCCGGCGGGCCGTAGAGGAGGGTGTGGTCGAGGCTCTCACGCCGCGCCAGGGCGGCTTCGATGGCGACGGCGAGGTTCGCTTTGACGCTCTCCTGCCCCGTGTAATCCGCCAACTGACCGGGACGCAGGGCCGAGTCGAAGCGCGCATCGTCCTCGGCCGCCTGCGGCTCGACGATTCGTTCCCGGTCGTTCATCCGCTCAACTTCTTCAAAGCCTCTCGGATCATGGCCGCCAGATCGGTGATCCCGTCGCGGACGGCCGCGCGCACGGCGCGATCGGCATCGGCCTCACGGTAACCCAGATTGACCAGGGCCGATACCGCCTCGCCCTCGACGGCCTGATCGGCCGGCAACGGCCGCGAGGCCGCAGCCAATCCGCTGGCCCGGACTTTGTCCTGCAAATCGACCACCAGGCGTTCGGCGGTTCGCTTGCCGATCCCCGGAATGGCGACCAGGCGGCGCACATTGCCCTCGCTGATCGCCGCCACGAGGTCCTCCGTCGGTAGGCCGGAGAGGATGGTCAGCGCCAGGCGCGGTCCGACGCCCGAGACCGCGAGCAACTGCAGGAAGAGGGTTTTCTCGGCTTGGTCGGCGAAGCCGAACAGATCGAGAGAGCTCTCGCGCATGTGCGTGTGTATCGGCAGCTCGACGTGCTGGCCCTCGGCCGGCAGCTGGGCGAAGGCGTTGAGAGAGACGAGGACGCGGTAGCCGACGCCGTGCACGTCGACCAGCAATCCCTCCGGCGACTTGACGGCGAGAACTCCCGTCAACCGGGCGATCATCGCCACCTCGGCGCGGCGGCGCGGCCAGCGCGCGGGCGACTGCTGCGG
>JBGTMF010000224.1:0-5929 GCA_041743795.1 Thermodesulfobacteriota bacterium | reverse complement strand
TTAATGCCTTCGGCCAAACGATTCGCAGGTCAACCCAAGGGCTTCCGGCCCTGGAGCACGCGGATCAAGATCACCACCACCGCAACGACCAACAGGATGTGAACGAAGCCTCCCATCGTGTACGAGGAAACCAAGCCAAGTAGCCAGAGAACTATCAAGATGACCGCAATGGTTTCGAGCATCTTACTCCTCCTTCACCCGTAGGTGTCGTTGGCCCCAGCGGCGGTGAGTAGCAACCGGGGTACGCTGTTCGGGATTGCAGCTCAGCTGATCGCGTCTTTGACTTTATCGATGACCTTCTCGACGTTTTGCTTGATCTTCCCGACTGCTTGATCGGTCTTACCCTCCCGCTTCAGTTTCTTGTCGCCGGTCAGAGCTCCCGCGGCTTCCTTCACGCGGCCCTTCATCTCATCCGTATTTCCACTGGCCATGATTGCACCTCCAATGTTTGTAATTCATCTATAGCAACGGGTGTGCCCACAAGGCCAACGCCATCGGGCGACATCATCTTTGACGTCGTCGAATCGTGGAATTCTCACTGCTCGAAATGGTTTCTCGAAGTCGATCTTGGATCTCCCCGCGCCGCGCAACGACGATCCGCGACTGTCGATCACGTCGTTTTCGCTGCGGCCGCCGATTCGAGGTGTTCTGAGGAGCGGCTCCGCAAATCCACCTTGTGGAAGTGTTCGAGCAATGCCGCGTTGACGGAATCGGCACATTGGCGGATCAGGCCGTGGCCGGCGGGGAACGAGCGGAAGTCGGCGTGGGGTATCAGGCGCCGCAATCGATCGCTCTCCGACGGTCGGATCAAGACGTCCTGCAACGGTTGGATGATGAGGGTCGGCACCTCGGAGAGGCGAAGCAGGCGGGGCGCCGTTCGGTGGCGAGCCACGGCGGCGAACTGCGCCAGCCGACCGCGAGTGGCTGCCGGAGTCGCTACGTTCTCCAACATTTCGGCGTGCAGGTGCTCGATCTCCGGGGACATCCGAAACTCGTCCGTGTAGAGCAGCTTGCTGAGCATGTCGACGCGCTCCGGTCCGCTGGCTCGGTTGGCCCGCAAGAAGAGCTGCAATCCCTTCCAGGTCGGCAGCAGTGCATTCCAGCCTCCGGCATGGGTGGCGATCAACGCCAGACTGCGTACCCTCGCGCGGTGCCTCAGCGCCAGCTCCTGCGCGATCATTCCACCCATCGAGACTCCAACCACGTGGGCGTCGTCCCAAGCGAGGTGATCGAGAAGAGAAACCGCGTCGCCGGCCATCTCCTTCATTGTGTAGGGCCCGGCGGGTACGTCGGATTCGCCGACGCCGCGATTGTCGAACCACGCGACCCTGTGATGTTCCGACAGGGCGGGAACCTGGCTCATCCACGCGCGCCCGGGCATGCCGAAGCCCATGATGAGCAGCACCGGCGTACCGTGGTCGCCGGCGCGATCGAAGCTCAAGCGTATCGGTCCCTGTGTCTTGAACGGCATCAGCGTGTGGGACAATTCCCGGCTACTTCAAATCACCCAATTCGGCCGGTCGCCACTGCACGCTGCGCAGCTTCCAGTCGCGCGGACTCTCCTCGGCCAGGTCCAGATCGAAACGGTAGAGATCGGCGCGCAGGCCACCGAGCGCGGCGACCGACGGGATCGGCCGCGCGGCCATCGCAAGGTAGACGACCGCCTCCGCTCGGGCGCCCCCGGGGAGGTCGATTCTGCCCACCTGTGCGAAGAGGTAGATCGAGCGATTGCGCATCAGGTGATAGGCGACGATCGCGGTCAACGCGCGCTTGTCGTTCTCCATCGCATCGGCGTAGCGCTCCGAGATCATACCGCGCAATGTCGCGATGTCCTTCTTCTCGGCGGCGCTCTGGGCTTGCGCCACCAGGGCGCGAATCTGCGCCTCCGGGGTATCCGGCTCGCCGCGACAGCCGACGATCACGGCAATGAGCGCCACTGCAGCGAACGAGAGCCAAGGCTGCCGCGCCAAGCAGCGGAAAAACGGCACTGTCGTTCGGCGCATCTCGATGACCTCTCTCACGCATCCGGAAGTCGCTGCATCGTGTTGGCCCGGCTGCATCGGATTTGACCCGAATTCACGACATCTCTCAAGTATCTCCCTTGATCACGGCTCGATAATGAACCTGCGTACCTCACGTGTTCACGAGCCGTGGGTCTGCCAGCGAACAAAAGCTGCAGTCAACAGACGATCGACCATGAGGAGAACCGCCGCCAATACCACGATGATCAACCCGTAGTATCTCACGGACGGCGGTGCCAAGGCGTTGCTCTCCGGAGCGCCCGACGTGGCGCGGGAGGCGTCGTTCGCCGCTCTCGCCAGCGTCGAGACGTCGAGCTCGACCAGGCGGCCGGCCGACCAGCGGTGAAAGGTGCGATTCGGATAAAACGCGACGAGGCGTGCAAGGTTGCCCGTTTCGTTGACTACGACAATGTCGGCTTGAGGATCGACAGAGGTGATGTTGGCCGCTTGCCCCCAGCGCGCCCAGAACGTGCCCGAGAGCAAAAGTACGGCGTTGTGGATGTCCTGTCTCGCCACTTCCAGGTCCAGCCGTTGGCTGACGGAGTTGTAGCCCCGATAGGGACCGAGACGCTCCGGCAGCCTCGCCCCGGTATGAACTGTCAGCAACAGCAGCACTGCCGCGCAGGTAACGCCGCCCCAAAACGGCGCGTCGGTCTCTCGCGCCAGGACCTGCAGGCTTCGTGCCGCTAGTAGGTAGAGGACGAAGAACACTTCGAAGTAATATCGTGGACCGAATCCGTGAAAGTCCTGATAGCGAGTGAAGACATGGGCCAGCGGTACCGCTACGAAGGTGCCCAGCAAGAACCAATCCGATTCCGCACGGTGTTTCGAAAGGAAGGTGACCAGAGGGAGGCCGAGCGTCGCACCCAACACGAGCCAACCGGACCACTCGGGCCAACCCCAACCGAACGCCGCTGGTAACGTATAGGCGAGCCGAATGTCGAGGTTGCGCAGTCCGTACATCAAGTTCTCGAAAGCGACTGGCGAGCCTCTGGCCAACACGGAGTATGGCGAAGTCAGCGCATTCCCCATCAGCAGTTGGTTGTAAACCAGCGTCGGCAACACGCCGAGCAGGGCGCCGAGCGCGAATCTCGTGATGCAGCGCAGGGCGGCCGGCTGGTTGTCACTGCGGCTAAACCCTGTCAGCAACCAGGCACCCGCCGGGATGCCGATTGCCAATGCAGTCAGCGGGCGCATGCCGAAGACGATGCTCAACGCCACGCCGCTGGCCATCAGCGTCCCCGGCGATTGACGTCGCCACCCCGCCACGAGGGCCCAGACGAAGGAAACTGTAAATGCGGAGGCCGCAGCATGCGACAATAGACTCCCGTGCATGAGGAGTCGCATCGGCGAGACCGCGGCGATCAGCAGCGCGGCCAGTCCCACCAGCGGGCCATAGAGTTCTCGCCCGAGGCCATAGAGGCTGACCATAAAGAGAGCGCCGAAGATCGGAGAAACCAACCAATGCATCTCGGCGGCAACCCCCGGGGCGAGAAGTAGCGGCCAGATAACGGGATAATGAGTGAACCATTTGCCGTCGCGAACATAGGTGAAGGGCACTCTCAAGTATTCGGCAAGCGGCGACACCGCACCGTAGAGTTGACCGTCCGCCAGCCACTTGGCGTGAAGCAGGTAGGCAACATCGTCCTGCGCGTGCGGCAGCTCATGAAAGATGTCGGTCGCTACCCAGCAATTCAGCGCGAACGATGCGACGACAACAAGGATCGCCAGCGCGTCGGCGCCACGCTCGATCGGCCAGGTCCAAGTTGCACGTAGTGAAACCTGCCGGCGCCGCCTTCGATGCAGCGCTCTGAAGATGAGCGAAGTAGTTCCGAGAAGCGCGCATGCGCAAGCAAGCGAGCGCATGACCATCTCACCGATCCACAGGATCGTTGCCGCGGCACCAGCGCGTATGGGATGGCTCTCGAGCGGGGTTCCGTTGCCGGTTGTCACCACCAGGTCGTTGTTGAGCAGACCATGGCGAAAGCGGATACCAGTGCCCGGGTTACCGAAGAATTGGATGGACGTGAACTTGCTGCTCCGTCCGCGGAACGACGCTTCCAACCGGAAGGGTGGTGCGATCGCCAGGGGGACCTGGTCGGCAACCAGCAGCATCGCGCCGCGGTTGTCGACGGTCCAGTCGCCGAGCGGCTGGAACTTCTTGCCGGGGAACTCGAAAGTTCTCGGAAGATCCAGAGATGCTACGACTCGTTCGTCCTTCACCAGCCGGAAGTAGTGGCAGCCCGTCGGGAAGACCGAATCATGGACACGCACCGATACACGATCGACGGTGCCGCTGCGCAGGGGCACCGACACTTCCGACGCCGCAGTCTTGAAGATGACACGGTCGGGCTCCACAGCAAAGGTGAACTCCGTGCGGAACTCGATCCGATCGGCGAAGAACCACAGCAGAGTAGCCAACAAGATCAAACCGATCTGTCGAATGAAGGGCCTCACGCCTGGTACGATGATGGAGCGTTGGAAACCCGTCGCCAAAGCATCGGCGGAGCCTAGCAGCCCCTTAGAAAACAGGACAGTGCTGCATACGGCCGTCGCGGCATACGGCCTCTCGGCGCCATGGCAGTCCGGACGCGCCGTGACTGCTTACAAACCTGGCACGATAGGCGGCCGAATACTTCGACTCAACTCGCGATGCGCGCGTTCTCACGGATTCGTTTCACCGATGTCTCGCGGTGAGCGATCGCGAGGCAGAGCATGTTGAACCATTGTAGGTAGAACGGCATCTTGCGCCGCAGGTCGAGCCACAGGACGACGCGGATCCCGTCGGAGTCGTTGGCGGCGTCGTGCAGGTAGTTGTCGTCGAAGACGACGCCCTCGCCGTTCTTCCAGTAGTAGACCTGGCCCGCTTCGATCGCAGACGCATTGCGATCCCGGTTGGCGATCGGGTCGTCATTGACTCGCAGATGACACTTTCGGTCGCGGTTGTCGTTCGGGATGATAACGCCGAGGTGGTAGCGCAAGAATCCGCGGTAGTAGCCCCAGTGGGGCGTGATGTACTGGTGGGGTTCCAGGATCGAGAAGAACGCGGTGTAGACGCCAGGGATCCGCTTGAGCACCGCCGCGGTTCTCGGACACATTTCGCAGTTCGATTCGATGAACCGGCCCGACTTGAACATGAAACTCTTCCATCGGATCGTGTGGATGCCGGCTTGCGTGTATGCGCCGCCGAGTACGGAAATGTCGGTCAGCTTTTCCTTGATGCCGAGAAGGGCAAGGCACTCTTCACGAACGGCCTCGTACTCGTCCTCGAGCAGGCGAAGCTTCGGATAGTCGCGCAGGTAGTCCCGGTTGAAGGCCGAGGTCCGCTGCAGGATGCCGGTGACCTCCGCCCAGACGAAGACGTTGTTCAGCTTGGTTTTGAGGAGCGCCTTCTTCTCCTTCGGGGTCATCCTCGAAAGTGTACGGGCGAGCCAGATCCCGCCGACGGCAGCGACGACGGATGTCATTCCCAAGGCGTAGAGGAGGAGTGTCATGGGTTTGGACCTGCGGCTTCACGCGAAGCTACGACGATCGGCCTCCGTCGAAAAGTCCCCCCCACCACCGCGGTCGCTTGATCGAGGGTTGTCGCGGGCGGTATAAGGCGCCGGTGCACGGAACGGGAACAACGAAGCGAGCTACTGCCCTGCCGAATGTGGCGCACGGGGAAGCGCGCACAATAGAAGCGGCACATGCTGCTCGTGTCCGGCACTCTCTCGTGCGTTAGCATCGAGATTCTCGACGTCGCTGCTGGCTAGTGTCCTGAGTCGGAGATTCGTCACATGATTCGGCGGCCCTTGGCGCCCATGCCGGCGTTGCTCCTCCTCGAAATATTGCAAATATTCCTTCGTCGTCGCGCCTTGGCACAGGCGCCAATTGCTCGCCGACTCATGCAACGAACTTCCAACTCA
>JBGTMF010000223.1:0-7943 GCA_041743795.1 Thermodesulfobacteriota bacterium | reverse complement strand
GCCCGCTGCGCATCGCGCGAACCGATCGACACCGAGTGCCCGGCCACGGCCAGCCGCAGCGCCAGCCCCCGGCCCTCCTTGCCCGTGCCACCGATGATCGCAATCTGCATTGCCGCCCTCCGCCTTCACATCTCGGCCGCTCGGCGCGGCAGCTCGGTCTGATTCCGTCCGAGGATAGCCGGAGAGCACGCCGGCGCGCCACGCGTCTCTCATTCCGGGAACCCAGCCGGTACTTTCTCGTGTTCCAATCCCCACGCATGCATTGCCCGTAGGATCGGCTCCAGCGAGTGCCCTAGTGGCGTCAGCCGGTAGTCGACGCGCGGCGGCACCTCGCCGTGGTCGGTGCGCTCGACGAGGCCGTCGGCTTCGAGCTCGCGAAGCTGCTTGGCTAGCGTGCGGTGGGTGATGCCGGTGAGTTCGCGCTGCAATTGGTTGAAGCGGCGCTCCCCTTGCAGCAGCCAATAGATCACCATCACCTTCCAGCGACCTGAGATCAGCGCCAGCGTGATCTCGGTGGGGCAGCCGACGAGTTTTGTCACGGCGGTATCCTCGAGGATCGTACTTGTGCGGAGGGGAACCGCTCTTACTGTAGCGGAATTGCCAATGCAGACGCGCGCGGTGGTTCGCCCCCGAGTGCCACGGAGATACGTAAATGAAAAGAATCGCGCATGCAAAACGAGCACCCGCCGGACACTGGGTCGGCGACGGCTTTCCGGTGCGATCGCTGTTCTCCTACGGCGACGACGCAGCGGCCATCAGCCCGTTTTTGCTGTTCGACTACGCCGGACCGCACATGTTTGCACCTGCCACGCATCGCCGTGGTGTCGGCGAGCACCCGCACCGCGGTTTTGAAACCGTGACGATCGTGTACGAGGGCGAGGTCACGCACCGCGACTCCGCCGGCGGCGGCGGCACCATCGGCCCCGGCGACGTGCAGTGGATGACGGCAGCCGGCGGCGTGCTGCACGACGAATTCCACTCCGAGGCGTTCACCGAAAGCGGCGGGCGTTTCCGCGTCGTGCAGCTCTGGGTCAATCTGCCGGCGCGGCACAAGATGAGCGCGCCGGCCTACCAGTCGATCGACGGCGCCGACATCCCGGTGATGGAGTTCGCCGGCGCCGGCGCGGCGTTGCGCGTCATCGCCGGCAACTTCGCTGGCACGGCGGGGGCGGCGCGGACGTTCAGCCCTGTCAACGTCTGGGACTTGCGCTTCGAACGCGAGGGGGAGGTAGGCTTGGATCTTCCCGAGGGGCACACCGCGTTGCTCGCCGTTCTCGACGGCCGGCTGACCGTCAACGACAGCCATACCGCCGCTGAGGCGGAACTGATTCGCTTCGCCCGCGAGGGCAGCGAGGTGCGCGTGCGCGCCGACGGCGCTGCCGGGGCACTGATATTGACGGGCGCGCCGATCGACGAGCCCGTCGTCGGCTACGGGCCCTTCGTCATGAACAGCAGCGCCGAGATCCGCCAGGCGATCGAGGACGTTCAACGTGGCCGCTTCGGCCGCATGATGCAATGATCCCGCTGCGGCGCGGTTTCCGCGCCGCAGTGCAACCACTCAACTGAGCCCACTCCCGGGCCAATCAAGGAGGAAGAAGTGAGCCATCCCTACATCCGACTCGACAAAACGCAGGCGGCCGTTCTCTTGGTCGATCACCAAGCCGGCCTGTTGTCGCTCGTTCGCGACTTCGATCCTGACAAGTTCAAGAACAACGTCTTGGCACTCGCCGACCTGGCGAAGTACTTCGATCTGCCGACGATCCTGACCACCAGCTTCGAAAGCGGTCCAAATGGCCCATTGGTGCCGGAGCTGAAGTCGCTTTTTCCCAGCGCGCCGTACATCGCGCGGCCCGGCCAGATCAACGCTTGGGACAACGACGACTTCGTCGCGGCGGTCAAGGCAACGGGCAGGAGGCAGCTCATCATCGCAGGGGTAGTCACCGAAGTATGTGTTGCCTTTCCTGCGCTCTCGGCAATCGCCGAGGGGTACGATGTGTTCGTCGTCACCGACGCGTCGGGGACGTTCAACGAAGTAACGCGTCAAGCTGCATGGAATCGGATGGCCGAAGCCGGGGTGCAGCTGATGAGTTGGTTCGGCGTCGCCTGCGAGCTGCACCGCGATTGGCGCAACGACGTCGCGGGGCTGGCGGAACTATTCTCGAACCGCATCCCAGACTACCGCAACCTGATCACGAGCTACGACGCGTTGACCGCGACTTCGAAATAGCGCCGATCGCGCGGCAATGGGCGGAGACTAGGCCATGCGTCGCGTCGGATTCCGGAGGGTGGCCCGCCAACCGGCGCTTGCAGTCGCGACTTCACGCGGCGTACTGTCGTCGTCCGGCCATGACGAGCTCGCATGCGAAGGTGGGGAGAATCGAGCAGAAGCGCCGGAGGCGCGAACATATGCGCGTCGGTACGAACAGGCCGCCGCCTGGCTCGACCCCGGGCACGCTTGTCCTCAGCGAAAGCGCGCCCGCTCCGCGCATCCGTGCGGCGCGGTTCACGGCGGATTCCTTCGAGGTCCGCGAAATCCACGACAGGCGCGACCTTGCGGAGTTCTGCGTTCCCGACGGTGTCCTATGGGTCGACGTGCAAGGGCTCGGGGACCGCGCGATGCTGGAATGGATCGGGCAGAGTTTTGGCTTGCACCCGCTGATCCTCGCCGACGTGGTGCACGTACCACAGCGGCCGAAGTGCGAGGCCTACGAAGACGCGACGTTTCTTGTGACGCGGCGCCTGCGCTGGAAGGACGACTTGGCGGACCCTGTCGACGAGCGCCAGGTGAGTCTGGTGCTGGGGAAGCGCCACGTTCTGAGCTTCCAAGAGGGGAGCGACGACGTATTCGAGCCGGTCCTCGAGCGCCTGGCGCAGGGATCGGGCATGATCCGCGGGTACGGGCCGGACTACCTCGCGTATGCGCTACTCGACGCCGTCGTCGACGAATACTTTCCGATCCTGGACAAACTTGGTGCTCGCTTGGAAGAGCTGGAGGAACGCGTGGCGACACGCCCGACGCGGACGCAGCTGCACCAACTCGCCGCGCTGCGCCATGATCTGATCGCGATACGCCGCGATGTCTGGCCGCAGCGCGAGGCACTGCACGCACTACTGCGTGGCGACGTTGCGGGCATCTCCGAACCGGTCAAGGTGTACATGCGCGATGTTCATGACCACTGCGTGCAAGTGGCTGAGATGGTCGAGATCTACCGCGAGATCGCCGCGGGGTTGCTCAACATCTACATGACCTCAATCGCCAATCGCACCAACGAGGTCATGAAGGTTCTCACCGTCGTATCCACGATCTTCATTCCGCTCACCTTCCTGGTGGGCGTGTGGGGTATGAATTTTCGGTACATGCCAGAGCTCCAATGGCGCTGGGGATATGCGCTGGTTTGGCTGCTCATGCTTGCGGTCGGGGGCATCCTCTTCGCGTACTTCCGCCGCCGCGGCTGGATCGGCCGCGAGCCGGAGTAGATCTTCGACCGGGTCGACTTCCTGGCGGTGGCGGCTTGACATCGCGTCAGGAGTTGCGGAGTTGGTGGCGCGTGGTTGCCGGAAAGGAGCGTATCCTCGTCGCCGGAGCCGGGGCGTTGGGGTCGGTGTTCGGCGGCTTTCTCCGCCGTGCCGGGTACGATGTCACGCTGCTCGGCCGCGCCACGCATATGGAGGCGATTGCGGCGGGCGGTCTGGCGATCGACGGGATCTGGGGCGACTACGTCGTCAGCGGCCTGCGAACAGTCGCCGATGCCGCTCGGCTCACCGGTCTGTTCGACGTGATTCTGCTCACCGTCAAGTCGTTCGATACCGCCGCCATGGCCGCCGCCGTCTGTCCCCATCTGCGCGACGACGGATTCATCATCTCGCTGCAGAACGGCCTCGGCAATGTCGAGACGGTCGAGAGCATCGCGGGCGCCGAGCGCACGCTCGGCGCCCGCGTCATCTTCGGCGCCTCGGTTCCCGCGCCTGGCCGAGCGCATGTCAGTGTCTTCGCCGATCCGAACGCCGTCGGCTCGCTCGACTGCCGTGCGCTGCCGGCGCGCGAGGAGGCAGCTCGTACCTGGGCGCGGCGCTTCGACGCCGCCGGCCTACCTTCAATCTACACCGACGACCTGCCGACCCGCCTGTGGGCGAAAGCCCTCTACAACGCCGCTCTCAATCCACTCGGCGCATTGCTCGGTGTGCACTACGGCGCACTGCCCGAGCGGCCCGAGAGCCGGGCGATCATGGACGCGGTGATCGCTGAGGCGTTCCAGGTCGCCGTCGCCGACGGTGCGAACTTCACCTGGAGCGACGCGGCCGCCTATCGCGAGGAGTTCTACGGCCGCCTGGTACCGTCGACCTACCACCACCGTCCCTCGATGCTGCAGGACCTCGAGGCCGGACGCCGCACCGAGATCGACGCCATCAACGGCGAGATCGTCCGCCGCGGCGCAGCGCGCGGGATTGCCACGCCGGTGAACGAAACCGTGGCGCGCCTGGTGATTCTCAGGGGAGCGGCGTAGGAGACTCCGCTCCCCCCGCATCTCGCCTTGCGATTGACTTTGCCGCCCGGCCTCGTTTTTCTCGCGCGATGACGTTGTCCTTGCCGGCGGCAGTTCTCGACGAGATGGGTCGACACGCGGTCGACACCTTTCCAGACGAGTGCTGCGGACTGCTCGTCGAACGCGGGGGCGCCCTCGAGGTAGTGCGGGTGACCAACGTCCAGAATGAAAAACACGCCGAGAATCCAGAGGCGTTTCCCCGCACCGCCGAGATTGCCTACACCATGGGACCGGAAGCGGCTCCGCTCCTCGTCGGCCACGAACGAGGTGATCTCAAGCTGCGCGCCTTCTACCATTCGCATCCGCAACACGAGGCTTACTTCTCCGCCGAAGACAAGAAGCAAGCCACGGTATGGGACGAGCCGAGCTATCCGGACGCGGCGCAGATCGTCATCTCGATCTACGACCGCGAAGTGAAAGCCGCGAAAGCCTTCCGTTGGAGCGACGGCGAGCGCGACTTCGTCGAAGTTGAACTGAAGCGCGTGTGACGCGCGGAGAGACAGTGCCGAAACTTCACTACACGACGCACGGCTCGGGCGAGCCAACCTTGGTTCTGACACACGGCATATCGGCCAGCTCGGACACCTGGCGGTTCCAGGTACCGGCATTTGCGAAGGTCTGTCGCACGGTGATCTGGGACTTGCGCAGCCATGGACACTCGGAGAGCCCGCCGGGACCGTATGAGATGGGCGACCTCGCCGGCGATCTGCTGCAGCTTGCGGACGAACTCGGCGCCGCGCAGATCGTACCCCTCGGCCATTCCGCCGGCGGTGCCATTGCCCTGCGCTTCGCGCTCGATCATCCACAGCGAACCAAAGCATTGGTGCTGGTCGGCACCGCCAGCGAAGCCAACGAGAAGGCGCGCGATTTCTACCACGAGCTGGCCGCCATCGCCGAGGAGCGCGGAATGGAGCCGGTGGTGCGTCGTCTCGGCATGGCGCGCGAAGCGGGCAATCTAGTGGCTGCCGATCCGCGCGGTTTCGCGCACGTGACGCGCGCCATGGCCGGGTTGAACGCCCAACCGATGACCGACCGACTCGGCGAGATTCGCTGTCCAACCCTCATCCTCGTCGGCGAGAAGGATTTTCTCGGGGCCGGCGGTTCGGTGATCATGAGCCGCGCGATTGCCAACGCCGAGCTCGAGATCGTTGGTGAGCGCGGCCACGGCCTGTTCCTCGAAGATCCGGACGGCTTCAACCAGCGCGTCCTCGCCTTCGTGCGCAAGCTGCAATGATGTCGGCGTTCGCCAGCGATTTGTTCAAGGGCTCGACGGCGCTCGTCACCGGTGGCGGCACCGGTCTCGGACGCGAGATCGCGCAAGCGCTGGCGGAAGCGGGCGCCGACCTATTGCTCGCCGCCCGCGACGTCGCGCGGCTGGAGACCGCCGCGGTGGAAATTCGCCAGTCGACGCAGCGCCGCGTCGCCGTTCATTCCGTCAATATCCGCCAGCGCGAGACGGTCGAGGAACTCGCCGCCTTCGCCGCCGCCGAGTTCGGCGCCGTCGACGTTCTCATCAACAACGCCGGTGGCCAATTCCCGCAACCGGCACGCGCCTTCTCCGAGAAGGGCTGGAAGGCGGTCATTGACACCAACCTCAACGGCACCTGGAACATGACGCAGGTCTTCGGCAATCGCATGCTGGACGGCGGCGGCGGTGTCATCACCAATGTCATCGCCGTCGTCGGCCGCGGTTTTCCGGGTATCGCCCATACGGCGGCGGCGCGCGCCGGCGTGCTCGAACTGACGCGTACTCTCGCCATCGAGTGGGGGCCGGTGGTGCGGCTCAACTGCGTCGCGCCAGGGGCGATCGCGACCGAGGGGTTCATGAACACGTATGACCCCGCCATCGCCGATCTCACTGAGGGGATTCCGATCGGCCGCTTCGGCACGCGCCGCGAGATCGCCGACGCGGTCGTTTTCATCTCGTCACCGGCGGCCAGCTACATCACCGGCGAGGTGCTCAACGTCTCCGGCGGCCAGCAGATCTACGGTCGCAACCAGGCGATCTTCGACAAGCAGTTCAAGGATAAATCATGATGCACGCGCGCTGATTCGCGTTCCGTTGCCGGCTCGCGAATCCCGACTCACGAATCAGTACTGATCAACGGTGGATGGCCGATCGAGCCGACCAGACCGGCAAGGCGGCCGGCGAAGTCGATGGTGGTGCGATCTTCCAGGTAGGGACCGACGATCTGGATGCCGA
This sequence comes from Thermodesulfobacteriota bacterium, assembly GCA_041743795.1. GTDB lineage: Bacteria > Desulfobacterota > Binatia > HRBIN30 > CADEER01 > CADEER01. Next base: position 1,196 of record JBGTMF010000223.1, on the reverse strand, counting down.
CCGGCAGGCCCGCCGCCGTCTTGCCGACCGGGATGACGGTGGCCGGCAACCGCGCGACACCGATCATCCCCATCCAAGACAGCAGCTCCGTGTACGGCTCGTCGCGCTGGTTGACGCGCACGCTGCGCGTCAACACCGCGTCCTCCTGCGTATGCGGGAAGGCCGGCACCGGTGTGACGGGGCAGAGGAGGATGTCGAAGTCGGCAAAGAACTCCGCCCAGCGCACACACATGCGCTCGCGCTGCTGGTTGCTGCGCAGCCACTCTTGGTGCGACTGCGATGCGCAGCGGGCAAAGAAGCCGATCGGATCGGGATCGTCGTCCGCCATCGTCACGGCGATGGTGCGCAGCGCCTCCTGGTAATCCGCCGGCATCCCCGAGCTGACGATCGGAATGAGCAGCTTCCAGAACAGATCGACGGCCGCCTGAAACGGCACCTGCGGTCGTGCCCGCGCATTGACCGCGACACCGCCGCGGCGCAGCAGGTCGACGGCGTTCTCCAACAGAGTGCGGACCTCATCGTCCAGAGGGCGCCCCTCTTCGCCGATCCACGCGGCGACCCGGTAGGAGCAGGTCTCGACCTGCCGCGCCGGCGGCAGATCGCATTTCCAGGCAGTGCCGTGATCCGCCGTCGGTCCGGCCAGCACCGTCATCAATAGCGACAGGTCGCCGACGCTTCGCCCGATCGGTCCGCAGACGTTGATGTCCGGCTCGGCCAGTGTACCCGGCGGGCCCGGAATGTGGCCGCGCGACGACACCACGCCCCAACTCGGCTTGTGGCCGAAGACGCCACAGAAATTCGTCGGTACGCGGATCGAACCGCCAATGTCGCTACCTACTTCGCAGCTCGTCAATCCGGCGGCGACCGCCGCCGCCGCTCCACCCGACGAGCCGCCCGGCGTGCGCGTGAGATCCCACGGATTGTTGGTGGTGCCGAAGATCTCATTGTAGGTCTGCAGATCGCCCGCCATGAGGGGAACATTGGTCTTGGCGAAGATCACCGCGCCGGCTTCCTTCAATCGGCGGGCGACCTCGGAGTCACTCGCCGGCACGTGATCGGCGTATTCCGGCGCGCCGGCCGTGGTGCGCAGGCCGGCGACCTCGTAGGTGTCCTTCAGGGTCATCGGCACGCCGTGCAGCGGACCCCAATTCTCGCCGCGAGCGAGAGCCGCGTCGGCCTCGTCGGCGCGCGTGCGG
>JBGTMF010000222.1:0-2300 GCA_041743795.1 Thermodesulfobacteriota bacterium | reverse complement strand
GCTGCGCGGTCGGCGACGAGCGCTGGCGCTCGCCACCGCCGGCGCCTGCAGCGTTTCCTTGCTCCTGCTGCCCGGCTTGCAGTGGAGTGACGACCTCTCGCGCCTGGGCAGCGTCGATCGCTCCTTGCTCGACGAGGACATTCGGGTTCGCTCGCGCCTACCGGACTTCGAAACCGGTCGTTTCGTCATCGCGCTCGCGCCGGATGCGGAGAGTGCGCTGCGCAAAAATGACCTCGTCTTCTCGCGTCTGACCGATCTAGTGCGCGACGGATCGCTCGGCGCTGTCCGCTCGCTGCACCAACTGCTCTGGTCGACGGATCTGCAGCAGCGCAACCTGCGGGTCCTGCGACAGTCCGACGTGCGCCAGAAGGTCGATCAATCCTTTCGGGCAAACGGCTTTCGCCCCGGCGCTTTCAACGACGCATTCGACGACCTCGATGCGCCGCCGCCGCCATTGACGCTTGCCGACCTCCAGGGTTCGGCCTTCGCTCCGCTGCTGTCGACCATGGCGCTCCCCCTCGGCGACCAATTCGCCATCATCACCTACCTGCGCGACGTGCACTCTCTCGCCGCCGTCGAGGAGGCGCTGGCCGACGTCGACGGCGCCATCGTCTTCGACCAGCGCGAATTCATCAACCAGGTGTACACGGAGTTTCGCACGACGACGCTGCGGCAGATTCTCGTCGGCAGCCTTCTCGTAGCCGCCGTGCTGCTGCTCCGCTACCGAGCCTGGCGCCCAGCCCTGGCCGCGATCTTGCCTTCCTTGCTGGTGGTCGTGATTCTCCTGGGAGCGTTTTCCCTGTTCGCTGTCGAGGCCAACCTGCTGCACGTCATCTCGCTGATGATGGTCATGGGGATGGGTGTCGACTACGGGGTTTTTCTCGTCGATACCTACGACGAGCCGGAAGCATTTGGCTCGACGATGCTCAGTCTTCTCCTGTCGTGTCTGACGACGATCTTCGTCTTCGGCGCGCTCGCCATCTCCGAACACCCGGCGCTGCGCGCCATCGGCGTGACAACCGGATTCGGCGTGCTTCTGGCGTTTGTCTTCGCGCCGGTATCCCTGCTCATGGTCAAGGCGCCGCGCCAATGACGAAACTCGCGGCCATTGCTCTCGCCTCGTCCCTGACACTGGTGGCCGGGTGCACACCGTTGATCCGCCTCCTGCACCACACGCCGCGGATCCGCCCGTGCAAGAGTACCATTCCCCCGAGCACATCCTTGACGGAGGACTTCGTGCGCCGATTGCGGATTCATGTCGAGGGCGACGGTGTCTCCGAAGGATTCGAGGTAATTGCGCAGCATCGGCGAGGTCGATTGACCCTGGTCGGGCTGACACGCTTCGGCGCCAAGGCGTTCACCATCGTCCAAGCCGGCGACGAGATCCAGATCGTGTCGTTCATGAAGGCGATCGAGGCTGTGCCTCCGGTGAACATCCTCGCCGATCTCCATGCCTGGCCGCTACACGGTCCCGCCACCGTGCCGACCTCGACACACGAGATCGTGGTCGGCGCCGACGGTCGCTCGGCTGTCCTCGTCAACCGTCCCTGCGGCTACCGAACGACCATCTACGACGTGACCGATGACGGCAGCTCCTGAGCGACGGCGCGCATTCCGACTGCGCGTCAAGGCCGCGGTCGCCAGCCTGTATTTCGCTTTGATGTTTTTTGTCGCAGCTCCTGCGGCGATTCTCCACCTCACCCGCGACACGCCACTGGCCACCGGCGGTCGCCTGGCTGTCCTCGCCGGTATCGCGATCATCGCACTCGCCAACGCCTACGTCATACAGTTGGTCGCCACCTTCATCCGAGACGGCGACGGAACCCACGTGCCAATCGACCCGCCAAGACGGTTCGTCGAGACCCGCGCCTATCGGCACACACGCAATCCGATGTACCTGGCGTACATCGCCGTCATCGTCGGCGAGGCGTTGCTCTTCCGCTCCACCGCGCTGCTGATCTACGCCGCGGTGCTCTGGGCGATTGCTCATTTCTACGTCGTGTTGCGCGAGGAGCCCTTGCTCGAACGGCGCTTCGGCGACGCCTATGCGGACTACCGGCGGCGGGTGCCGCGCTGGTTTCCCGGGCCGTTGAGATAATCGAGAATCCCCACCTTTGTCATTCCGGCGAAAGCCGGAATCCATGGATTTCAACTGCGGATGGACCCCGGCTTTCGGGACTGTCGATTTTCTGCGGGGAGGTGTTTGATTCTTCCACCGATGCGGTTGCCGTTGTAATAGGGACGTTGCGGACGTGGAGGTGGTGAGGATGGGACGGCACAAGGAGCTGCCCGATCTGCAG
>JBGTMF010000221.1:0-5095 GCA_041743795.1 Thermodesulfobacteriota bacterium | reverse complement strand
TGGCGCCGTCGGCCACGCGCTGTTCACCGTCAGTGACCGCGCCGCCGGCGATCAGGACGAGCCGACGGCGGGGATCACCGCACCGGCTGCTGGCGCCTCGATCACCGGCGTGACGCAGATCATGGGCACCGCGGCGGACGCCAACTTCCTGCGCTACACGCTGGCGATCGCGGCGGCCGGCGAGTCTACCTTCACCACCATCGGCGAAGGAACGACGGCCATCGTCGAGGGCGTCCTCGGTAGCATCGATCCAACGATGCTGATGAACGAGATCTACGTTGTGCGCCTGACGGTCTGGGATGCCAACGGCAACCAGGCGACGAGCGAAGTGTCGGTCCAGGTCGAGGGCGCGCAGAAGGTCGGTACCTTTACCCTAGCATTCTCCGACCTGACCGTGCCGGTCTCCGGCATTCCGATCACGATCGTGCGCACCTACGACAGCCGCGACAAGCGCCCGGGCGACTTCGGCGTCGGCTGGACCCTGCACCTCCAATCGCTCCGCGTCACCAGCAATCGAGTGCTCGGCACCGGCTGGCGGGTGGTCAAGCCCGGCCTGACATTCGGGCTCCAACCGACGGACGCGCATTTCGTTTCGGTCATCCTGCCAACTGGCCGCGTCGAGCGCTTCGATCTGCGGATCGATCCGACCGTCTCCTTTCTCGTCCCGTTCGCTCTGCTGCGCGCCCACTTCGTGCCCCGGCCCGGCACGCTCGGGACGCTCGAGAGCCTCGACAACACGAATCTCCTGATCGCTGATCCGCAGCCGGGCGACGTGGCGTTGCTCGACGATACGACCCTCGGCGCGTTTCATCCGAACCGCTTCCGCTACACGACATCAGAGGGCGCCCAGTTCGTCCTGTCCCGCGACGGCGGCATCGAGAGCATCCGCGATGCCAGCGGTAACCAGATCACGATCGACGCTGGCGGCATCACGCACTCGGCGGGCGCCAGCGTCACCTTCGCGCGCGACGCGCAGGGCCGGATCGTCAGCATCGCCGATCCCATGGGACAGACGCAGACGTACGCGTACGATGCCAACGGTGACCTCATTCGGCATACCGATCGCACGGGCGCCGTCACCCGCTACACCTACGCGCCCCACCACCTGCTGCTCGACATCATCAACGCCCTTGGCGTGCGGGCGACGCGCAACGAGTACAGCGACGACGGCCGGTTGGTCGCAACCGTCGACGCGGGCGGCAACCGCTTCACCTACGAGCACGACATCGGCAATCGGGTCCGCATCGAGCGCGATCCCGACGGGACGCAGCGCGTCTTCGGATATGACGAGCGCGGCAACATCGTGTCGGAGGTGGACGAACGCGGGCACACGACCACGCACACCTACGACGCGAACAACCTGCTGCTCTCGACGACGGACCCGCTCGGCCACACGATCTCGTTCACGTATGATGCCATGGGTCGAGAGACCTCGCGCACCGACGGCGAGGGTCACACGACCGCCTACACGTACGGCGCCGCCGGACAGCCGACCAGCGTCACCACGGCGCTGGGCGCGGTCTCGACGTTCACGCTTGACGCCCAGGGTCGGCGCATCGCCGAACGCGATCCCACAGGCCGAACGAGAACCTACGCCTACGACGGCGCCGGCAATCTGCTGCAGACGACCGATCCGGCCGGGCATGTGACGCACTACTCCTACGATGGGCTCGGCCGCCCGACCAGCATGACCGACGCGCTCGGCCGGACGACCACCATGACCCATGACGCCAATGGCAATCCGACCGGCGCCTCGATGCAGGTAACAACGCCCAACGGGATGAAGACGTTGACGATCTCGGTCGAGCGCGACGCCAACGGCCGCGTGACGCGCGTCACCGACCCCACCGGACAGGTGACGCATAGCGAATACGACGCCGTCGGCAACCAGACCGCGGTCGTGGACCCGCTCGGACGGCGCATGGAGTTCACGTACGACGAAGCCGCCCGGCCGACGAGCGTCCGGCTCCCGGACGGAACTCTGCTGTCGTCCTACGATGATGCCAAGGGCCGGCTCGTCGCGGGCTCGGATGGCGACGGGCTCGACGTGCTGCGTGACTACGACGCGGTGGGCAATCTCATCGCCGTCACGGTGCCGGACGGCACCGGCAGCCCGAATGACGATAGCGTCCGCAGCTTCGCCTACGACGCCGCCAACCGCCTCACAGCACTGGTCAGCGAAACCGGCGCCCGCACCGAGCTCGCGTACGACGCCAGCGGCCGCGTCACAAGCCGTCGCGACCCGCTCAACAACAGCACGGAAGTGACGCACGATGCCTCCGGACGTGTAATCGCCCACACCGATCCGCTCGGGCGGACGACGCAGATCACCTACGACGCGCTCGACCGCGTCGTGCAGACGGTGCTGCCGGACGGTGCCACCCTGAGCACCGCGTATGACGCCGCCGGCAACGTCGCCGGCGAGACCGACGCCAACGGCCGGACGACTCGGTACGAGTACGATGCGCTGAACCGCCTGACGGCGGTGATCGACGCCGGCGGCGCGCGCACCGAGTACGCCTACGACGAGCTTGGCCGCCGCGTCAGCCAGCGCAATGCCAATGGCGGCGTGACGCGCTACGAGTACGACGACCGCAGCCTGCTGACTGCCACCATCCTGCCACTTGGGCAGCGCGAGACCCGCACCTACGACGCCGCCGGACGCCTGACCGCCACCACGGACTTCAACGGCGGTCTCACCCAGTACCTCTACGATGCGCTGAATCGCCTGATCGAGAAGCGCCTGCCCGACGGCAGCACGACGCACTTCGCGTACACCTTGGTCGACAGCCTCTCGGAGCTGCGTGATGCCCACGGTACGACGCGCTTCGCCTACGATGCGCGCGGCCGTGTCGCCTCGCGCACCGAGCCGGACGGCCGCACGATCGCCTACGCCTACGACGACGCCAACAACGTCACGCGCGTGACGACGCCGGCCGGGGCGGCGCGGTTCACCTACGACGCGATGCAACGGTTGACGACGGCCACCGATCCCGACGGCGGGGTGACCACCTACGAGTACGACGCGCTCGACAACCTCGTGCGTACCGTCTTGCCGAATGGCGCAGTCGAGACCCGCACCTACAACGCGCTCAACCTCGTTACGCAGCTTGTCGCCAGCCATCCGAGCAACGGCATCCTCACGTCGTTCCAGTACACCTACGACGCGGCCGGCAATCGGACCGCCGTTGAGGAGCACGGCGGTCGACGCGTCGCGTACACGTACGACGCGCTCGCGCGCCTGGTGATCGAACAGATCACGCCGCCGATCGGGACGGCGCGCAGTATCGGCTATTCGTACGACCCGGTGGGCAACCGCCTCACCCGCACCGATTCGCTCGGCGGTCTGGTCAGCTACGCCTACGACGCCAACGATCGCCTGCAGCAGGAGACCGCGGGCGGTGTGGACGCGCTCTACGTTTACGACGCGAATGGCAACCGGCTGTCGCGCACCGCGCCGAACGTTCAGACTGTATATGGGTGGGACGGCGAGAACCGCCTGTCGAGCGTAACCCACTCGGACGGGATGGACACCGACACCGCCGAGTATCGGTACGACGCGCTCGGCACCCGCGTCGGCCAGACCGTCAACGGCGTCGAGACGCGCTATCTGGTCGATGCCAGCCGCGAGTACCCGGAGGTCATCGAGGAGTACAGCGCGCAGGGGCAGAGCCTCGCGTCGTACCTGGTCAGCAATCGGCGGGTGTCACGCAAGACCGCCGGCGGACGAGACTTCTATCATCCCGACGCCTTGGGCAGCATTCGGGCGCTGAGCAATGCCAGCGGCGTGGCGACCGCGGGCGTCAACTACGACGCATTCGGCCGCGTCGTCGAGCAGACGGGAACCGAGCAGCCGTTCCTGTTTACCGGCGAGCCGCGCGATCCGGTGACCGATTTCACCTTCTTGCGCGCGCGCTCGCTCGATTCCGAGACCGGGCAGTTCGTCTCGGCGGATCCGTTCGCCGGGTTCATCACCAACCCGACATCGCTGCAGCCCTACCTCTATGCCGGCAACGATCCCATCAACGCCCGCGATCCGAGCGGCCTGCTGACGCTGGCCGAGAAGGTCGTCGTCGTAGGCATCGCCGGCGGCCTGCTGTCAACCTTCGCGCAGCAGGGGTACGGCTTGATCTACCATCGAGCGCGGGACCGCGTCGCTTGGACGGGCCCGACCTTTGACGTCTCGTTCGGCAGCCGGCTGACGGGCGGCTTCGGCGGCTCGATGCTGTCCAGCGAGCAGCGCGATGGGATCTACACGACGGGCGTGCACCTCATTGTAGAGTTCGGGGCGTCGCTCTGGTCCTGGAAGCCAGGGAAGACGAAGTTATCCGCCGGCAGAGCCCCGGCTCCGCACAAATTCCTCTACTACCTATTTGGGGTCTACTATCATGCCTTGGACAAGCTTCCGTTCGACCTGCAGATCGGCTCCGCGGACTTGACCGCGCCGAACGTGCAGCTCTCCGGACACCAGATCGATCCGGGAGTGCTGCAGGGCGGATACTTGAACCTGTCGGGCGCCGCGACGCTCGGCTTTCCGCAATCGTTCTTCACCGGCCGAGTCACGCTCAACAACACTGCCGGTGCGGGCTTCATCGCGCAGGGCTTCGGGCGGGGGCTCAGCTTCAAGAATCGCGGCTTCGCCCTGAAGGCGAACTTCGGCGTCGCGTTCACCACGGGCGCCAGCATCGACTTTACCCCGAACACGTGGATCGACCAGGTGGACACGCGCCCGCCAGCACCGCCGGGATGAGACCAGTTCGGCGCAGGGCGGGCTCGACGGGGGGAAGAGGGGGGAAGAGGGGGAAGAGTGACACCCACTCGAGACACCTAACCCTGTGGAATTCCGTCTCCAGTATTTTCCGGGGCGTGCAGCTGCTGACCGCACCGTCGCATCCGTTTCCGTCGCCCGCTGGTCCGCTGCTGCCACGGGCGTAGGCTTGCCCGGGCAATCGCTTTTCTGTACCCACGCCGGAAATGCGTATCCTGAAAACGATGCGTCGCCGCACTCCCTCTTTCGGCAGACGGGATCCAGGCCATGAAAACGCGCGGCGCACGCCGGGCCTTGCTGCGAGGCCGATCTGCCGCGGCGCGGGGG
>JBGTMF010000220.1:0-2717 GCA_041743795.1 Thermodesulfobacteriota bacterium | reverse complement strand
TCGAGGCCATCGCCGCGCGGGCGCGGGCCAGCGCCGCGGCGTTCCACTGGCCGGAGATCGCGCGGCTGCACTATGAGTTTCTCTTCACCGGTCTCGGAGAGCGCGACCGATGAGCTATGACCTACACGGCTTCGCCGAGATCCGCATCGAGTCCGACGCCGAGGCTTATCACCGCTACTTCGACAACGAATACCGGCGTATCAACACGCCTGCGCCGACCGGCGAGGCTCCGCGCACGCGCATCACCGTGCATCTCGTGCGCCGCTTACCCTCTCCGCAGGCGGGCGATCTGCGCCACGGTTCTCGCTTCAAGAAGCTCTTCCACTTCGAGTTTCTCGTACGCGGACTCGACTGCGACGATGTCCATGTCTATTTCCGTCGTCACCCCTTGGATCGCCTCTACGTCACCGCCGTCGGCGTCTTCCTACAGGCGCAGGTGCTGGAACCGGTCCTCTACGCCAAGCTGATCGAGCAGGGTGTCCTGCTCATGCACGCGGCCGGTGTAACCGACGGCGAGCACGCTTACCTCTTCCCGGCGCACGGCGGCACCGGCAAAACCACCCTGAGCCTGCGCTTGGCGCGCCTCGGCTACCGCCTGCTCGGCGACGACCTCGTCCTGGTCGATCCGCGATCGGGCATGGCGTACCCGTTCGCCCGACCGCTTCATCTCTTCTCCTACAACCTGCAGCAGATGCGCGACACGCCGCTGCCTTGGCGCCTGCGCGCGGTGATCAGAGGAAAAGACGTTCTGCGCGCCGGATTGGAGCTACTGCTGCGCGAGGAATTTCTCATTTCGACGCGGGCGCATGTCGACGAGTTGTTTGCCGACATTGGTTTTGGAAACGCCTCGCCCTACAGCCGCGTGGTCTTCTTGACGACATCGCGACCGGCCGGACGCGTCGCCCTCACCGATGAGTCGACGCGGATCGAAATGGCCCGCATGATCCTCGACTCGGCCGACCTCAACGCCAGCCTGTACGCCAACGTGCTCGGCGAAGGGCCTTCGGCGGAATCGATGCGGCAGCGCGAACTAGAGGTCGTAATGGCGGTGCTCGCGCCGCTCGCGGAGTTGCAATTCCTCAATCCGCGAGTCCTCGACGACGCCGACGTCGAGCGCTTCGCGGCGGAGCTGCGCGGCTGATGCTGCGGCTTGCAGGGATCGCCTACTACGCGGCACTGGCTGTATTTGTAGTGCTCTATGTGCGGCGCCTGGATTTCACAGTGCTCGCCGGATGGACAGTGGACCTTCGCTTTCTTGCCGCGGCCACGGTGTTCGCCCTCGCCTACCGCGCCTGGGGCGTCTTCACCTGGACTGAAATGCTGCGCGGGCTGGGCGCGCGGATCACCAGTCCGCCGGCCGAGATCGCCTACGTCTACGCGAAGGCGTGGATGGGCCGCTACCTACCGGGCAAGGTGACGTGGATCCTCGGCAAGGTTTGGTTCGGCGCCGGCCTCGGCATTTCGCCAGAGCGGCTCGCCGTCGGCGCGCTGGTCGAGGCGACGCAGCAGATCGCCATCACGATGCTCCTCGCCCTGGCGTTGCTCGGGCTGGACCCGCGCCTCGACGTATTCTCCACGGCTCAGCGCGGCGCACTGGTAGCCGGCGCCGTCGCGCTACTCCTGATGATGCATCCACGCCTCTTCAATTGGGCCATCTCACAGGCGCGCGGCCTGTTGCGCCGGCCGACGGGCGAAGCTGTCGCCGTCGTCCGCGGGGCGACGCTGTTCTACGGAGCGGGCCTGCAGACCGTGGCGTTCCTCATCACCGGACTTTCATACTTTCTCCTGGCGCGGGCGGTCGACGCGACTCTGTCGGTGTCGCACCTGCCCTTCATCATCGGCACTTTCAACCTCGCCGGGGCGATCGGAATTCTCGCGGTGTTCGCGCCGAGCGGTCTCGGCGTGCGCGAGGGGGTGCAGTTGCTGCTCCTGCCGCTGGTGATGCCGGCCGAACTCGCCCTCGTGCTGACCGCCGTGACGCGGCTGTGGTCGACCGGCGTCGACCTGCTGTTCTTCGCCCTCACCCAGCTGTTGCGTCGACGGCATTCGGCGACTGAGCCGTGACGTGCCTCTTGCCACAGTTCGCCCGGCTGCGTAGGCAAGGGGCTCGAGCGGAGTGCGGCGGCAAGGCGCGGGCGTGGCAAAGGGATTAGAGACAGCGGTGCAACCGATCATCATCTTCACGGACGGCGCGGCGAAGGGGAACCCGGGACCCGGCGGCTGGGGAACCGTCGTGCGCGATGGAGACAGGGTGACCGAGCTCGGCGGCGCCTCGTCGGCGACGACCAACAACCGCATGGAAATGGAGGCGGCGATTCGCGGACTCGGCATCGTCCAGTCGGCTGCAGCGCCGGTGACTATTTACACCGATTCCACGTATCTCATCCAGGGCATCACGCAGTGGATTCACGGCTGGCGTCGCAAGGGGTGGAAGACGGCGCAGGGCGGAGACGTTCTCAATCGCGACCTCTGGGAAAAGCTCGACTCGCTGGTGCGCGGCACCGGCACGCGGGTCGCATGGACCTACGTGCCCGGTCACGCGGGCGTGCCCGGTAACGAGCGCGTCGACACCATCGCCTCGGAGCTGGCTCTCGGCAATCACGTCGACCTCTACCGCGGCCCGGCAGCGCAATACCCGGTCGACCTCTCAGCGGCGTCACCGTCGGGCGGCGCCACGACGCGCGGCAAACGCAGCAGCAAGGCCAACGGCGGCAAGG
>JBGTMF010000219.1:0-2706 GCA_041743795.1 Thermodesulfobacteriota bacterium | reverse complement strand
CACGCGCCACGGTCGCCACCAGATGCGGATAGGTCGGCAACACGTATACGCGCCCCGACTTTTCCGCCGCGCCCGCCGCACCGCCGCGCAGCAGCGCTTCCGCGAAGCGGCGCGGAAACCCCGGATGCGCATACGCCGGCGCACCGTCGCGATCGGCGAAGTAGAGGCCGCAGATGGTGTGCACCAATGCGTTGCCGGCGTTGCCGCCGAGTATATCGCTACGCTCGACGAGCAGCGTACGGGCACCTGCCGCCGCGGCCGCGATAGCGGCGGCGATCCCCGCCGGTCCAGCGCCGACGACCACTACGTCGAATGACTCGTCCACCTGATCATCCAGTTCGCCTGCACAGTCACACCGGCGGCGCAGCGTGTCGGCCGAAGTCCACCGCTCGTTCCGTCAGTTCGTCAAGAACTGCTCCCCCGTCTGCAAAGATACAAGCGGGCGCATCGGCGACCTGCGCGCCATTGACGTTTGGTTGCGGCGGCTCGACCGCGGCGGCTATGAGTGCGCGATCGACGGTTGCGAAACGCCGTCGGCGACGGGAGCTGTTCATGACGAAATTGCGCCAGAAACTCGCCATCCTCTTCATCTTGTTGGTGTTCACCGCCTGCGGCGGCGACGACGATTCACCGCCGGTGGAAAGTGGCCCTATCGAGACGCTGGTTTTCTCGCTGACCCGCGGCTTTCGCCATCCGTCCATCGACGACGCGGTCGTCTTCTTCAACTCACTTGCCCAAGAGGAGGAGATCAACGCCACCCTGACCGAGGATCCGACCGTCTTCAACGACGACGACCTCGCCGCTTTCGACGTCGTCGTCTTCGCCAATACCACCGGCGACGTTCTCGACGGGGAGCAGCAAGCGGCGCTGCAGCGCTTCATCCGCTCTGGCAGGGGATATGTCGGTGTTCACTCCGCCGCCGACACCGAGCATCAATGGCCATGGTACGGGCAATTGGTCGGCGCTTACTTCATCTCGCATCCGCTGCTGCCGGTCGAAGTCGAGGTCACCACCGAGGACCAGCTACACCGATCCACCGAGCACCTTGCCGAGAGATTTCTCTTCACCGACGAGATCTACAACTTCGACCGCAACCCGCGCAGCGACCATGCAATCCTTCTGACCATCGACGAAGAGGGGTTCATCTACCCAAACTTTCCCGACACTCCCTCGATGGGCGACGACCACCCCATCGCCTGGTACAAAGAGTTCGAGGGCGGGCGCTCCTTTTACACCAACCTCGGACACCGCCCCGAGACCTGGTACGACCCACTGTTCCAACGCCACCTCCTCGAAGGCATTCGCTGGGCAGCCGCGCCGAACAACTACAGCCGCATCGTCCTCACCTCGGTGCCGCAGAATCCGATGGAACTCGCCGTCGCCAACGATGGACGGGTCCTCTACATCGAGCGCACCGGCGAGCTGCGCGTCTGGCGGCCGGACACCGGACAGGTCGTCGAGGCGGGAATGCTGCCGGTCGACACGACCTCCGAGAGCGGCCTGCTCGGCCTGGCACTCGATCCGAATTTCGACCGCAACAGCCTGCTCTATCTCTACCACGCTTCGCCGATCACCGACCCGCCGCCGTCCGGACCGCCCGGGCGCAACATTCTGTCGGCGTTTCGTCTCAATCGCGACAGCACTCTCGATCTCGACAGCCGCGAGGACCTGCTGGAGGTACCGAGCGAACGCCAGTGTTGCCACGAGGGCGGCTCACTCGCCTTCGCGCCGGACGGGAGCCTGTTTCTCTCCGTCGGCGACAACACCAACCCTTTTGCCTCCATGGGTTCGGCACCGCTCGACGAGCGCCCCGGCTTCGAGACCGAGAACTCGCAGCGCACAGCGCAGAATCCGTTCGACTTGCGCGGCAGCATCCTGCGCATCAATCCGGACGGATCCATTCCCGACGGCAACATGTTCCCGCGCGACGGATCCGCCGGACGCCCCGAAATCTACGTGATGGGCAACCGCAATCCATTCCGCATCGCCGTCGACCCCGCCACCGGTCGGTTGTTCTGGGGTGAGGTCGGCCCCGACGCGTTCGAAGATGCGCCGCGCGGGCCGCGCGGCTACGACGAGATCAACTTCGCCGACATGCCTGCGAACTACGGTTGGCCATACTGTATCGCATCGAACCTGCCCTACAGCCGATACGACTTCGAAACCGGCGAAGTCGGCGAACCGTTCTCCTGCGAGGAGTTCGTGCCATCGCTGCTCGCTTACGACTACCAGACCGTCACCGAACTCGCCCTCGGCAACGCGCTGCCTTCGGAAGCGAACGTCGGGTTCTCCGGGCGCACCGCGATTGCGGGCGTCTTCTACCGCACGGCCGATGCCCGCGCACCGTTCCAATTGCCTGCCCCTTTTCGCGACCGGCTGCTGATGACCGAATGGACCCGCGACATCATCGCCGCTGTCGACGTCGACGAGAACGGCGAACTGGGCTCGGTGAAACGAATGCTTCCGTGGGAGCGTTTCCTGCGCCCGATCGACCTGGCGGTCGGCGCGGACGGCGCGCTGTACGTACTCGAGTTTGGCACCGCCTTCTTCGGCGACAACCCCGATGCGCAGCTGAGCCGTATCGAGTACTCGCCCAGCGGGGATCTCTCCCCGGTGGCCCAGGCGACGGCGTCGACGACGGCCGGCACGCCGCCCCTTACCGTCGAGTTCTCGGCCGCCGGGTCGCGCGCCCCCGGACGCGGCGAC
>JBGTMF010000218.1:0-5569 GCA_041743795.1 Thermodesulfobacteriota bacterium | reverse complement strand
CGCTGGCGGGGTTCCTGCTGTTCGTCGCCTCGTCGGCGATGCCCGGTTACGTCGTCGCCCTCGGCCTCATGGGCGGCGGCTTCGGTCTCATCCGGCCGGGCGCCGCCGCCGGCGCCTCGGTGTCGGTGACGACGGAAGAGCAGGGCGAGGTGGCGGGCATGACCAGTTCGGTCGGCGTCGTCGGCAACATCATCGGACCGATGTTGGGCTCAGCGCTCTACGAGATGGCGCCGGTTGCGCCGTACTGGTTGAACGCCTCCCTGATGGCATTGGCGTTGCTCTTTGCGCTGACCAACCGGGCCGTCCGCCAGACGCGCGGCTGATCCCGGTCGGGGTATCGGCCGCGGCGACATGGCTCGACCGGACGCTGTTCGTGGTGTATCCGTCGGGCGCCGCCGGCGGACGCAGCCGGCAATGGACGCGTCGAGTGAGCATGAGCGCATCGAACCAGCACGGTGATGAAACGGATCCGCCGCAAGGTAGGAGTCGTCGGTCCGCCGGCGACCCTCCGAGCTGGGTGACCACGGTCGTAGCGAGGCAGCCGATCGTCTCGTGGGCGGAGACGCGGCGGCTGGTGAAGCTCGATCTCGACGCTTATTCGACCTGGCTGCCGCGCATGCGACCGACATGGCCGACCTGGCTGCGCCTGCTCTACACGACGTTGATGACGCAGACCTTCGCCGCCAATCTGGTGTACCGGTTGCAGATCTTTCTCGACGGAGCGGGATTCACCTTGCCGGCGTTTCTCTTGATGCGGACCAGCCAGACGCTGTTCTCGGTGTCGATCGGCAGTACGGTTCGCATCGGCGGAGGACTCCATCTCGCGCACGGGCAGATCGTCTTGGACGGGGTGACGACGATCGGCAGCAACGTCAGCATCTCCCCGTTCGTCCTGGTGGGTCTGTCCAACCGCGCCGAGCTGGTCTTCGAGTTGACCGGCCCGACGATCGGCGACGACGTCCACATCGGCGCCGGAGCCGTCGTCCTCGGGCCGATCCGCGTCGGCCACCGCGTCAAGATCGGCGCCAACTGCGTCGTCGTCAAAGATGTTGCGGATGATCACGTCGCCGTCGGAGTGCCAGCGAAGACGCACCGCCGGCGGCTCTGAGCGCCGCGCACGGATTCACCCTGCTGCCGGTAGGACACTTTGCAGGAAGCTGACGACTTCGTTCGCGAATGTTTCGGGTTGCTCGATGTGCGGGTGGTGTCCGGCGGCGGCAATCGTGACGCGTCGGGCGCGCAAGATCCGCAGGCGTTCCGCCAACTCGGTCGCCGGCAGCGTCAGCGGCGAGTCGCCGCCGTCGATGTAGAGCACAGGACAGGTGACGCGCCGCCAGAAGGCGCGCGCCTGGGCGGTGTAGTACGGCTGCGGCGATCGGGTCTGGTGCAGCGGGTCGAACTTCCACACGCGCGCATCACCGTCGCCGCGCGTCCCGTGTTCTGCCATGTGCTGCGCCGCGGCGGCGGAGAAATGGAAGATTCCCTGGTGCAGGCGTTGCGCGGCCGCATCGAGCGTGAAGCGGCGCGGCGATCGTTGACCGACCCGCGCCAGATCCTCGACCCACCCGCGAAAGCGTTCGGGTGTATTGTCGGGGTCGCTGTCCGGGATGCCGAGGCCCTCGACGGAGACCATGGCCGACACGCATTCGGGAAAAGTGCCGGCGTAGTTCAGCGCCGCTCCCCCTCCCATCGAATGCGCGACCAAGGCGACGCGGTCGGCGAGCTGCGGCACGATGGCGGCCAGGTCCGCCGTGTAGTCGGCGAAGTGGTAGTAGGCACCGGCGCCAATCCACTGGGAGTCGCCGTGCCCGCGCCAGTCGAGCGCGAAGACGCGGAAACCGGCGGCGACCAGGCGCGGGGCGACCAGGTGCCAGGTGTGGGCGTGCTCGAGAAAACCGTGCAGCAACAGTACGACCGGTCCACGCTCACCCCACTCGAGCAGGTGATGGCGGAGGCGATTCGCGGTGAGGTGGTGGGATCGCGGCGAATCCCTACCTGGCGGAGGGGTGGTCGCGGCAGATCGGTTTGTCATGATCGAGTCTATCTTTTTCCGAGTGAGCACCACCACCGGCGGAATCGGCGATTGCCTCAGCGAGTGGACTCGGCGCGCGCCATGGTGGTGATGAAGAGAGCGTCGCGCTGACGTTGGTCGACGAAGGTACCCGCGAGGCCGGCGCTGTCGAGGGCGTTGCGCAACTTGCGCAAGTCGGTTTCGCAGAACGCCGCCAAGCAGCGAAGGCATTCCTGGACGTGTCCGGCATCGCGTCGAGCGCGCGGCTTTTCCAGGAGAAACTCGGCAATCGCTGTCAGCGTCGCCGGTTCCGCCGCGGTCAGGAGCGTTTCGACATGGCCGCGAACCTCGGGGTGCAATTGGCGAAAACCGACCAAGCGCGAGCCGCGTTTTCTCGGGTGCGGCGGTAGGCGTGAAACGGGCTCGATGTGGGCCAACAGCGCCAGGATTTCGATCAGCGCGTCGAAGGCCTGACGGGCGCGCAGTCGCGAGCGAAACGCTCCATGCCAGCGGAAGTCGAAGCTTTGGTACGCGGACGGATGCGTGGTGAAGCAATAGAGATCGCCATCGGGGGTGCTGCGGCAGCCGATGAACGGGTAGAGAAACGAGTAGGCGCCGTCGACGTTGTAGGGCGGCCGCAGCGCGAGAATCAGCTCGTTCTCCCGCAGCAGTGCTTCGCCTTCGGACGCGAGCGGCTGCACTTCCAGGGAAGTCGCCCGACTTACCAGAACGCGCATTTTGCGATGCCCTTTGCGCCGGCTCGCGTTGCGATAGGAGAAAAGTCGGCGGCGCAGGCTGACCGCCTTGCCGACGTAGAGGGCGTCGCCCTTGTCGTCGCGAAACACGTACACTCCGGGAGTGTGTGGCAGTGCGGCGACGAAATCGGCGCCGAATTTCTTGTCGAAGAGCCTCACTCCACGGACCGTCAAGCCAAGGCGCGCAGCCACTCGGCGATTCCGGCGCCAATTTCGTCTGGCGAATCCTCTTGGATGAAGTGGATTCCCTGGACGATGATCTCCCGCTGGTTGGGCCAGGTGCGACAGAATTCTCGCGGCGCACCGCGCAGGATGGCGCCGGGCTCGGCATTGATGAAGAGCTTCGGCACGTCGGATGTCGCAAGCCACTGGCCGTAACTGGCGACGATCTCGCAGACGTCGACCGGTTCGCCCTCGATCGGGATCTGGCGCGGCCATGTCAGGGTGGGCCGCCGGCCCTCGCCGGGCACGGCGAACGGCTTTCGGTACGCTTCCATCTCCGCCTCGCTCAGTTTGCGCGCGATCGAAGTCGGCAGAACGGCTTCGATGAAGAGGTTCTGCTCGAGGATCATCGCTTCGCCCTGTGGCGAGCGGAATGCCTGGAAGACGTCTTTCGCCGCCTTCGGCCAATCGGCCCAGGTCACCGGCTGGACGATGCCTTCCATGTAGGCGATTCCCTTGACGGCGTCGCGGTGTTGGTTGGCCCAATCGAAACCGAGTGCCGAGCCCCAGTCGTGGATGACCAGGGTGACATTCGCCGTCACGCCGAGTTCGGCGAGAAGCGCGTGCAGATAATCCCGGTGCTCGACGAAGCGGTAGGAATCGGGGCCGCTGGCGTCGAGTTTCTCCGAGTCGCCCATGCCGATGAGATCGGGTGCGATGCAGCGCCCCATCCCTTCGAGATGCGGGATGATGTTGCGCCAGAGGTACGACGATGTGGGATTGCCGTGCAGGAAGACAATTGGGTCACCGCTGCCGACGTCGACATAAGCCATCTTCTTGCCGTGGATGACGGCGTGTTTCTTCTCGTAGCGCATCGCTGCGTCGGGCATCGATCGGGCCTCCTCGATTGGACGGGTGGGTGGGATAGAAAAAATCTGAACCACGAAGCACGAAGCGGGACCAAACAGCCTGTTGAAACACCCCGAGACGGCCCTTCGACAGGCTCAGGGCGAGCGGAAAAGTCTTTTAAAATCAGCTTGGAGAACCGCCCAGGCTGGGCTGGTCGACTGTGCTCAGGACAAACTTGTCGATGCATGCTGTGCGGTTTCTCAAAGGCTAGTCGATCAGCGGGCGGGCGCGCTCGATGATGCGGGCGCACTCGACGTGGCGCGGCAAGGTTCCGAAAGCGTAGCCGTGGTCTCCGTCGAGGCGCGTCGCCAGATAGGCCTCGGCGACGGCGGCGTCACCGTGGCGCAGCAACAGCGATGCCTGGAAGGCGATGGCGAGGCGCTCGACGAAACGCCTGGCGCGGCCCTCGATGCCGTCGACGTCATTGAGTCCCTCGCGCACCTTCTCGACGAAGAGATCGAATCTGGGATCCATGCCGCCGGCCAGCGCGACTTCATCGAAGAAGGCCTCGGTGCCCTCCGGGCCGCGGCCAATGGCGCGCAGGACGTCGAGACACATGACATTGCCCGAACCTTCCCAGATGCCGTTCAGCGGCGCTTCTCGATAGAGGCGCGGCATCGCCGACTCCTCGACGTAGCCGTTGCCGCCGAGGCATTCGAGCGCCTCGACGACCTGCATCGGCGTGCGCTTGCATACCCAGTACTTGACGATCGCCGTCGTCAGGCGGGCGAATTGGCGCGAACGGGTATCGCTGGCGGCGCCGTCATAGGCGCGGGCCAGCCGCATCATGGTGACGGTCGACGCCTCGGACTCGACGCAAAGGTCGGCGAGGACGTTTTGCATCAACGGCTGTTCAATGAGCTTCTTGCCGAAGGCGGCGCGATGCGCGCAGTGGTGCGTCGCCTGGGCAACCGCCTGGCGCATCATCGCATTGGCGCCGATGACGCAGTCGAGCCGGGTGTGGTTGACCATCTCGATGATGGTGGGGACGCCGCGCCCCTCCTCGCCGACCATCTGCGCCCAAGCGCGGTCGAACTCGACCTCCGAGGAGGCGTTCGACCGATTGCCGAGCTTGTCCTTGAGACGTTGGATGTTGATGTGATTGCGGCTGCCGTCCGGCGTCCAGCGCGGCAAGAGGAAGCAGGAAATTCCCTTGCCAGTTTTGGCGAGGACGAGGAAGGCATCGGACATCGGCGCCGAACAGAACCACTTGTGGCCAGTCAGTGCGTATTGGCCGCCAGAGCCGCCGGCACCGATGGCCTCGGCGCGGGTAGTGTTCTCGCGCACATCGGAGCCGCCCTGTTTCTCGGTCATCGCCATGCCGCAGAGCGCGCCGTTCTTGCCGGCGGCAGGGATGAAGCGGGCATCGTAGGTGGCGGACGTGAGTCGCGGCTCCCACTCTGCGGCGAGTTCCGGTTGGGCGCGCAGGGCCGGTACGCACGAGTATGTCATGGAGATCGGGCAGCCGTGACCCGCCTCGGCTTGCGAGAAGACCGAGAACATGGCGGCGCGGGCGACGTGCGCACCCGGTCGCGGATCGCGCCACGGCAGCGAGTGCAGTTCGTGTTCGACCGAGATGCGCAGCAGTTCGTGCCAGGCGGGATGAAACTCGACTTCATCGACGCGGTGGCCGAATCGGTCGTGGCTGCGCAGGACGGGCGGGTTGCGGTTGGCTTGAAAGCCGAGCTCGATGGCATCGCCGCCGGCCAGCGCGCCGATCGCCCGCGCCCTC
>JBGTMF010000217.1:0-4025 GCA_041743795.1 Thermodesulfobacteriota bacterium | reverse complement strand
TTCGTAATCAGCAGGTCTGCGGTTCAAATCCGCACGCCAGCTTTAAAAATCCGCTTTACTTTCAAAAGGCGGGCGCATCACCGCGAATGCGCCAGCTCGTGCACGCCGTCCTCCACAAAGCGCTCGGCCAGGCGCTCAAGTGGAATCTCGTGGTTCGCAACGTCTCCGACGCCGTGGAAAAGCCGAAGGCGAAGCGCCGAACCATGCAAGTGCTCGACGCCGCGCAGGTCGGCCAGCTCCTCCAAGCCGCCCGCGAAGATCGATTGCATGCCGTCTACGTGCTCGCCGTAGCGACCGGCCTCCGCCAAGGGGAGCTGTTGGGCCTCCACTGGGAAGACGTCGATATGAAACAAGGCGCGCTGACCGTCCGCCGCCAGCTGTCCGAAGACGGCGGCATCCTCCAATTCACCGAACCGAAGACAGCAAAGGGCCGGCGCCGGGTTGAGCTGCCCGAGTTCGCAACCGCCGCACTCCACGAACACCGCAAACGAATGCTCGCCGCCGGAACCCCGGGCCCGCTGGTCTTCTGCGACACCGAGGGCAACCCCATCCGCAAGAGCAACCTCCTGCGGCGCTCGTTCCAGCCGCTCCTCCAGGGGGCGGACCTACCCAAGATCCGTTTCCACGACCTCCGCCACACGGCCGCGACGTTACTGTTGTCGCAAGGCGTTCACCCGAAGATCGTCCAGGAGCGCCTCGGCCACGCCCAGATCAGCCTGACGCTGGATACCTACTCGCACGTCCTGCCATCCATGCAGAAGGAGGCGGCCGCTAAGTTGGATTCGTTGTTGTCCCCCAACGGCGTCGGCTGAACTCTTGGCGATCTCGACTGAAGCCAGGGAGGACACCCCACGGCATCCGAGGAACCCGGAGAGGTTCATCTATCAACTAAAGAAAGGACTCGATGGAGTACTTCAGGGAACCCGGTAACCGAATCCAAGCGGGATTCGCGTTACACGCGGGGAAGTTGCTGGCCCATTACTGCTCGCTCACAGCAACGCTGCGACCTTCTGAGAAATACGACGCCACACTGACCGTGTGTGTCCTTCAATCACTTCTAACCAACTGCACCGAACTCCTGTCGGCCATGCGAGCAAACCGGAAAGCCTTTTTTAGAGAGGCTATCACCGACGTTCCGCACCGTTGGGGGCTCACACGCAGCCACATCACCTGCAACACGTTTCCGACGACGGTGACACTGGAGCGCGTACTGATACACTTGCGGAACGCCTTGAGTCACCCGACGGGGTCTGTGGGTACCGACCTGCCATCAAGCGGATATACGACATCGGGCGATGCCTCGGGGCTCGTATCTCGGTTTCGGTTCACGGATTCTCCGTGGGTCAGCAGGGGGCGCGTCTGTTGGACAGCGCTGTCCAAGGACGAAGGAAAAGTGCGAAAGACAGTTGAGGCCTTCGAGAGGCAGCATTCACTGAAGGGATTCTTGGTCGTGGAGCGTCAACCCGACGGCAACTTCCGCGTCACCCATGATGGCGAACCGTTTCTTCCGGTCTTCGTCATTGAATTGCCGCTGCCGGCTTTGGTCGATCTCGCCAAGTGTCTGGCAAATTTCCTGGCGCAACCAACAAACGAGGAGTGGGACGGCAAGTCGATCCACCAGCTTGTTGCATAGTGATGCTCGGCAGGCACTACACCGTCGTGGTGTGGAGCAATGGTAAAACGGCCATTTCTTTGAGTCCTGACTCGGAACTCGAAAACGTGGCGGCAGACGAGTATGATCTCTACCCAGCGGAGAGGTGAACGAATGTCCCTGGCGATTGCTGTTGAACGTTTGCCGTTGGCGGAAGACGAAGACGGCGTGATGCGGGTTGGTGGGACCCGAGTCGCGCTGGATACCGTCGTTGGAGCCTTCAGCGACGGCGCCAGCGCTGAGGATATCGTTTCCATGTACCCATCACTCGATCTCGCCGACGTGTATGCGGTGATCGCTTACTACCTCCGACGCCGTGCCGATGTGGATGCATATCTCCGGCGACGGGAGGAAGCGGGAGCCGCCGCCCGGGCAGAGAACGAGGCTCGGTTTGATCCGCAAGGCGTGCGCGACCGACTTCTCGCACGGCGAGCGGCACGGCCGTCGTGATCAGTTTCGCTGCCGACGAAAACCTGAACGACTGGATCGTGCGCGGCCTGCTGCGCCGCCGTCCTGATTTTGACATCGTGCGTATCCGTGACACCGAGATGCGGGGGGCCCGGGATCCTGCCGTCTTGGAATGGGCCGCCACCGAGGGGCGCGTGGTGCTAACCCACGATGTGTCAACCATGACAAGACACGCCTATGACCGCATTCGAGCTGGAAAGCGGATGGTGGGCGTCTTTGAGATCGGCCACAGAGTACCGGTCGCATTGGCGATTGAGGAGATTATCCTCATCGCGGAATGCAGCTTGGATGGTGAATGGGAGGGGCAGGTCCGGTACCTTCCTCTACGGTAGGTCTCGTGAACACACCTCCTCTATGTCGCTGGTCATGGTCGCTCCGCTGAACAGCTCGTGACGACCAAGCCGGCTCCGTTCTGCTGCAGCTGGTCGATTGCAGCTCGCGCCGCCTGGGAGAGGGGATCGTTGACGACGATCAGTCGCGTGAGGACATTCGTGTCGACGAGGTGACTCACTAACGATCCTCGTAGATCGACTCGCGGCGTAGCGCCTCATCCGATAAGACGGGCAGGTCCGGATCGTGCGAGTCCAGCCATGCATGGAACGTCTTTCTCCACTCTTCCGGCGACAGGGTCTCGCACAAAGACGCATCTTTTGAAGGAGCGACCGGTCGAACGGTGACCGATACGGGACGCGTGCACGACTGCACGACTCGTTGCAACTCGCGTGGTCGTGCAATCGTCCCAAAAGCGCCGACTCAATCATCTGGCGGCTGCACGATCTCGGAGAATTCGTCGAGTAAGCTACGCAGCACGGTCGCCGTGGGTTTCCAATGACCTAGCATTGCTTGCTCGCCCGCAGCCCCGTACGCGCCACTGGGCCGTGGCCGCGGCGGCACGAAAGGGGGCAGCCCATATCGGGTGACGATGCTGTCGACCCAAAGCCGCGCTGTGCGCCCGTTGCCGTTGGCAAAGGGGTGGAGGCGTACCCACTCTGCGTGGGCCCAAGCGCAAACGTCCAGAATCGCCGCAACCTGATCGGCGGCAAGCTCGGTGCCGAGTGGAATACGTTCGTCGAGCGCGCGAACGACTCGCCGCAATCGCCGTTCGAACTGCTCGAGCGCTTGCGCGACTTCTTCGGCCGCCACACCGAAGTGCGCGCCTATCCGGACCTGCACTCGCTCGAGTCCAGGTTCGCCGCGGAACGCACCGACATATTTTCGGTCGGGCACGTCCAGGCCGTGCATTGTTTCCTCGTGCCAGCGGCGTGCCGCTTCCACGCTGGGCAGCACGCGCGCTCGCGCGTCGCGCACGATTTCGCGAAGCACCCGCTCGAGGTTCGCGGCAAGCTCGGGACTGTCAGCGTCCCACTCAACCATTGAGAAGCTGGTCGATCTCCGTTTGTACGGGACCGCGCTCTTTTTCCTCGACAAAGCGGCCGTCGACGAATGTGCCGATGACAACCTCGCCCTCGACCGGGTCGTTCTTACTGAGATCGGCCTCGGCTCTCGCGACGTGCGCGATCGCTTCCTCGAAGTCGGGATCGCGCTCGCGGTAATCGCGCAAGCGCGCGAGAGTCGCTTCGAGATCGCGCTCGACCTCCGCGCCCCGCCGCGTGACATAATCCTTGACCGCCTCGTTGACGAGCTGATTCATCGGGCGTCTGATCGTCTTCGCAAGCGTCTCGAGCGCTGCCTGGACCGCCGGTTCCATGCGGAAAGTGGTCGCCTTACGAGTCATGGTCTCAACGGTACTGCGGGCAGGTTGTGACGTCAATGAGCCACTTTGCCATCAATATCCCCAATGGGTGGGGAAGGTGGACGATCGCCCGTCGGAACCCAGTGAGTTCTGTAGAAGAACTGTAGCCTACGTGTAGCCTAAGTGTAGCCAAAGGCCCGGTTTTCAGAGAAA
>JBGTMF010000216.1:0-7702 GCA_041743795.1 Thermodesulfobacteriota bacterium | reverse complement strand
GGCGTTTCGCCCGCCGTTCGCTTGCTTCGGCTGGCGCGCCACGGATCGGTCATCGTTCTCGCTCAATCCGCGGGGCGGTGTCGATGCGGCGGCGGGCAGCACTCGGGGGCGCACGGCATGGGGCGCGGGCCCAGGTTTCCCAGGGACCTCACGGCGGAGAGCGAATCGACGCGCTCGCGGATCAGTTCGCGGATCATCTGGACGAAATGGGGGTGCGTGCCGACCGTCGCTACCCGGGTGTATTCGATACCGAGTTCCGCCGCCCGCTGTTTCGCCTGCGTGTCGAGGTCGAACACCACCTCCATGTGATCGGAGATGAAGCCGATCGGCAGGTTGACGACGTCGCGCACCCCCTGCTCGGCCAGCGCCGTCAGGTGATCGAGGATGTCCGGCTCGAGCCACGGTTGCGACGGCGGCCCGCTGCGACTCTGGAACACCAGGTCCCATGAGATCGCCTGGCTCAGGCGCAGTCCCACCAAGCCGCACGCGTCGCGCAGCTGCAGCTCGTAGTCGCTGGAGCGGGCGAGGCCGAGCGGCAGGCTGTGTGCCGTATAGACCAAGCGCGCGTCCGTCCGCCGGTCTTCGGGGATTGCCGCGAGGGCGGCGTCGACGGCTTCCGCCATCGGCACGATGAAGCCGGGGTGATTCCAGAAGGCGCGCAGCTTGTCGATCACCGGCGCTCGCGCGCCGACCGCGGCGCGTGCGCTCTCGATGTTCTCGAGGTACTGCCGGCATCCCGAGTACGAACTGTACGCCGAGGTGACGAAAGCGAGCGCGCACTCGACACCATCGTCGGCCATCTGGCGGACCGTGTCCTCGAGCAACGGCGCCCAATTGCGGTTGCCGAAGTATACCGGCAGATCGGGCCCCTGCTGACGCAGCACCGCCGTGAGCGCGGCGACCAGCGCGTGATTCTGCGCGTTGATCGGGCTGACTCCGCCGAAGAGCTCGTAGTTCTTCGCCACCTCGAGGAGTCGCTCACGCGGCACGTCACGGCCGCGGGTGACGTTCTCGAGAAACGGCATCACCTCCTCGGCGCGCTCGGGGCCGCCGAACGACACGACGACGACCGCGTCGTATTTGATGTCCGGATCAGTCAATCTGCGTCCTGCGCGGTGGCAAGGGGGTGAACGCCCCCTTGCGCTTCTCGCGGTTGGCGGCGAAGGCCTCGGCCATTTCCGTCGGCTGGAACATGCTGGCATTCCACACGCCGATGTAGTCGAGCCCGTCCGCCGTCGAGTGATCGCGCGCGTAGTTCATCATCCGCTTCGATCCGTAAATCGCCAGCGGCGACTTGGCGGCGATCTCCGCAGCGGTATCCATGACGGCGGCGAGCAGCGCATCGTGATCGGGGTACACCTCGTTGACGAGGCCGACTTCGCGGGCGCGCGATGCCGGCAGGCGCCGACCGGTGTAGGCCATCTCGCGGGCGATGCCCTCGGGAATGATCTTCGCCAGGCGGGGAAATGTTCCGACGTCCGCCGTCATGCCGATGTTGATCTCCTGCACGCAGAAGAACGCGTCCTCGGTCGTGTAGCGCAGGTCGCAGGCGGTCACCATATCGACACCGCCGCCGATACAGCCTCCCTGCACGGCGGCGATCACCGGAACCCGGCAACGCTCGAGGCAGCTGAAGGTCTGCTGCAACAGGCCGATGGTGTCGTACAACCGTGCACCGCGCACGGCCTTCGCCACGCCAACGCCGTCCTCGTTGGCGAAGACGGCGAGGTCCATGCCGGCAGTGAAGTGCGGCCCGCTGGAGGAGATGACCACCACCCGCGCCTCGCCGGCAGCGTCGATGGCGCCGATGATCTCCGGCAACTCGCGCCAGAAGGCGGGGATCATGCTGTTGCGCTTCTCCGGCCGGCTCATGCGCAGGTGCGCGATACCGTCGGCCAACGTCAGTTCGAAACACTCGTAACGTTCAGGCATGCAAAAGACCTAGCCGCAGGAACCGGTTCCGTCCAGCCCGGATTCCCCCGCCCCCGCAGGAGCGGCCCAAGCGACCCGACAGCCAGTCAGAAAGCTGACAGCTGACAGCTGATCGCCGCCAGCGCCCCTGCGGTGACAGGACCAAGACGCTGTGTTACCGCAGGACGATGAAGTTGCAGAGCTGGGCGTGGGGGGGAGGCTTCTGATGAGCGCGAAGAAGGAAGACTGGCGCAAGTGGCTCAAGTTCAGCTGCACCGGCTGCGGCAACTGTTGCAAGGGCACCATCGTCCTCATCACCGGCGGTGACGTGCACCGCATCATGGAAGCCACCGGCATGCCGGCGCGCGACTTCGTCCACTTCTTCTCCAACGTCGAGATGTCGAAGCGCGACTCGCTGTGGATTCGCCTCGGCAATCGACGGGTCGCGATGGGGCTGAGGTGGAAGTGGGACCAGTCACCCCGGCGCTGCATGTTTCTCGGCGACGACAACATGTGCGGCATCTACGAGCACCGCCCGGTCACCTGCCGCTCGCACCCGTTCGAGATCAAGACCGACGACAACTGGGGCGTCACCAAGCTCGGCATCAGCGAGGTCGTCGACTGCCCGCACGAGTGGGACGGCGAGCATACCTTGCGCGAGCTAAAATCGACCGAGAGATGGAACTGCAACCAGGTCGAGGCCTTCGAAACAAAAGTGAAGGAGTGGAACCGCAAGCGTAGCGGCAAGCGAACGGCGCGGGAGTTCCTGCGATTTGTGGGCCTGGAATGAAGCAGGGGCCGACGGACTGAGGTAATACCGTAGAGCGCGGCGACGACGAGGAGTTAGCGAAAGACCAATCGCGGCCTGCGATTCGGAGTGGAAAATCAGCCGAAGAGCGGAGCAGTGGAACGGCGCTCGGCTCTGCGCCAGACCGACCTGCTATGGCCGTGATTCCGACCTCGAAATCGACGTTCTGACCACCGAATCTAGCCGTACAGGCGGTCACTCTGCGAATGCTTCCAACAAACTTGCGCTGGTCCGACCCGCGGGGGGAGCCCGCGGGGTGAGCGAAGCCCCCTCTGCATCTGGGATGCGGGCCACCGATACTCCGACGAATTCGCTGCACATGAGACGCACGGCAAATTGCCACGAAGTGCACGAGGTGCCAAGGTGCAGCACACGATGAACACGGACCAACGTACCAAACCGCCACCACTGTGGGTAGCGTATCCGCCGGAGGTGGCTGACGTGTCGCTTGGAGAGAAGCTCAAGCAGCTCCGGAAGGAGAAAGGTTTGTCCCAAGACGAACTCGCCTTCCATTCCCAGATCGATGGCCGGCTGGTGAGCCGCTACGAGAATGGGCGGGTCATGCCCTCAGTCGACGTCATCGTGAAGATCGCCAAGGCATACGATGTCTCGATCGACTACTTGCTGCTCGACGATGCACCACGCAGCCCAGCACGTCCCGCCAGTGGCAAGCGGGCCGATCGCGTGCTCTCGCTCGCCCCGCTCTCCGAGGACGATGAGAAGAGCCTCTTGAACTGGCTCTACGCGATCGAGGCGAGGCAAAAGCTCAAAGAGCCGGCCGCCAGCGTACGCTGAGGCGGCACCAGGAGTTTCGAGACATGAAGAACCGAGCGACGACGTTGGCCGAGATCGACGAGTTGGCCGCGCGACTCCCTTCGCCCGAGCAGCTCAAGCTCGCGGCTCGGATCTGCGAGCGCGTCTCGACGACGGGGAGGAGCGAGAAGGAGATCCGTCGCGAGCAGCTTGCCTGGCTTCGCGAATGCGACCGGCTGGCGAAAGAAATCCCCGGCAGCTTTGACTCTGCCCGGGACCTCCGCGAGATTCGCAACGCGCGCACATGAGTGAGGTGCGCTGCGTCGACGCGAGCGTGGCGGTCAAGCTGGTGCTCAAGGGCGAGACGCACCGCGCGGCGGCGCGCAAGCTGGTGAGCGAATCGATCCGCGCCGGCATCGAGCTGATCGCCCCACCGATCTTTGCCGCCGAGGTCGACAGCGTCATCCGCCGCCGCGTGCACGACGGACTCCTCGAGGCAGCAAAAGGAAAGGCCGCACAGGCGCTTCTCGATCAGGCGCCCATTCAGATCCGCACCCACCCCGAGTTGCGCCGGCGCGCGAGAGAGATCGCCGACCACTTCAACCAGCGCATGGTCTACGATGCCACCTACGCCGCTCTGGCCGAGCTTTCGAATGGCGAGTTCTGGACCGCCGACAAAGTTTTCCACGACGCCGTTCACCGCGAGCTCAAGTTCGTCCGATTCCTCCCCGACTTCCTGCGGCGCGCCCGCCGACGGAAATCCACCCGCGTGTGAATGAAAAGGCCCCTCGCCCCAAGACCTCAGCCATCGCAAGCCTCGCTCAGTATGGGATCAAGTGGGTACCCTTCAGGTTGGTAAGATGCCGCCAAAATTGGCGGCTTGCTGCTCGATCTTCCGCCCCATTGTGTCGTATCGCATCGTCTTCATCGGTGCGTTCACCAGATGCCGGTTCTGGTACACCGCCAGCACCCGTCCCAACCCGTCGTACTCGCTCTCACTCGTCGAGTACAACACATGCGGCGGATCCGGTCCCGTACCCGGCCGGTGGTACGTCTCGCGCCCCCCCGTCCGCCCGAGGGCGTCCGCGTGCGCCAACGTTTGCTCGCCGGCCGCGTCGAACCCGCACGTGATCAGCCCCTCGTCCGGTCGGTGAAACTCATTGACGCTGTAGCCTGATTGATTACAGTCGGCCATGATCAAGAGCTTCCACAACAAGGAGCTTGCGGGGCTGTGGGCCACCGGAAGATCGCGCATCGATGCCAGAATGCATGCGCGCGTTCTCATTCGTCTTTCGCGTCTGGACGTCGCCGCGACCGCCGAGAGATGAGCTTGCCCGGATTCGACTTTCATCGACTGCGCGGCTTCAAGCCGGCGCGATACAGCGTACATATCAACGGACCTTGGTGCCTCACCTTCGAATTCAGGGACGATGATGCGCACCGGGTCGATCTCGAGCAGTAACGTTAAAAAGGAGCTCCAACATGGCCGAGTACCCCGCGATCCGTAATCCCAAGCGTTGTCCGGCGCACCCGGGCGAGTTGCTGGCCGATGTTCTTCCGGCGACCGGAAAGACCAAGAGTGAGATTGCCGCGCTGCTCGGTATTTCCCGGCAGCAGCTTCACGCCATCGTAGCTACCCGCAAGCCAGTGTCCCCGGAGATGGCAGCTCGGCTTGGCAAGCTCTTCGGCGATGGTGCCGCAGTGTGGCTGCGTATGCAGGCCGCCTACGACGCATGGCACGCTGAGCGTGACGTGGATACCAGCGCCATCCCGACAATCAAAGCGGCGTGATGGAAGTTCCGGATCAGCTGAGAATCGCTGGAGATGGAGAATCGGGGTTTGCAGGGGATGGGGGCCTGGCCCGATTAGCCCGGCTAGATACACCCGTTGACGTTTACTTTGCTGACGAGCGACCCACCACATGGCGCCGATGATGGCGTAGTCTACTCCGGCGCTGGAGCACGCATCGGCAATGTGGGTCAGGAGGCCGAGCGGGCCCGCGGTCATCGCACCGGACGAGGCCTTTTCCGGGCCAATTCGATCTGCGCCTCGGCGCGCTCGTCGAGGGCGCGTTCCGTCGCTTCGTCGCGAGGAACCGCTCCCAGCATGAAACCGATCTCGATTCGTTCCCGCGGACTCGTCCGCAGCGCCTCGAGCCGCTGCTCCGCCTTCTCGGCTTCCATCTCGGCGCCGATGACATCGAAATGAGATCGGCTCAGTCCAGACATGTCGCGATTCTGGCGAACTCCCCTGGTCCGGTCAA
The DNA here is from genome assembly GCA_041743795.1 of Thermodesulfobacteriota bacterium. Lineage (GTDB taxonomy): Bacteria > Desulfobacterota > Binatia > HRBIN30 > CADEER01 > CADEER01. The sequence continues at coordinate 1,967 of JBGTMF010000216.1, read as the reverse complement.
CGATGGTCCGGGCAACGACCATGGCGACGGACAAAGTCCGAGACTTGTCCACTGCGACACCCCCGCAAAAGCCGGGGTCCAGCCTGCTCACCCGCCCTGGATTACGGAGTGCGTCCGAATGAACCGCGGCGCGCGCAGGCCCCTGTCTCACGTCCTGCGCGCGCCGCTGTATAAAACTAACCAGACACCCACTTCAAACTTTCAACCGAGCAGGAGGTCGGGGATTCACACGAGCGGTTCCCAGCCCCGTGGAGAGTCTTGGTCGGGTCCCCGCCGGCAACACCGAAACGCCCCGCCGTAGCCGGCTTGCCAGAGGTGGAGATTGCCGTCTCGAGGCGCGCGCCTCGCCGAGCTTACTTTGCGGTCGGTGCTCGAACCGGGTTGGGGCTCAGGTCGCTGCGCGATAGAGCTTGCGCGCCGCCCGGACATGCGGCGCATCCGTTCCCGTACCCGTCCGGTGGTACGTCTCGCGCCGCATCGTCAGCTCAGACAAGCCATTTGGGACTCGAAATCGAGGTTCTGACCACCGAATCTAGCGGCACAGGCGGTCACTCTGCGAATGCTTCCAACAACTTGCGCTGGCCCGACCCGCGGGGGAGCGCAGCAACCCCAGAAAGCCACGGTGCGCTGCTTACTTCTCACTCAGAGCTCGCGCAGCAGGCTCGAAGGAGGCTTTGTAGTCGCCTCCTGGGGTGATACGCATCCGAAACCGCTCGTGCCGCTGTCCATCAACCGTCCGGCGCAATGCATTTGCTTCGACGAGGACATCTGCGCATGGCGCTGATCGGGTGGGGACAATGGTCAACTCGGAGAAGACGAGATCGAGTCCCTGGGCTTCTTTCACGGGCCGGGTGAGATCGATTCGCACGTCGTGCGGCTCGGAATCCACCCTCAGAAGTTGAATGTACATATGGTGGTGAACTTCCTCGAGCCCGTTGCTATAGACGATTACCCGATAGAAACCCTCTACCTCTCCGCGGCACCAGTGACCTCCAGAGATGATCGTGTCGAGGTGTACGTTGAGGAGCGAGACCGTATCGGCTTCCGCTCCGTTGAGCGGTTGAATGGCTCGAGAGGCGGCTGGCGATACGAGTAGCGCGGCTCCTAGAACGAGTAACCCGGCACCTGGCCGGCGAGCGGTGGGTTGTCTGCTCACGGCAAGGCCCGCCAATTCATCATCTCAACATGCGCGGGGTCTGGAAACGTGCGCCAGGAACCGCCCCAGGTAAGACCTTGTCGTTGAGCCGCGCCGCCCAACTCATGCCAGAACCTGAACGAATGCTTTGCAGCAGGCCCACCCCAACCCCATCGGCGGTCAATAATGTCCGCACCGTAACCCTTAACGTGAGCGCTATTGAGAGTCTTCGATGTACCGGCGGCCACCTTGCCGGCCTGCTGTGCTGGCGTTCGCAGCCCCTCGGCCACCCGCGGTTGCCATCCCTGCTGTTCAAGCTCGATCATCGTGAGCTCGACCTTTTCTCGAAACACGGTTTTGAGCCCTGAGCGATTGCTCGGATTCGCAGGTGTCTGAGATCCTACGAGCGTTACCTCGCCATCGTAACCGGCGAACGGTGAATCCTGATCTATGACGATGTCACCACCGCTGCCGCGGAGAACTTCGTCGGGTCCGACCCCATCAACCCCATTGCCTCCTTGGGCCCCCGACGCCTGCGCTCCCTTTGCAAATACCGCCCCGACAGCAAGCCCGAGGCCCAAGCCAATCAGACCGGCGAAATCTCCCTGTGAGGCGCTGTAAGTCGATTGTCCCAGCCCACTGACGAAGAGAATTCCCGATGCCAGTTCGCCGGCCGCCTGCAAGCCGAGATTCGTGACACCGTGAAGCAGTCCCCCGAGCGCCGGCTGAAGAACGTATGCACCTATCGGCGCCGAGATCGCGCCGATCGCGCCGCCGATCGCGCCGGCCATCATCGCTTGCCCAAAGGTTGCTCCGTTCACCGCCGCATTAA
>JBGTMF010000215.1:0-14530 GCA_041743795.1 Thermodesulfobacteriota bacterium | reverse complement strand
CCGCGGCGCCGCGAGTCGCCGCATCGATTGTCTCGCGCGCGGCGGCGAATTCCCGCTTGCGCTGCGCATCTCCGGGCATCGGCAGTCGCGGGTCGAACTTGATCTCGAATGCGCGCAGGAACGCCGTTGCGGCGCCCGGGTTGCGCGCCAAGGCGTGCCGAGGTCGCGCGCTGCTGGCACTTTGGTGAAAGCCCCAAAGGGCACAGTAACCCCGCAGCGCCTCGATCGATCGAGCGGTGGCGCCAATCTTCCACGAAAGGGAGTTGAGAACGTCGTTCTCGACGATTGCCGACCGGATCGATGCGAGGGTTTCGGCAAGATGGCCCGCGTCCAGCTGCTGGTCTGCCGCGATCTCCAGGACCAGTTGGTGCTCCTCCATCGCCTCCGCGACATTTCGGCTCGAGTGCTCGACGACCTGCAAGTCGAGATTGTCGACGACCTTCATCAGCTCGTTGAGCCCACCTGATTGGCGCGACGACGGCACGCGCAAGACGAATCGGCGTCCGTTCTTGGCGTCCGGCTCGATCTCCACCTCGTGCGATCCGTCTCGCGCCGCCGGTTGCGGCACCACCGCCGGTTCAGGCCGTATCGCAGGTGGTGTCGGCGATCGATCGATCGACGACCCGTCTCTCCAGCTGGAGAGGGTCGTGCGCACCTGCGACAGCACCTCACCGAGCTGCTCCGGACGCACTTTCTCGGCCGCGATGTCGAGGAAGTAGTGGAGTCGGACGACCGCCAGGTCGTCGCTGACGAAGTGTCTGGAGAGGATCGGTGCGAGGTGATCGCGAACGATCTGAGTTACGCGTTCGGTGGCGTTGCGGTCCAGGTCCTTCCGCGGCACCGTGATCGTAACGGAACAAGTGGCGAAATCGGCGATGTAGTTGGCGGTGACATGGGCGCGAAAACTCGATTGTGCATTTGCCGCGTGCACGACCCTTACCAAGCCCGCAATCTCTTCGATCGCTGCCGCCAAGACGAGATCGATCGGTAAACGGTCGAAGATGACCTTAGCCTCCGCTGTGTCGATGGCGTCGGCGTCGTCGCCAGCCGCGGCCACGACCGCGGTGCAGATCCTGCGTGCCACTGGCGCTCCGCTGGTGGGGGCGCGCAGCGCTTGTGCAGTGAACGAACCGGCGATCCGATAGGCAACAGGTTCCGACGTCGTCGCACTGGTCGATCGAATCTGAATCTCGTCGAGAAATTCACCCGGGCGGACCGGATCGGCGGCTCTCGTCTTGATCGACGCCACCGTTCGCTCGGCGCCGGCGCCGTGCCAGAACGGGGCGATTTCGCCGGGCGGGTCGAGATAGATGCCGAGCGCGACGGGATTGATTGCGTTGGCCGCGCCGAGCTCCTGGTATCCCACCACGCTCATGCGCCCCTCGTCTATCCAAGCGAGGAATTCAGCTGCCTCCCGGTCCTCTTCCCCACCCTTGCTGAGGTGTGCCATCGCCACCCGCAATTGCGCGCGCAGGGGGCCGGCGTCGCGGCGGGCGCGGCCCAGACCTGTGAGGCGGCGGCGCAAGATGTTCTCCAGATCCGTCGGATTCGACACTCCGTTCAACTGCAGGTGAATCAAGCACTCGTCCGACGATCCGTCCGCCGATTGAATGCTCTGGACGAGCCCGGTCTCATCGCGAGCTACCCGCGCAACCGCGCTCAGCAACACTTCGATCCCGGCACCCAGGCTTTCGCAGACCTCGCAGATCGAGCTGACCAGGGCTGGTTGATCCTCGCTGGCGATCTCGACGACGAGATGGGGCGTCTGCCAACCGTGCTCCGCGACGGTCGGGTGGTAGGAGCGCAGGGCAAACGGCGAGGCGTGGCGTTGGCCGAGGAACCTACAGGCTGCCAGAGTCAGCGCCGCGACGTCGGACGTCGACATCGCGCTTTCGAGCAGTCGATTGCTTTGCAGGAGGATCTTCGCAAATGGAGCAACGATGGCAAACTCTTCGGCGGAAACGCGCGTGCGAAGTTCGGAAACGGCAGTGACTGCGTGTTCCGGCTCGTCAATCCGAGGGCGTTGTCCACCCTCTTCCTGACGCATCAGCTGTTCGAGTGCTTTGTGAAAGCGAGCCACTCCGCGACCTCAGCGTTCGGGCAGACGGTAGGCTGCCGGCAGCCGATCCAACGCGTCACTCTGCTCCGGCTCCGATGTCAGGTCAATCCGAAAGACGCCGTCGACGCGAGTCGCGCGTGCGCCGATGCCGGCAACCGCGAATGCCTGCAGCCACGGACCGGCGGTCGCGGTGAGGTCACGGCAGTGCCGGCGCCTGGCTCGGGTGATTGTGCGCTCGAGTAGCGCGTCGCGCACTTCGACGGCGTCGGCGACGAGGGCGAGCAGGTGGGCGCGGTTGCCGGAGAGAAGGTCGCGCGAGTAGGTGAGGTGTACAAACCCGCGAACCCGGTCGCGGGCCGCGGCGACGTCGAAGTCGCAACCGAGATCACCGACGATGTTGCGAAACCGGTGCAGGACCGCGCGATCGGGCGGCGGCACCGGCAGGTCACCCGCCGTCACCACGGCGCGGATAGCAGCGAAATCGGCTCGTTGGACGCGTCGAATGTGGAACTCCATCGCCGCAGTCATAGCCCGGATCGAGTCGAATTTCTCGCATTGGATGGTCGCCTTCCGGGCCGAGCCTGTCCATGCTGTACTCCGCCGGTGGGCGAGCAGTACCAAACGGGCGATCGGCTCGTCGTCGAGATCGACAAGATGGCGTACGGCCCCTATGCGATTGCTCGCCACGCCGGGTTCGTATTGTTCGTCAGGGGCGGCGTGCCGGGCGAACGAGTGGAGGTCCAAATTGGCGAACGGCGGCGCCACCACGCGTTTGCCGACGTCATTCGGATCGAACGCCGGTCGAGCCGGCGCCGCCAACCCGCGTGCCCCATCGTTGACCACTGTGGCGGCTGTCCCTGGCAGCATCTGTCATACGAATCGCAGCTCGAAGCAAAGCGCGCCGTTGTCGCCGATCAGTTGTCGAGGATTGGCGGCCTCGACCTCGAGGTGCCACCGGTCGTGCCTTCACCCCGGGTCTACGGATACCGGCGGCGCGTCAGATTGCGGGTGCAAGACGGCCGGCTAGGCTTCTATGCCGCCGGCACCCACGATCTCGTCGAGGTCGCGCATTGCGCGTTGGCGGAGAGCGCGATCGATTCCGTGATCGCCGCGGCTGGGCGGCTGGTGAGGCGACTCGCGAGCAACGTGCGTCGCCTGGAGATCGTTGCGCGCCACCGCGACCCGGAAGGTGCGGTGGCGGTGGGCGAAGTCGAGGGCAACTGGGTGCCAACCGACGCGGACCTCTGCATGAGCTGGCTCGAGGAGACGCCGGATTGTGTCGGCCTGGCGCTTCGCGGCCGAGGTTGGGAGTATCGCTGGGGGGAGACGACCGTTGCGCTTGATCCGCAGCCCGACCTTCTTCTCGACACCGACGCCACGGGTTTCTCGCAGGTAAACGCCGGCGCCAATGATCGCTTGGTGGAAACGGTCTTGGAACTGATCGGCGAGGTTTCGGGTAAGGCCGTACTCGAGGCGTATGCCGGGGCGGGGAACTTCTCGGCACCACTGGCAAAGCGGGGTGCGCGGGTGCGGGCCGTAGAGCAGTCCCTGGCCTCGTGCCGCAGCGCCGAGCGCAACTCCGCCGCTTGCGGTCATCCCTGGGTGGTCGAGCGCGGCTCGGTCGGCAGGGCCCTCGCTCGACTGGCGGACCGCGATGCCAACTTCGACGCCATCCTTCTCGATCCGCCGCGCAACGGTGCGGCGGAGGCGATCCCGCCGATTCTCAGACTCGCACCCCCTCGGCTAGTCTATGTTTCCTGCGACCCGGCTACACTGGCCAGAGATCTGAAGAGCCTGTCTCGGGCATACCGGGTCGGCGAAGTTCGCGCGCTAGACATGTTCCCGCACACCTATCATGTGGAAACCGTGGCGCGTTGTGATCGCCTCTGACGGCGCCGATCGCTCTGCCATCCCGCTATAGGTTCGCACCGGATGGCCGGCCGTCGGCGAGGCCGACCAACCCTTCAGCTGATGTCGTCGTGGTAAAAGAGCGGGAGATCGATTGTTGCGACGTCGGAAACGCTATTGTAGCGTCCGCAGTGCCATTCGCCGCGTACAATCTGAGAACCCGATGACGAGACAGAGAAAACGTGCTGACCGACCGAAGATCACGATCCTGCCGGGGCGCGGAGTTTCGGAGACGATCAATTATCTGATCAAGGATCGCGATGAGTTGGACTGGTTGGTCGCGGTGGGTCGCAATAAAGAGGGTGAGATCTTCTTCTACGATACTGGCGGCGAGATCATCGAGGACCTGGGCACGTTGGAGTACCTGAAAGACCGGATCATACGCGCTCATTTCGACGAGGATCCCGAGTAGCGGCCGATTCGCGGCACCTTACCTTCGATTCGCTTGGGAAGGGAACATACCGCATCGTCACGCGACTGACGCTTCAGCCGCGGCCGGACACCCCTGATTCGCCATGGCGCCTTGCGAGAGAAGGCCTGGCCGCTATGTGGCCGGCGGCACGTTTCTCGCTTCCCTTCGTCCGTTGGTGGGGTTCGCACCGCAAGCCGCGGGCTGACCCGTTGACGAAGGAGTGGGAAATGGAAGATCTGCGCAAGCAGGCAAACGATCTACTGTGTTTCTACGGCAAGATGCAGAATCGACTCACCCAGGTCGGCGTCGAGGATCCGGCCTCGTTGGTCACCCTGTTCAACCAGTTGCAGCGAGGCCTGCAGTCGGTCGACACCGCCGAGTTGGAACCCGCCATTCGCGAGGTCGAACGTCTGATCGAGTCCCTCAGCCGCATGCAGTCTGATCTGCAGGTGCTGCGCGAGTTGAAGCTGCGCGTCGAGAAAACCCAGCAGATCGTGGCCGGTGAGAAGCCGGCTGACGGTGCCGCGCGACGGTTCAGTATCGACGAACCCCAGCCGCGGGAGTTGCGCAGGCGTGATCGTCCGGGACCGCTGCCGGTCCAGTAGCGATCACTCGCGCTCGATCTGGAATACGTCGGCCAACTGCACTCGGCGATATTCTTCCGGAACGGCGAACCTCGACGCATCGATCTCGGTCTGGCGGATGGACTTCGCCGTCTGCTCGAACCCACCGGCGAGGTGATGAGTCTTGGTTTCCAGGGCGAACCCCTTCTTGAGCATGTCCATATAGGCCGGACTGCGGTAGAGAGCGTTGTACGGTTTTGCAGAGTTTCCCGTCATTCCGAGGCTGTTCTTGCGCTGGTACTCGACGAATTTACCCAGGTCGACGTCCGCGCTGACATTCAACCCCTCGGCGATCCACAATTCCTGAAACAGTTCCTCGTTGACCTGGATGACGTACTTTACCGTGTCGTAGCCGGCGATCTGGCGTTGCTCGCCGGAGCGGGTGATGGTGATCTCCGGTAGGCTCTCGGCGTCCGGCTCGGTGAGCGCCCCAGCTTCATCGCGCTTCTTGCCACCCATCGTCTTGCGTAACGCCTCGTTGCGGCGTTTGGACGAGATCTTGACGTATTCGACGAGTGGACCGGACCAGAAGAGCTTGGTCTCCGGATTCATCACCGTAAACGTCGCTTTGTCGTAGTCGTAGATGGTAATGACATGTTCCTGTTCCATCCGGCTCTTGTTCGCGCCGATGTAGACAGTCGCCTTTTGACTGTCCTGGGCGACGTCCTTTCGCAGCGGAGTGTTCTTCCACTCGACGACCCAGCCGGCACTGGCGACCGACGGCGCCGCGACGAGGGCCAGAAGTCCCACACCACAAATTACATTCTTCAGCATCAGATCTCCTCGGTGAATCCGCCCGGCTCTGTGCCGGGCATCGCGCAAGCGTACGGAGGCGCTGTGGCGAAGTCAATTTTTGCTGGTGCGGTGGGCGGACTCTTTTCGCGACAGCCTCCAGCCGCTAAGGACTGGGAGCATGATCAATGCCGTCCTCGCGGTTGTCCTGGCAGGTCTCGGACTGGCCGTTTTCGGATACCTCAGCAGTTTGCTCTGGCAGGCCGTCGTCGATCCGCTGGCGGGCGCGCTCGAACGGCGGTGGCTGAGACGATGCGAGGGGCTTGCGGTGCGCGGCGATACCGCCCTTCGCGACGGTAGGACGAAGGAGGCACTCGAGGCGTTTGTCGCCTCCGTGTACGCCGCTCCGGTCAAGTCGGCTGCCATGGCGGCGGCAGTCGACAAGCACCATACAGGGTTACTCAGCAGGTTCATCGCCGCTTCCGATCGCCGCCACGGCGAAAATATCGGCTTGTTGTCGCTGGCGCTCGCGGATCGAGTTCTTCGCCAACGCAAGCTCTTGCAGTCATCGTACGTCGCCGCGCTGCAGACGGGTAACCGAAAGCGACGCCGCGACATCGAGGGCGAGTTGCGCGGCAATTCGCGAGAGTTGCGCAACGCCATAGCCACATTGGCGACCGAGGTGTTGCAGCGAGACCAGGGAGCGTCGGTTCACTGAGCCGATCGCGTCGGCCGCGGCCGCGCCGCGGAGAACTACCGTCGTCGCCGCGCCAGCGCGGCCAAGACTTCACCCGGGGTATCGGACATGATGCCGTCGACACCGAGATCGAGGAGGTGCTCGATCTCGGCGACGTCGTTGACCGTCCACACGTGTACCTCGAGATTTCGCTCGTGCGCGGCGGCGAGACTACGGGCTGTCACCAACTCTCGTTGGCCGGCGCGCATGGGGATCTGCAGAGCGACACCCGGAGGCGAATAGTCGCTGAGCGTGTCCGCATCGAGGTGGCTGAAGAATTCGGCGACGTCGCCGATGCTGCTGCCTGTGACGAGGTCCGTGCCGGCGGCGCGGCGAATCTCCGCCATGATGGAATCTTCGGCCGCGGCGAGCAGGCAGCGAGCTGCGACGCCGCTGCGCCGCAGCAATGCGATGACCTCATCGATGATGGCCGGCTGGCTCTGCTTGATCTCGATGTTGAAGCAGTGCTCGGGGTGGGCGCGGAGAACTGATTCCAGCGCCGGAATCCGCACCCCTCGACCGCGGTACGGGTAGCTCGAATCCGCCGCCTCGAACCGATAGCCAGCGTCCAGGGTTTCCAGTTGCGACCACGCCATCTCACGCACAGGCCCGCTGCCGTCGGTGGTTCGATCGACGGTGTCGTCGTGCAGTACGACGATGACACCGTCGGCAGCGCCGTGGACGTCGAGTTCGAGGTAGTCGGCCCCGTCCTCAACCGCCATGGCGAAGGCGGGTAGCGTGTTTTCAGGCGCCGATGCGGAAGCGCCTCGGTGACCGAAAACGCGGGGACGAGGAAGGGACAGGAAGCTCATCCGGAGATCCTGACGCGCCTGCCGGCCGGCGTCCACCAGGGGGGCCATTCGAGCACTGCGATCAACCTGATGCGGTCGCTCGCGCGCGGCGCCAAGCGCTGCTGCGGCCGTCCCGTCAGAAGGTCAGTACGGCTGGGTGAAAGTGTTCGGCCTGAGTCAGCGAGGAAAGGGCCACGGGCTGGGCACTGCGGCGTGGATGATGTTGCGTCGTCATCACCCGCAGTTGTTCACCCAGCTTCTCACGTTGGCTGGCGAACCGCGCGCGATCGACCATCGCCACCGCTGCCGAGCGGCGACCCTCCAGCGGATTCACGTAGCGCCCGTTTTCGAAAATCGCGAAGTGCAGGTGCGGCCCCGTCGAGCGCCCACTGGTGCCGACCCAGCCGATGATCTGGCCCCGCTCGACCTTGCGGCCGGTGGCGACGGTTGGGTGGATGCGACTCAAGTGAGAGTACGCGGAGATCAGCTTGCCGCCGTGATCGATCTCGATGTGGCGACCGAACGAGCCCTTCCATGCGGCCCAGCGAACCTGGCCCGAGCCGACCGCGCGAATCGGCGTACCGGTCGGGGCGGCGAAATCTACCCCCAGGTGCGGCCTGCGCGTCTTCAGAATTGGGTGGAAGCGGGAGAACGAAAAAGTCGAAGTGATGCGGGTGAACTCTAGCGGGTAGCGGAGGAGGGAGTCGTCGAGGGCTTGGTCGGCCTGGTCGACGTAAACCGTGCGTCCTTCCTCGTCTTCGTAGAGGAACGCAGCCACCGCCTGGCGGGCGCCGTAGTACTCCGCGGCAAGCACTCGCCCCGGCTTCAACTTGCGTCCGTGCTCATCATATCTGCCTTCATAGAGGACGCGGAACCGATCACCGGGCCGAACCTTAGAGCCGAAATCGAGGCGCACCGACAGGATGTCGACCATTTCCGAGATCACCGCCTCGGGAATGCCGGCGCTTTGTGCCGCCCCATAAAATGACTTTTCGACGCGGCCGCGGGCACCGATCGGCGCGACGACCACGTCGCGCTCGACGATCCGGGCGTTGATGGCACCTCGCTTGCCGTCGCGTTCTACGATGAGCCGCTCGTCGTCGTCGAGGCTGTAACCCAGCCGCACCAAAAGCTTTTCCGCGGTGAAGGCCAGCTCCAGCTTGTGTCCGACCGAAAGCTTGCCCAAATCGCGGGTGGGTCTTGCCGCACTCCACCAGCGGTGAACTTCCGCCGAATCCACTCCGTAGCCGATCAGGATGGCCGCCAGACTCTCACCGCGACGGACGGTGTGGGTCACGCTGTTGGCGATCGATGCCAGGGTGGTGGTACGTTCGGTAGCCGATGCGGACGCTACAGATAGAATTACGGTCGCTACGACGAGCGCCAACCGAGATCCCCGCGTTCCCCCAATATCGGGTGAACCCGCCCGAGGAACATTTTTCCGCCACCGCGCAACCAGCATATCAGCGACGGAGCCTGCCTAGCCCTTCCACGCTTGTCAACACTGGAATTGTAGTGTCGGTACAATATTGACGGTTGCGCAACCGAGAGTCGATGCGTCAACTTCTGATATTCTTTGCCGTCTCGGTGTTTTTTATCGGTGGCGGAGCCGGCGCCGCCGCCTGGTATTTTCGTGCTTGGCTGAGTACGCCGGTGACCGCCGCCGGCCCGGTGGTGGTGGTCATCGCGCCCGGCGCGACCTTTCGGCAGGTGGCCGATCGGTTGCATTGGGCAGGTGTAATCGAGCAACCGCTGCTGCTGCGGGGCTTGGCTCGCTATAGCGGAGTCGAACGCGAAGTGCGCAGCGGCGAGTTCCTCTTCGACCAGCCGCTTACGCCGGCCGAGGTTCTGGAGAAGCTGAACAAATCGGAGAGTTACGCTCGCCGTGTGACCTTACCTGAGGGCCTGAGCGCGCGTCAGATCCGCGAGGCTCTCGAGCTGGCCGGCTTGGGCGGGCGCGACGTCTACGAATGTATCATGGCGTCGAGCGAGATCCTGGCGGAGTTTGCTCTGCCCGCTACCGGGGTCGAAGGCTACCTCTTCCCGGACACGTATGATTTCGAACCGGGCGCCGCACCGGCAGCGGTCGTTCGTCGGATGCTCGAGCGCTTCCGACAGGTCAGTGGTGAACTCGCCGACAAGCGCGAGGCGGCTGGGATGAGTGAACAGGAGATGGTCATCCTCGCATCCGTGGTGGAGAAAGAGACGGGAGCGGTGGGTGAACGCCCGCGTGTTGCCGGGGTGTTCCATAACCGGATGCGCAGCGGCATGAAGCTGCAATCGGACCCGACGATCATTTACGGACGTGACGGAGATTGGAGCCGTCCGATCACCAAGAGCGACCTCGCGGAGCCCCACCCTTACAACACCTATGCCCATTTCGGCCTACCGCCGGGACCGATCGCCAACCCGGGCCGAGCTGCTCTCGCCGCGGCCGTCGATCCCGAGGCGACCGATGCCTATTACTTCGTCTCCCGCAACGATGGCACGCACATCTTCTCGCGCACGCTGCACGACCACAACGAAGCCGTCCGCCAGCACCAGAGACGGTGACGGGCAGGCTATCAAGAGGCGGTTTCCAGCTTCTCCAGCTTGCCGTAGAGGACGTCGACGTCGCGCTTCAGCTTTGCGTACTCGCTATATACAGACTGCGGATTGTCGTGCGAGGCGTGAAAATCCGGCCGGTTGATCCGTTCTTCCAACTGGGAAAGCAGCGACTCCTTTTCGCTGATCGCCGATTCCGTGACCTCGAGGTCGCGTTGCCGCTTTGCATCCTTGCGCGCGCGTTTCTTATCGTCGCCATCGAGGACTGCCGCCGCCGGGGTTTCGACGGCTGCCTCTTCGGCGGACGGGCGCGGGTCGTGCACCCGCGGTGCCTTGCCGTTCTCCTGGGCGGCCTTTTGTCCCAGGTAGTCCTCGTAGTTGCCGATGTAGCGGGTGGCGTGCCCGGCGCCTACTTCGATCACCTGTTCGGGCAACTCGTCGAGGATGTAGCGGTCGTGGGCGACGATGATGACGGTTCCGGTATAGCGGCGCAGGGCTTCGAGAAGGACCGCCTTGGCATTCATGTCGAGGTGGTTGGTCGGCTCGTCGAGCAAAAGACAGTTGGTCGTGCGCAGGAGCAGTAGGGCCAGCGCGAGCCGGTGGCGCTCGCCGCCGCTGAGGACACTGATCTTCTTGTCGACGGCTTCGCCGGAGAAGAGAAACGCGCCGAGCAGTTGGCGCACTTGCGGCACCATTTCGAAAGGCGCGGCCGCGGTGGTCTCTTCGAGGACGGAATGGTTCGGGTTGAGAACCGAGGATTGATCCTGCGCGAAGTAACCCAACTCGACATTGTGGCCGAGATGCCGCGCCCCCGAAGTAGGTTCCTCGACGCCGGCGAGGAGCCGGATGAGGGTTGATTTCCCGGCGCCGTTCGGTCCGATGAGGGCGACCTTCTGGCCTCGTTCGATCGTCAGATCGAGTCCCTCGTAGACGACCAGGTCGCCGTACTGTTGGCGAGCCCCTTCCAGGCGAAGGACGGCGCGACCACTGCGCGGACAGGGCGGAAAGCGGAACCGCACGGTGCGGCCGCCGCCGGCCGGAGGCGGCAAGCGTTCGAGCTTCTCTAGATGCTTGATGCGGCTTTGCACGAGAGCCGCTTTCGATGCCTGGTAGCGAAAACGCGAAATGAACGCTTCGAGCCTGGCGATCTCCTCCTGCTGCGCTTCGTAGGCGACCCGCGCCATCTCCAGGCCCTCCTCTCGCGCCGCCTCGTAGCGCGAATAAGGAGCCGGGTAGTCGTTGAGGTTGCCGCCCGAGACCTCGGTGATGCGTTTGGCGGTCACGTCGAGGAAGTAGCGGTCGTGCGCCACCAGAATTACGGCGTGCGGGTAGCCGCAGAGGAACTCTTCGAGCCAATTGCGCGCCTCGAGATCGAGGTGGTTGGTCGGCTCGTCGAGCAGCAAGAGGTTTGGTTGTTTCAGCAGCAAGACGGCGAGGGCGATGCGCATTTGCCAGCCGCCGGAAAACTCGCCGCCGTCGCGTTGAAAATCCGAGGTCTTGAAGCCGAGACCTTCTAGCACCGCCTCCGCCCGGCTTTCGTAGTCGTAGCAGCCCTCGTGATCCCAGCGTTCGCGGGCGGCTGAGTACTCCTCGAGAATTTCGCTGTAGCCGTCGCCCTGCGGATCGGCCGTGGCCAGATTATCCTCGAGTTGCCGACACCGTTCTTCCAGCAGTCGCAGGTCGGTGAATGCGTCGAGCGCCGCTGCGATGACGGTGCGACCGCGAGCGGAGATGCCGTCCTGTGGAAGGTAGCCGACGGTGCATCCGCGGGCGAGAGCAATGGTACCGCTATCGGGATCCTCGAAACCAGCGATCATGCGCAGAAGTGTCGATTTCCCGGAGCCGTTCGCCCCAACCAGGGCAACGCGATCGTCCTCGCCGACGAACCAACTGGCGTTGTCGAAGACGGTTTGACGGCCAAACGAACGGCAGAGTTGACTGACGGTGAGCACGCAAAGTGGTTAACGCGGATCGCCGTCGAAATCGACCGATGCCAGAACTGCGGTCGATTCTAGACCGATCACCGGTGGCGCCGTCGGTGCGCGGGAAGTCGCCGCCGTGGCTCCCTGCTCAGTGCTTCACCTTGACTAGGGACGCGTGACGGTCGAACCTGGATCTCGGGGGAGTTCTCGTGTGGTTTCATCTCAGATTCGCGGCGCTTGTCTCGCTATGTTGGGTCGTGTTGTTGGTCGCGCGACCGTTGAGCGGAGCCAGCGAACTCGTAGGGATACTCTCCGTACCCGGGGCGATCGCGTTGGCGTCGGCGCACGCCGCGCTGGCGGTCCTTTTCTGGTGGGGGTCGCAGAACCCTCCACAGCGACTGGTCGCGGTTTACGTCGGGCTGACGGTTTTCATCATTCGCGCCGTTCTCGGCATCTACCTGGTGCTCTACGCCCTCGAGGGCGGCGCGGCGATGGTGATGATGGTGGAAATGGTCCTGTCGATCGGGCTGTTGTCGGCCCTGATCAACGGACTGCCCGGGGCCGTAAGGCCGCACGGTTGATGGTCGCGACCGCGACTCAGGTGGCGAAGGACGTGCCGCAGCCGCAGGTGCGCGTAGCGTTTGGGTTGAGGAACTTGAAGCCGGCTCCGTGCAGCCCGGTAACGTAATCGATAGTCATGCCGCGCAGGTGCTCTTGGCTCTCGGCGTCGATGAAAACCGGCACACCGCCGATATCGAGGACGGCGTCGGCCGCCTTCGGTCCTGGCTCGAAGGCAAGGTGGTACTGCATGCCCGAACAACCGCCACCAATCACGCCTACGCGCAGGCCGCTGCCGTCGCCCCCCTCGCGCTGGGAGGTTTGCCGCAACATCTCAACCGCCTTATCGGTAAACATCAGAATGCGGTCGTGCGGCCGAGGATCCTCATTCGGCTCTTCGAGAAATTGAACTGTCATTTTAAATCACCATTCCGCGCCTGAAGCTTTCCTGGATCGACGCGTCAATAACGACTCCTATAGCCGCTCTCTGGGCCCGTCAAGGTCTCGATTCTCGTGGCCACCTTGAATCAGTACAGGGTTTTATCCTAAAACATGCCGGATTTTAGGTAAATGTCTTTCTCGCCGCGATACTTGGTGGTGGTGAATCTTATTCTCCTCGCCCTTGCCGCCTACTCGGCTTCCGCGATCGTCGGGACCGCCCTATCGGCTCGTCTAACCGAGGTACCTAGGTTGGAGATCTCGCCGCCGCCGCCGCCGATACCCCAGCAGTCCACCAAGCCGAGCTCCTATTATGCCCTGATCCACCAGCGCGACATTTTCAATTCTGCGAAACCGGTCGATGAAACAACCGAGGTTGTCGCCGAACCGGTAAAAATCACCGATCTCCGCTTGAAGTTGTGGGGCGTGGCGCTGCGCGGCGAGGACAACTCCTACTGCATCATCGAGGAGGAGAAGCTGCGCGAGCAGGGGGTGTACAAGGTGGGAGCTGAAGTGCCCGGCGGCGCTGTCGTCAAGTCGGTCGAGTGGGATCGCGTCATTCTCACAGTTGCCGGCAAGGACGAAATCCTCGAACTCGAAGATGGTATGACCGGCGGCGCTCTCACCTCGCCGGCTCCGTTCAGCCCGGCAGTCAGAGGGGCGGCGTCGGCCGCGGCCGCGGCAATGCCACCGGTGCAGGGTGTCGAGGTCATCAGCGACACCGAATACGTGGTCGATCGCAAGGAAGTGGACAACGCGTTGGAGAATATGAGCCAGCTGTTCACCCAGATCCGCGCGGTTCCCCACTTCGAGGGTGGTGAGGCGACCGGATTTCGCCTGTTCGCCATTCGCCGGGGAAGTCTCTTCGACAAGATCGGATTGAAGAACGGCGACATCATCCGCAACATCAATGGGCAGGTCATGAACGACCCGACACGAGCGCTGGCGCTTCTCGAACAACTGCGCGAGGCTAAGGATCTTACGGTTGCGGTGACACGTAATCGCAAGGATCAAACTATCAATTACACGGTCCGGTGAACGGACCTTTGCGGGGTTCTATGAAGTGGATGCGTTTGCGGTTGCCCATCATCGGGCTCGTGATTGCGCTGGTCGGCGGAGCGGTTGCTCCGGTCGCGGCGCAAGAGGCCCCGGAAGTGGATGAGGAGGGCGCCGAAAACGGCAATCTGATTACGATGAACTTTCAGGACATCGAGCTCAGCGCCCTGGTCAAGTTCATTTCCGAGATCACCGGAAAGAATTTCATCCTCGACGAACGGGTCAAGGGAAAGGTGACGATCATCTCTCCCGAGAAGATCACCGAGGAGGAAGCCTACCTGGTTTTTCAATCGGTGCTCCAGGTCAAAGGGTTTGCCACTGTTCCGAGTGGTTCGATTTTGAAGATCCTACCGGCGCAAGACGCCAAGAGCTCGACATTGGAGACGGTCCTTCCGCAGGGGGTCGTCGGGACCAGCGACGAGTTCGTGACCAAGCTGCTGCCGATGGAGAACGTCGACGTCAACAACGTTCTGCCGATCATTCAGCCGCTGGTTTCTCCGAACGGGTTGTTGGCTGCGTACGTCGCTACCAACACATTGATCCTGATCGACAGCGCCGCCAACATCGACCGCCTGGCTCGCATCCTGCACGTCCTCGACGTCGAAGGTCAGGACCGCGGCGTCGAGGTGTTGCGACTCAACTACGCGTTTGCCGTCGAGATCGCTGCCCTGCTCGGGCAGGTGCTCGACGACGAAAGCGATGGTGCGGTGACGGCGCCGCAGGCGGGTGGCCCGGCGGGTGCGGCGGGCGC
>JBGTMF010000214.1:0-1712 GCA_041743795.1 Thermodesulfobacteriota bacterium | reverse complement strand
GCGCGTCGGCAACGGCGCCACCGCCGGCTTCTTCGCCAGCTTCCGCGCAGTCGTCGACGGGTCGCTGGCATCGCTGCCTGCGGCCGGTGATGACCAACGCGCACGCGTCGCCAAAGCCGCCGGACTGTTGCACGTGCTCGGCGAAACTCCTCCCGGCGCCAGCGGCTACGCGACGTACGCCGAGGTCGCGGTCACGGCACTGCTCGGTATCGGCGATCGCACCGCGCTCGATTCAGTGGACGAGTTCGTCAACCCGCCGCCCAACCTCCTCACCGTGCTGCACGACAGCGGCCGCCTGCAGTCGATCTGCGAGGCATACGATCTGCTGCGCGGGGCCGGCGTCAACGGCGGCGACGACGCGGCGATTCGCGATACGATCGCCAACTGGGCCGACGCCTTCGTCATCGACTGGAATCTCATCGGCGATCCGTTCGGTGTCTTCGCCGGACACCGCGACAACTGGTCAATCAAAGCCGGCAGCGCCCTGGTCACCGCGGCGCTCGCGCTACCCGACCATGCCTCGGCGCCGCAATGGCTGGCGACCGGCATGGAGCATCTCCAGGAGTCCCTGCACGAGGTGGTGATGGCGCCCGGATGGTACAGCGAGAGCCCCCACTACGTTAATTACTCGCTCAACAACCTCGCATCGACGGCCTGGCACGTACGCAATGCGACCGACGCGGATTGGTTCGACGATCTGTCGCCGCTCGTCGACACCGCCCTCGCCCTGCGCCAGCCTGACGGTGAGTCGGCGCCCTTCGAGGAAGGCGTGCCGAACGTCTTCCCGCACGACGTGCTCGCCGCCGCCTATCCAACGCGTGCACCGCGCATGCTGTGGGCGTGGCAGGAGAGCTCCGGCGATCCCGTCAACTACGATAACCAGCAGATCCACTCCGTCACCCGCTTTCTGGTCACGGACATTTCGACCACACCGTCGGCACCGGGCGTGGCGCCAACAACGTTCATCGCCGGCAACACCAACGCCGCGGCGCTGCGCTCGAGCTGGGACGCCGATGCAACGCAACTCACCTTCCTGACGGCGCTCGACCATTCCGCTTCCGAGCAGTTCGCGTCACGCCACAACACCGAGAACCCGCTCGACGTCACGCTCTTCGCCGCCGGCGCGATGCTACTGCCGACCGCCGGCGGGGGTCCGGAGGTGACCGGCTCGGCGAACCGAGCCGTCTATCTGCAGCCCGACTCGAAAAACATCCCGTTGGTCGACGGCAACGCGCCCTACCTGCTCGAGCCGCTGGCAATCGAGTTCGGCGATCGCCTCGACAGCGCGGATGCCAGCGGCCATGGCCATCGCCTGCTCGACAGCGCGACAACGCGGATCGCGGAGTTTGCCGCCGGTGTCGCGGTGCAACGCACCGTTGGCCTAATCGACGACAGCTTCGCCGTCGTTCTTGACCTCTTCCAGGGCTCGTCGCAACACGCCTACGCGGCGACTTGGCGCGGCCGCGGTGACGTCGCCGTGCGCACTCTTACCGCGGCGCACGTCGGCGCCGACTACACGTGGCCGGACGGTGCCTCGCCAAGCGCTCATCTCGCTGTCGACGTGGCAGCGAGCGCGCCGCTGAACGGCAGTACCATCGCCGGGCTGTACGCGCCCGCCTGGGGTGTCGAAGAAATGCTGTCGCCGCTGCGCGTCTCCGCCACCGCGACGACTCTGCACGCCCTGACCGTCCTACGGCCGCGGGCCGACGCGG
>JBGTMF010000213.1:0-3764 GCA_041743795.1 Thermodesulfobacteriota bacterium | reverse complement strand
GCGCAGCATCCGGTGCACGAGATCGGCCGTCGCCCGCCGCGCGTCCGGGTCCGCCTGCGCCATTTCCGGCAGACCGGCGACAGCCGCCGGCACGTCGATGCGCAAGCGACTCGGCGCAGCAAACGGATCGCCCTGCACGTGCTCCAGGCAGAGCATCGACGCGCCAATCGCATAGGGTCGCCCGCGCAGCTCTCGATAGGCTGGGTACTGTTTGCCGTCGAGACGACGCAGGTCGGAAGCGAGATCGGGCATCACTTCCGACTAGCAGCCCACCGCGCGATTCCCAATCGCCACGGGAACCGGCGGCAAGAGGAGCCAATGCCTTATGAGCATAGCCATGCCGCTCTCATGCTTGCACACCTCATTTCCTGCCCCGAAATTTCGTTCAACTTCGCTTTCTGTCCGAGCGCCCGGGCTGCTAATATTCCTTCGTTGTCGCGTCTTGGCACATGCGCCAATTGCTCGCCGACCAATGTAACGAACTTCCAACTCAGGACACTAGGGCTGACCGGCAGGAGGTGACAGCATGGCAGCGGACGGAACGAAGTCGAAGGGTTGGTCGCGGCGGACGCTTCTCGCCGGCGGCGGTGTGGCGGGCCTGGCAGGGTTCGCGGCGGCTTGCAAGTACGGCAGCCAGATCTTTTTGTTGCGCGATGCCCCCGAACACGACGGACCGATCCCACAGGAGTGGTCGCAGTCGCGCGTCGAAGGCTACCGGCCCTTCGGTAACACCGGCTTCGCCATGTCCGACATCTCCTTCGGCACCTCCGGGCTCAGCGACGCCGATGTGGTCCGCCGCGCGCTCGATCGCGGCATCAACTACTTCGACACCTCCCCCGACTACTCGCACAGCCAATCCGAGCGGGCGCTCGGCGAGGGAATTCGCGACACGCCGCGCGACAAGATCTTCGTCGCTTCGAAATTCTGCACGCCCAGCGGCCACCTCGGCACCGACACGCCGGCCGATGAGATCGTCCGCTCGGTCGAGGACAGCCTGAAGAGAATCGGCACCGACTACCTCGACGTCGCCTTGATCCACGCCGTCAACACAGTTGATCGCTTGATGGCGCCGACTTTCCACGAAGCCTTCGACCGCCTCAAGCAGGACGGCAAGGTGCGCTACCTCGGAGTATCGAGCCACACACCCGATCTCGAGCTGGTAATGCGCACGGCGGTCGACAGCGGCCGCTTCGACATGATCATGGTCGCCTACAACTTCAACAACTGGCCGCAGTTGCCGACCATTTTCGCCGACGCGCACGCCCGCGGCATGGGCGTCGTCGCCATGAAGACACTCAAGGGCGCCTACCACACGCAGCTCGCCGACTTCACGCCGAGCGAGCGCGAGTCGTTTCCGCAGGCCGCCTTCAAGTGGGTATTGTCCAACCCGGACATGAGCGGCCTGGTGGTGACGATGAATCGGTTCGAACAGATCGACGAGTACCTCTACGCCTCCGGCAAGCCGGTGACCGACAGCGAAGTCGCCCTGCTCGAACGCTACG
This sequence comes from Thermodesulfobacteriota bacterium, assembly GCA_041743795.1. GTDB lineage: Bacteria > Desulfobacterota > Binatia > HRBIN30 > CADEER01 > CADEER01. The sequence goes on along the minus strand of JBGTMF010000213.1, from coordinate 2,262 downwards.
ATCAGTTGACGGGCAACCACTACTGTCGCCCCGGCTGCGGCGAGTGCCTCGACTCCTGCCCCTACGACGTGCCGATCGACGACATCCTGCGCTACCAGATGTATGCGCGCAGCTACGGCCAGGAGAAGATCGCCATCACCGACTACGCCCGCGTCGGCGCGGCGCACGACGCCAGCCACTGCGCCACCTGCCCGGCGCCGTGCGAAGCAGCCTGTCCGTACGACCTGCCGATCCGCAACCGACTGACGCAGGCGCATCGCGAGCTGAGTCTCGCCTGAATTCGCGCGCGGCGAGTTGAGGCAGTGAGGGCACCAGACGATTCACGAGGAACTAAGGCCGCTATGTCCTCGCTGCCTGCGTTCCCGGTTTCGAATTCGTCGGTGCGGCTCGCTCACCCGGCGCCGATTGCGTAGGTCTGTTTCAGGTAGCGCACGATCGCGTCCGATTCGAACATCTCCTCGCCGGTATTGGGGTCGACGAGGTACGGCACCTGCATCTTGCCGGAGAGGGCGACGAAGGCTTCGCGACTGGGACTGCCCTTGGCGACGTTGTGCAGCACGTAGGGGATCTCCAGGGAGGAGAGTGCCTCGCGGACGATGCGGCAGAAGGGCGACGCCTCGAAGCTGTAGAGCTCCAACGACTTTTCCGGGTGCTTCGCCTTTACGTACGCGGTACCGAAGCCCGGCCTGGCCGCGCTGGCGACGAACGACGACAGGTTGGTAAGCGGGCCCATGGCGAGGGAGAACGGCAACTGCCCGTCGCCGTAGCGGTCGAAGAGATAGCGGACGATGTCGTCCGACTCGTACATCTCCTCGCCCGTGTTCGGGTCGACCAGGTAGGGAAACATCGCCTTGCCACCGCGCCGCTGCACCTCGGCGCGATATCGCGGCGCATTGCGCGGGCAGGGATAGATCTCCGCTTCCAGATCGAGGATCGACAGCGCCTCGCGCACCTTGCGGCAGAACGGACAGCCCTCGTACTCGTAGAGCTGCAGGCGCTTCAGCGGGCGAGCGCCGAGCACGCCGACCTGCATTCCGGCACCGCCACGCCCGATCGACGCGGCGAGCGAGGTCCCAACATCCAACATGCGAAGCAACATCGACTCTTCTCCTCCCGCGTCTTCACCGCACGGCCGCGGCGACGCACTCTACGTGATCCGTCTGCGGCAGGAAATCAAAGGGGTGGACGGTATCCGTGCGATAGCCTGCGGCGGCGAGGCGTTCGAGATCGCGCGCCAGGGTTTCCGGGTTGCACGACATGTAAACGATGCGGCGCGGAGCCATGGCAACGATGGCGGCGAGAACCTCTTCGCTGGCACCTTTGCGGGGCGGATTCAGCGTGACGACGTCGACGTGGGGCAACTCCGCGGCGAGACCTGCCAGGATCTCGGCGGCGGCACCGGCGCGAAAACGGGCGTTGTGGACACCGTTGAGGCGGGTGTTTTCCACCGCGTCGCGGACCGCGGCCGGGGAGGATTCGATGCCGAGAACAAACTTCGCCGAGGCGGCCATCGCCAGGGATATGGCGCCGACGCCGCAGTAGAGATCGACGACGACGTCGTCGGCCGAGAGCGCCGCCAGCGCCACCACCTTCTCGTAGGCGCGCCGCGCCGCGCTCAAGTTGGATTGCACGAATGACGCGGCGTGAAACTTAAGCTTCCAGCCGCCGACCCGCTCGAACAGAGCGTCGTATCGAGTCACTGCGACGAACTGCTCGCTGAAGATGGTGTTGCCGGTGGTCGCATTGACGTTGAGGACGACGCTGCCGATGCCCTGCGCCCGTCGCAGCCGCTCGACGACGTGTCGTTCGCCAGACCAGGAGCGGTCGCGAACCACCAACACCACCTGTGTCGTCTTGCGCAACCAAGACGATCGCACGGCGACATAGCGCAACCACCCCTCGCGTGTCCGCTCGTCGTAGATCGGCACCTTCTCGCGTTCGACGACGCGGCGCACGACATCCAGCGCACGTGCCACCAGGGCGTCGTGCACGGGACACCGCGAGACGTCGACGACGCGGTGCGACCCCGGCTCGTAGACACCGAGCAGCAGGTCGCCGCGCGACCGCCGCGCGACCAGTTTCACCTGGTTGCGGTAGCCGAACAGGCGCACCGCGCGCACCGGCTTCTCGACGTCGGCGCGCAGCGACGGCGCGTGCGACGCCAGGGCGTCAATGACGCGCTGCCTCTTGCGCTCCAATTGCTCGCCATAGCGCAGTCCGATGTACGGGCAACCGACACACATCGGCGCGTGTGGGCAGTCA
>JBGTMF010000212.1:0-34563 GCA_041743795.1 Thermodesulfobacteriota bacterium | reverse complement strand
CCTCCTGGCGCGCCCGCGACCACACCTCGGCGCTCAGCTGCGGCCAGGCCTCAGCGGCAAACGACCGCATCGCGCCGGGTGCGATGCGGCGGCCGATCATCGCAGCCTCGATGGGAATCGTACCCGATCCGCAAAAGGGGTCGACGAAAGCGCGCTCGGCACTCCAGAAGGAAAGCTGCACCAGCGCTGCCGCCAGGGTTTCCCGCAGCGGCGCCGCGCCGCTGCGGGTGCGATATCCGCGTTTGTGCAACCCGGCCCCGCTGGTATCGAGCGCCACGGTCACCTGGTCTTTCAGAATCGAGAAGTCGATCTGGTGCGTCGGCCCGCTCTCGGGCAACCAGTCGCCTCCATAGGCGGAGCGGAGCTTCTCGACGACCGCCTTCTTCACGATCGCCTGGCAATCGCGCACGCTCATCAGCGTCGAGCGCACCGCCCTGCCCCGTACGGGGAAGGCGGCATCAGCGCCCAACCAGTCCGGCCACGGGAGATCGCGCGTACGGTCGAAGAGTTCGCCGAAATCGCGCGCCTCGAAGCAACCGACGCGCAGGAGAACGCGATCGGCGGATCGCAACCAGAGATTGGCCCGGCCAACGGCCTCTGGCGGCCCCGTGAAACAGACCCGGCCGTCCTCGACGGACGACACTTCGTACCCCAGGTCCTTCACTTCGCGGGATACCACCGACTCCAAGCCGAACGCGGCCGTCGCAATCAGCTCGAGCATCTGCACGGCCCCTGCATCGCGCAAGCGGTCGATCGACGCAACCACCCCGCCATCGAACCACTCGCAGCATATTCCAGCGGCAGGCGCCGCCCGCTTGATCGCGGGTGAACGATGTCGGAAGGTGCATGGCCGTAAGCTGACCTCATAGAAATCACTTGAACCGCAAAGGTCACGAAGAACACGAAGTGAGACGGGGATTTGTTCGGATTGAAGAGGATTCCGTCAGAAGGGGTTCGCCATGATGCTCGAGAATAAAGTTGCCGTCGTCACCGGAGCCGGCCGCGGCATCGGCCGCGGTATCGCCTTGGCGCTGGCGCGCGAGGGTGCGCGGTTGGTGATCAACGACATCGGCTGTGATGTCGACGGCCGCGGCGGTGAGAATGACCCGGCGGCGCAGGTCTGCCACGAGATCGAGGCAATCGGCGGCGCGGCTGTGCCCAACTATGAATCTGTGGCCGACTTCGCCGGATCGGCTGCCATAGTCCAAACCGCTGTCACCGCCTTCGGCCGCATCGATATTCTCGTCAACAACGCGGGTATCGTCCGCGATCGGTCGATCGGCAAGATGTCGGAAGAGGATTTCGACGCGGTCATCGCCGTCCACCTGAAGGGAACGTTCAACTGCGGCCGGCACGCCCTGCCGCTGATGAAGGAACAGGGCTTCGGCCGTGTCATCAACATCACCTCGAGCGCCGGTCTGCGCGGCAACTTTGGCCAGAGCAACTACGGCGCCGCCAAGGCGGGCATCATGGGCCTGACTCGCGTCTGGGCTGTCGAAATGGAAGGCCGCGGCGTCACGGTCAACGCCATGGCACCGGCGGGAATCACACGCATGACCGGCAACATCCCGGGACTCGACGCGACCAATCCGCCGCCGGAGATGGATCCGGAACTCAACGGACCGCTGGTCGCCTTCCTGGCGTCGGACGCCGCCGGTGAAATCACCGGCCAGGTCTTCGGCCGGCGCGGCTACGGTTACACGCTGTTCCAACAGCCGAAGCCGATTGCGTTGATGTTCAAAGACGGCGCGATGAGCGCCGCCGAGATCGCGGCCAATTTCGACACGGTCTTCCGCGAACACCTACAACCCGTCGGCATCCCTGCGCTGCGGCGCAAAAGCTGAAATTCCGCAGGCCATGGCCCTCTCTCAAATCGCCGGCGAGAGAGCCTTCAACGTCGTGAGTTCTTCGTCGCCGAATGCGAGAGCGCTGCGCGGATCATCTCATCCCCCTCATCCTCACCTTCTCCCAGCCGGGAGAAGGAACTATCGGTGTCTTGCGGCGGGGCGCCACCAACTATCGACCGGCTTGACTGGGCTCCGACTGGCGATAGGCAGCTGGTCGATGACGTCCGGCACAGCGCCACGGCCGGGGCCCGCCAGCACTCGAGCCGCCGCAGAGCCGATGGCGGTCTCGACGGCGGCGCGCGCAACGTCGTCCAACGCGGCGAACTCCTGCCGCAAGCGATCGAAACACCACACCCGATAGGGTTTGGTCGGCTCCGCCCAGTCCACACCCAGCGTCGTGTAGCGCACGCGCCGCGCCCCGTCGGCGAAGGCCGCCTCATTGGCCTCGAGGTAGGGAAGGTAGGTCTCGCCGACTGCGGTGAGCAGCGGCGCGAGATCCGCGGGGATTCTATCCGGCCACGGCTTCGCCCCGTACGTCGCCGGTGAGATATTCCACAAGCGGGCCACCCACTCGTAAACGGCCGGGGCACGACGGCGCATGATACGCGCCGGCGTCGGGTCGCTGGAGAAGTGGCGAAACATCGAGGCGAAGAATCCGAAATCGGCGGGAGTCGGTCTCTCTGCCATGACAAACGGCCGTCTCTGAAAGATGCTCTCGAGCGCCGCCAGGGTCTCCAGATAGACCGCCTCAGTCGCGTGCCAAGTGGCCGCGGTTACACCGTCGCGCCGCACAAATACCTGCCGTTGGCGGAGCCGCCAGAACAACCTCTTGCTGAACATCGGCGTCGGCAATTCCGCCAGGTGCTCGCCCAGCCAACCGCTCATCAACCGCGCGGTCTCTGGGTACGACCAGCGGTAGTGCATCGCCGGCCGCCACAGCCACTCGTCAGCGTAATCCTCCAAGAAGTGGCTGACGAAGCGGCCGGCCGGATCCGCCGGAACGATGCGCGGCTCGGGCTGGATGCGCTCGAAATGCTCGATGATCAGAGTCGTGTCGACCAACCACGTGCCGTCCGAACACTCGACCTGCGGAATCTGCACGACACCGGTGTGCTTGGCGCAATGGCGCATGCTCGCCGGGCCAAACGGGCGAACATCGTACGCAATCCCCTTGGCGCGAAGGTATGCCTCGAGCTTGCCGGTGTAATAGGACTCCTCGGCCCCGTGGATCAGATACGACAGCGCCATCGACAGTTCCTCTTTCGCGCCTCGCCATGACGCCGAGATTCACGTCGTCACTCGCGCGCCGCTCTCTACCCGCCCGCTCGCCGCGGAGACGTCAAATTTACGAAGGGTACGAAGAAGCGACGTTTCCTTTTCGACCGACTACAAGTACTCGAGGCAGCCCGTCGACTCGAGGATCTCGTTCAGCTTTTGATTGGACTCGTGTAGTCGGTACTTGCGCCGCAACTCACGCAAGCTCTTGGCGTGGTATTTCTGCGGTCCGCCGACCGCCTGCGTCCAGCGTTTGCCGTCGAGGTCGATCGACAGTTCCTCCGCTCCCGACTCGATCGCCTGCGCATTGGCGTCGGACCATTGGAGAAACGGGCGGATCTCCTGAGACAGCAAAGGCTCGAGGGTAGCACGCAACGTCTCCCACGCTTCGAATTCTCCGATTGCCTTCGGGTCGAGCATGCGATCCACCCACTGGCACACCCTGGTAAAACGGGATCGCAAAATCTCGCCTGGGGTGGGATCGGTCCAGGCATTGTAGACTTGGCCCCACAAGCCGAAATCGCCGAACGACGGGCGTCCGCCGAAGAGAAAACTGCGCTCCCCCAAGTGCCGATCGAGCAGCGTCATCGCGTTTACGAACGATTCCTCGATGATCGGCGCAGTGATCTCATTCGAGCCGATGACCCAGCCGCGGCTCACCATCCTCTCGCGGATGGCCTCCGATACGTTCGCTCGCTCGACATCGCTGCTGTCGGGCATCATCACCGCGGCGATGCGGTCGGCCGCCGACAATTGGTCGACCTCGCGCGCCCACCGGTAGTGAAACATCCACTTATTGCCCCACTCGTCGCCGAACTCCTCGAGAAGCTCGGAAAGGAATCGTAGTTCCTCGTCCGCAGGGTGGATCGACGGCTCGGGCTCGCGATGTTCGACCGTCTCGATGATCGGCGTCGAGTCCTGCAGAGCCTCGTCGTCCGGTGTGGCGACGGCGGGAATGATCGGCAGCTTTGCGTACCTCTGGTACTCGACCATGCTGTTGCTGTCACGCACGATCCACTCGTGCGCGATCCCCTTATAGAGGAAGTACGATCGCACCTTGACTGAATAAGGAGAGACCTCCGCGCCAAAGATCCTGTACTTTTCGGCCATTCGATGTCTCCTCGAGGGCTGACCCACTATTTTAGAGATCGCCGGCGCAAGATGCGAGCATGCGGCGTCCGCCATCACCGCTGCAGCGTCTTCTGGGCGTTCTTGGCGAACTCCTCCGCCGCTCGTTCGTCGGTCGTCAGCCCTCCCGTGGCGAACGGCACCTCGACGCCGCGCCGCAAAGCCGGGCGTTCCTTCATCGTGTCCATCCACCGCTTCAGGTGCGGCAGCCCGTCGCGAGAAACACCCGACCACTTGTACGTCCGCACCCAACACCAGTTGGCGATGTCGGCGATGGAAAAGTCGTCGGCCAACCACTCGCTCTCCGACAGACGCCGATCGAGCACTTCGAAGAGGCGCCGGCTTTCATTCTGGTAGCGGTCGATCACCGGTTGCAGCTTCTCGGGGAAGTAGCGGAAGAACACGTTGGACTGTCCCATCATCGGACCGATGCCGCCCATCTGGAACATCAACCACTGAATGACACGCGAGCGCCCGCGCGCGTCACTCGGGAGAAGTCGTCCTGCCTTTTCCGCCAGGTAGATCATCAACGCACCGGACTCGAAGATGGCGAAATCGTCCGCCTGACGATCGACGATCGCCGGGATGCGCCCGTTCGGCGAGATGCGCAAGAACCAATCCTCCTTCTGCACCCCCTTGGTCAAATCGATGGTGTGCACCTCGTAGGGAATTTCCAACTCCTCCAGCGTACACGAGGCCTTCCATCCGTTTGGTGTCGGTGCCGTATAGAGATCGATCATGATTCGCCCTCCGAAGTCCGCTGCGTCGCGCCGATCGCGGGCACCAGTCGGCGCGAAGCCTTGCGCTGACCGCCCGCAGCGTCGTATCAAATGGCAGTAAGCCTGCCAACACCTGACCTGGCACCGGTGCCGGAGCGGAGTCCGTCCCATGAAGAAGTTCGCAATTGGTATCCTCCTGGTCGCACTGTTCGTCGGCATCGTATCCTTCGCCTTTCGCGAGGCGATCGCGATGCGGGTCATGCAGCGCGTCGTCATGCGGAACCTGACCACGTCACCCCTGACGGAATTGCCGGACGGACTACACGTCGGCCTTTGTGGAGCGGGATCGCCGCTGCCCGACGCCACACGATCCGGCCCTTGTGTAGCGGTCATCGCCGGCGGCAAGCTCTACGTCGTCGACTCGGGATCGGGATCGTCGCGCGTCCTCGCCCGTATGCGCCTGCCCCAGGGTCGCATCGAGGCTGCCTTCCTGACGCATTTCCACTCCGACCATATCGACGGACTCGGCGAATTGATGATGCAGCGGTGGGCGGGCGGCGGCAATACCGAGCCACTGCCAGTATACGGCCCACCCGGCGTCGACCGCGTCGTCATTGGCTTCAACGAAGCCTACGCACAGGATTTCACCTACCGCATCGCGCACCACGGCGAGGCCGTCATACCGCCTGGCGGCGCTGGCGGCGCTGCCAGGCCGTTCGACGTACCTGCACCGGGATCAGCGCCGGTGATCTTCACTGACGGCGAACTGCAAGTGACGGCCTTCGCCGTCGATCACAAGCCGGTCGCGCCGGCGGTCGGCTACCGCTTCGACTACAAAGGACGATCCGCGGTGATCAGCGGCGACACCGTGAAATCAGCAAATCTGCAGAGCGTCGCCACGGGTGTGGATCTGCTCGTGCACGAGGCTCTGTCGGCGGAACTGGTCGATGTCATGACGCGCGGCGCCGCCGACGCGGGCGTGCAACGAATCGAAAAGATCACGGTCGATATCATCGACTACCACACCTCCCCAGTGCAGGCGGCGGAGATCGCACGCGACGCCGGCGTCGGCCACCTGCTCTTCTACCACATCGTTCCGCCGCTGCCGCTGGCGATCCTGGAGGGTGTCTTTCTCGAGGGCGTCTCCGAAGTCTACTCAGGCCCGGTCACGGTCGGGCGCGATGGAACCCTGATCCAGATGCCGGCAGGATCCACGGAAATCACCGCCGGCGAGGAACTCTGACGAAACCTCAAACGCCGTCGATCAGGCGGCCTGGGTCGGTTCGAGTTTTCACCTATTCCTTGAAGACGGCTTGCCAACCGGTGCCGTCAAGCACGTCGTCGACCCACTGTCGATCCGACTGCGACAGCTCCGCGTAGCTCTGTCGCAGCCACCCCAAGCATTTGCGCTGGTAGGGGAACGGCGACTGTCGCCAAGCACGACCGTCTATCTCGCACTCGACGGTCTCGTCACCGCGATCGAGCGCCGCGGCATTGGCGAGAAGGAACGGCACATACACTCGCCCCGCTTCGCCGAGAAGGGCAGACAACCCCGGCGAGATTGCGTCGCGCGCGAGCCAATCCCGATCGTCCGGCTCGAGGCCGGACAAATCCTCGATCACATCGACCCACGCCACCACGCGCGGCGCGACACGGAGAGCAATGGCGGACGGCGTCGGGTCGAAGCCGACCAGTTGCGTCAGTTGCCCGTAGATCGCGAAGTCAGCCACCCCGGGGCGTTCGCCCATGACGAAGCGATGTTCGGTGAGGTGCTCGTCGAGCAAGCGCAACAACCGCCGGTAGCTCTCCTCGATCACCGGCGACGTCGTTTCGTTGGACCCCACGACCGATAGCCGCCCGATCTGACGCTGGCTGAACTGCTCGCCAAAGGCGACGGCCGAAGCCTCCGGCTGATTGGTGCGAAACCACCGCGGTAGTATCGCCGCCGCTTTGGCGATATCCTCGGCGAACGCCCAGCGGTAGTGAAACATGCACTTCGTAAGCCACTCGTCCGCGTAGTCCTCGAGGAGTTGGTCGAGGAACGCCATCGCCGCGTCGGCGGGAATGACGGATCGAGTCGACGCGAATCGCTGCTCGAGCTCGCGAATCAGGGGCGTCGTATCGGTGCACGCTTGTAGCTCGCCGTTGGAATCGGGCAGTAGGAGTTGTGGCAGAAGCGCCACCCGCGGCTGCGGCAGGTGCAGCGACTCCGGCGCTCCCTGGTGTCGCCAGGCATACGCAATCCGCCTGTATCGCAAGACGGCGCGCAGCTTGCGGCTGTATGGTGAGCCCGGGGCACCGACGATGACGATGGGATCCGCGCTCATCGGCTGCGGTCCTGCTCGGTCAAATAGGTGCGCTGCAGCGCCGCCACCGTCCGCTCGATGACAGCCCGTGCGCGCTCGCGACCGAGCCGCTGATCGCTGCGCAGACGATCCCATGCCTCGAACGAGGTGGCGAGATCGAAGGCGCCGACCACTTCCTCAGGTGCGTCGCGCAGCTGTGGCAGCCAGCGCAGAAGATCCTTTCGCAGCGCTCGCACGACACGGGCGTGCTGTTCCTGAAGATACGAAGATCGCCAGCGATAAAGGTTGCCGCACCGCTTGTAGGGGGCGATCTTCTCGAAGAACGCGACGCGTTGAGCGATCAAACCGCGACAGCGTTCCTCGTTCGCTCCCGCCGGCTCGCCGCCGAACAGCAATTCGGCCGCCTCCACCTCGATGCGCTCGTTCATCGACGCGTAGAGACTGTCCATGTCGTCGAAGTGACGAAACACCGTGCGAATCCCGACGCCTGCTCGCTCCGCCACCTGTTGCGCCGTCGGCTGCAAGCCGCCTTCGCCGACCAACTCGAGCAGCGCGGCGACGATCGCATCGCGACTGCGCATGGCTCGGCGTGTGCGCCCATCCGCTTCCACCAACTTCGTCGCCCCTGATTCCATCGCCCGCAACTATTGACACTGCGACTGCAAGAATCAAGTCGCGAGGACGCACTCGATGGACTACAAGCGGGCGATCTGTCCTCCGTCGACGTTGAGCACCTGCGCCGTGATCCAACTGGCATTGTCCGAAAGCAGGAAGAGACACATCGCCACCATGTCGTCGGTGGTTCCCACCCGGCGCAGCGGAATGTGTTTCACCATTTCCTTCACGTACTCGCCCGCCGTGCTCCGCATCGCTTCGGTGTCCGTCGGGCCCGGCGCGATGGCATTGACGCGGATGCCGCGCAACCCCATCTCGTTGGCCAAGGCATGCGTCAAGCCGTTCACCGCATGCTTGGCGAGGCCGTAGTACCCGGCGCCCATCCAGGCCGCCGTCGACGATTGGTTGACGATCGCTCCGCCGCCGCGTGACTGCATCGACTTGTAACAGGCGCGGGTACACAGCAGGGCGCCGTTCAGGTTCACTTCCATGAACCGCTGGTAGTAGGCCCACTCCACCGTCAGCAGCGACTCCAGCCGCATGTTGCCGAAGATGGCCGCGTTGTTGACGAGGAAGTCGATGCCACCGAAGGCATCCGCGGCGGCGGCCGCCATGGCCTCGGTCGAATCGGGCGAACTGACGTCGACCTTGACGAACACCGCGTCGCCGCCGCCGGCGCGAATGTCGGCGGCGACGCGATCGCCGTTCTCGGCGACGATCTCCGCCACCACCACCTTCGCGCCCTGCCCTGCCAGTCCCCTTGCGTACGCTTCACCGATCCCGCCACCGGCGCCTGTGACGATGGCGACCTTGCCGTCAATCCCGTCGAGTTTCATGCACGCTCCTCCTCACGACTCTCCAATCACCACCCCCGCCGCGATTACGGCGCGCATTCGATGACGAGTTCGCCATCGTCCATGAGGTACGGCACCTGTAACGGATTCGGGGTCGGGTCACCCGGCAGCACCAATCCGCAGTCCTCGCACTCGAAGTTGCTCCATGCCGGGTGCTTCTCCTCTGCTGTGCTGGCCAGCATCCCCCGTACCCAGTCGACGACGATCGGATCGGTCGTAATCTTCCGATCAGCCGGCAGGGCGCTCGGATCCTCAATGCCGTAGACCTTGTTCGACCCCCAGATGGTGTGACGCGCGCCCGTACCGATGTAGTACCGGTAATTGTTCGGCACGACGTCGAAGGTGTCCATGACTTGCTCGCGCATGACCTGATTGAAGGTGCAACTGCCGTTCCACCAACTGAGCGCCTGGATGGGGTCGTTGTCGTTCAACATCAAATTGTAGAATCCCGCCTGGCCGCCGGAACCGCCGTCGTAGGCGCTGCTGTAGTGCGCCCAATTGGTATCCGGGAACTCGTTGGCGACGACTTCGGTATAGCCCGGGATGCCCGTGCCTTCGTCGAATACCCGCTGGATATCCGGATACTCGGCCGGCAGGTTGGCTTCGAAGTTCCAGTTGGGGAAAAAGTTCTCGAGGAAGTTCTGCGTGATGACGCCGTTGCCGGCATCGGCCAAGACGTGAAAGCGCGCGCCCGGCCAGACTTCGTGCAGCAGTGGTGCGTGGAACCACGCTCCGTAGGCGCCGGCACTGGATCCTGTGACGAAAACTTCATCGGGTGCGAGGAAGTGTTCGCGCGCCCACTTCTCGGCGACCTTGGCGTTGTGAAATCCGCGGTGTTCGACGTGTAGCGGCGCCGCGTCGTCGGGGCCGGCTACGTAGTCCTGGGCCGAATCGCCGAAGTGAATGTCGCAACCGCAGTATGAGACGAAGACCGTGTGCCAATTGCGGAAGGGGTTGTCCAGATTGCTGCGATCGGCGAAGCCGCTGCTGGCGCGGTTCGGATTGTCGCTGCCTTCCGGGTTCACCGTGGTGTCGCACGCCGGTACCGTGCAGGTCAGTTTTTCCCAGCAGGCACCGCCGCCCTGGTAGTACATGACGAGCTTGTTGACCGTGCCGCGCCGTGCGAAGAAGTGGTAATCTGAGCCATTCATGCACATGGGCGTCAGATCTCTTCCTTCATAGGCGACCGAACCGGTAGGCGACAAGGTGATATAACTCGCCTGATCGACGTTCGCCGCGGCGATGACGCCGAAGGAAAGGCTGTCCACCAACTCGTCGATTCGTCTGCGCGCGTCATTGGAAACCGATCGCACTTCCGCCGGCGTCCCTGAGACACAGCCATCGGCGAGGGCAGCATCCGAGCGGACGAGGAAGTCACGGCGCGCCCCTTCGCGGCTCTCCTGGCGATCGGCGGCGGCGGCAGCGTCACCCTGCCGCACCACGTAGGTCGCTTCCGCCGTCAACGAATCGGCGGTCATCGCACCAGCGGCGTCGAAGAATCGTCCTGCGCAATCTGTGCCGTTCGGGCCACCGCCGGCCAGATCCGCCAGATCCTCGCGCGCAGCGGCGAGCATGTCGCCAGCCTGCCCGGTGGTCAGAGCGAGGTCGGCGCAAGAGAGTCCTTCGGTCGCCGCGGCGGCTTCCGCCGACTGCCAGGCCCTGACGAAGTCGGCGCGTGCCGCGTTGAGCTCGGCCGCGCTGACCCCTTCTCCGAAGTATTGCGTCGAGTAATCGGCCAGTGCATCGAGCTTGTCGACTGCGCATTGGCTCAGAGCATTGGCGGCAACCCCCGGCCCCCCGGCATCGTCGTCATTGCCGCAGGCAACCAAGCCCATGGCGATAGAACCCAGCAGCAGGCAAACGCGCGTAGTGCGATTCATGAACCCTCCCTCAATAGGCATCACGACAAGATATGTGTGCGAATGCCATGCCGTCAACGCCGCCGAACTTGGCGGCGGGTTTGGCCTATGCGCCGAAGGCGAATCTGGATACGTTCGAGAAGCGAACGATTTCGGCAACCGGTGACTCCGCCAAAGGCTCAGCGGCCGGATCGATCACCACCTCCCAGGCGTGCCGTGCCCGAGCGCGGTCGATCTCGCTGACGTCGATACGGCGCAGGCGTGCGCGCGGATTGACTGTCGCGACGACGCGGTCGAGACCCGGCTGCACGGGATGATCGAGCAGTGTCGTCCAAGCCTCCGGCTCGCCCTCGACCACCGCATCGCAGTCTTCAATCCAGATGCGGCCGTGCCGCTCGTCGAGCAGCTGCGCGCCGAGCCGGACGTACTCCGGCGGCAGCGCAGGATCGATCTGCACCGTCTTGAGAATCGCCGCCATGTCGTCGCCCGAGATGCCGAGCCTCTCGCGCAGGCGCGGTATCGACACGGCGGCGATGCCGGCCCACTGCTCGCGGGCGAACTCTTCGACCAGGTCATCGCCGTGCCGCGCACGCAGCGACAGGAACGACGCGCGCATCAACAAGTGCGCATCCAGCGCGATCTCCTTGCACTGGCGGGCCAGCACCGGCTGCGCCAGGTCGTCGAGGACGAAGTCGGGCTTGAAGGGTCCGGAGTAGTCCGCCAAGCCCTCGCCCAGATCGCCCGCGATCGCTGCGAACTCGAACTTCGCGGCTCGGCTGGCGCGGACTACGCCGGTCAGCGCCAGCTCTTCGAAGTTCGATACCTCGTCGCCAATAGCTACCTTCCAACGACATACCGGACCGGCGTGACCGACCACCAATGGCGGCCGGTGCTCCGGCGTGATCGTGGCGCGGCGATTCACCGAGGTCACCGTCGCCGGAAAGGTCGGATCCTCCATGTGGTGACAGAGCTGGATCACCGCCCGGTCGTTGCCGGGCGATATCGCCATGATGTCTTCGAGCGCGCCGCAGCGCTTGAGCCAGAAGTAGCCGAGCGACTCGTCGACCAATTCGTAGCCGACGTCCATATACTGGTGCGGAAATCCGACATCGAGCTGAAATGCCTTGAGGATCGCCGAGACGCCGTCGCCGTCGATCCGCAACAACCGGCGCACGCGCGGGTTGTACACCGGACTCGAGCCGATCCACTCGTCGCAGGCCACCCCGGTCATAGCCGCCGCACCGAACCTCTTGCCGATCAGCGGCATGAGGCCGCGATCGAGGAAGTGCGCGAACAACATGTACTCGCGCCCCAACCGACCGAGCGCCGGCCGACTCAGTTTGCCGAGATGAAACCCTGGATCAAACGCGCCGGCGTAATCGTCCATCAGCCCAGTCATCTCGCTCCCTCCCGACCCTGCATGCTCGACGCATGCGTCCTCGCCGCTGCCGTCACCTCTTCGGCATCGGCGAGTTCGGCCGGATCTCCATATAGTCCACCGCCATCCCTCGTGGATAGGACAGGCAGTGGGCGACAGCCTCGCCGAAATGACGCGGCTCGCCCATCCCGTCACTCATCGGCCCGCGATCGCGACACCAGACCTCATACGCCTCGGCAGTGTGTTCCGCGTCGAAGTTGCTGGCGATGCCCGTCTCGAACGAACCAGGACTGACACAGGTGACGGCGATGCCGTCCGACTTGACCTCGTCACGCAGCTCGAATGTGAACTTCTCGACGGCTACTTTCACGGCTCCGTAAATGGCCATGTGCGGAAACTCTTCGCGGTGGCGCGCGCTCGCCGAGGAGACGGTGACGATGTGTCCGCCGCCGCGCGCGCGCAGGTGCGGTATCGCCGCCTGGCAGCAGAGCACCGTGCCGATCAGGTTGACGTCGACGATGTGCCGCAATCGATCCTCAGGAAGGTTCTCGACACGGTACGCAAAGGTCAGTCCAGCGCAGGTAACGATCCCGTCGATTCCGCCAAAATGCGCTGCTACCCGGGCGAAGCCATCCGTCACCGACGCCCGCTGGGAGACGTCCATGACCACCGGCAAGGCGTCTTCCCCTAAATCTCGTACCGCGGCATCGAGCCGCTCCGCACCGCGCGCAGCGAGCGCAACCAGCGCTCCCTTTTCGAGCAGTGCCCGAGCCGTCGCCAGGCCGAGACCGCTCGAACCGCCGGTGATCAGAAAAACCTTGCCGCGCAGAGATTCCATCGCAAGCGAGGAACCTATCCCGCCTCGTCGATCAGGTCCACGCGGTCTGCTTCACCGGGCAAGCACGCGATTCCGAGGGCGCTTCGCCGCCGTCCTCACAACTGACGCATGAAGGCAACCAGATCCGATTTTTCCTCGGCCGTGAGACGCACGCCGGTGACCAGGGCGAAGAACTCGACCGTGTCTTCGAGGGTCAGAAGTCGGCCGTCGTGCAGATAGGTCGGCGTGTCCTTGATGCCGCGCAACGGAAACGTCTTGATCGGGCCGTCGGCACTCGCCATGCGGCCGTTGATCATCAGCGGCTTGAAAAAGCGCTCGGCCTTGAGATTGTGCATCAGGTTGTCGGTGTAGTACGGCGCCGGATGACAACTGCCGCAGTCGGCCTTGCCGAAGAAGAGTTCCTGGCCGCGCAACTCCGCCTCGGTGGCCTTGGCCGGATCGAGCTTTCCGTTGATGCCGAGTTTGGCTGCCGGCGGGAAGTCCAGGATCGCCTGAAACTCCGCCATGGCGTGCACCTGACTGCCGCGCTCGAGCACGTTCACCCCCTTCTTGACGGCGATCACCGGATCCCCATCGAAGTAGGCGGCCCGCTGCTCGAACTCGGTGAAGTCCTCGACGCTCTTCAGCGCGCGCTGCGAGCCGAACAAGCGTTGTATGTTGACGCCACGCAGTGTCGGCGTATCGATGCGGTGACGAAACTCCTGCGGGCGGATGTCGCCGACGAGATGGGTGGCCGCGTTGGTATGTCCGTTCGCGTGGCAGTCGAAGCAGGAGACTCCACGACTCGGATTCTCGCTGCGGCGGTCCTCGGTCTGATTGAACTGCTGCTGCGGGAACGGAGTCACCAGAAGCCGCAAGCCCTCGAGTTGCTTCGGGTTCAGCACCCCATTGAACAGCTCGTAGAAGTTCATGATCGTCACCAGCTGCCCGTCCGAGACATCGCCGAGGTCGGGTCGCGTGGTGAGGAAGATCGGCGCCGGGAACTCGGGCAACAGATGTTCCGGCAGGTCGAAGTCGAGGTCGAACCGCGTCAGGTCGCGGCCCTCTTGTTCGGCAAAGGCGTCGATCACCGGCTGGCGAAAGAGCATTCCGCCTTCAGCATGGTTGGGGTGCGGCAGCGGCAAAAATCCCGCCGGCCAGATATCGCGCTCGCGGATCTCGTCGGCGGACAGATCACTGAGGAGATCCCAGGTCACATCGCTCGGCAGCTTGACGCGTACTCCCTCCTGCACGGGCTTGCCCCCGGACATCAAAACGCCCGCGGCCGGACGGTCGCTGAGGTCGTAGCGCTGATCGAGCAGGTCGGTGTGGCGACGCTGCACATCGACCTTGGCTGCCTTCATGCGCGCCATGATGCTGGAGAACTCCTCGCCAACGGCGACCGGGGCGAAGCTGGTTACCCCCTCCTTCTCCTTCTCCGTCTCCTTCGCCATTTCCTGCGCTGCGGCGGGAAACAGAGCTACCGGCAAGGTGCACAGCGCGACGAGGAAAGCCGCTGAAAGTATCCGACTTCGTTTGATCATGTTCGCTCCTTTGAAGGTCGTACACTTGCCTGGGCGATTTCCCGCGGCCGCGATGCCTCGACCTACTAGCACGATGCGCCGAAGCAAAAAACCGAGCAGATCCGCAGTCCGCGCATCGACTCGCCCTGGCTTGGCCGATGCGCGCTGGAACTCGTCGCTCAGCTGCATTTGCGTGTCGCTGCTTTACTCGTCTATCAGTCAGTCGTTTTCTCTCTTTCGTCGCACAGGAGGATTGTCAGCTCATGTCCGAACCAGCCGTCATCGTCGAGAGCGAGGGCCCGATCCTCGTCGTCACCCTCAACCGCCCGGAAAAGAAGAACTGCGTCAACTCCGAGGTCATGTGCCGCCTCTACGACGCCTGGGTGAGGCTCGATCGCGAGGACGACCTGCGCGTCGCCATCCTCACCGGCCGCGGCGATACGTTCTGCGCCGGAATGGACCTGTCCGAGATCCCCAAGCTCATGTCGGGCAAGGCCGAGACGCCGTGGATGGAGCGCGTGATGAAGGAGGGCGAGGTCATCTACGGTTGCTGGCTGAAGACGTATCGACCAACCAAACCGGTGATCCTCGCCGCCGAGGGATTCGCCCGCGCCGGCGGCACCGAGATCCTGCAGGGCACCGACATCCGCGTCGCCGGCGAATCGGCGTGCTTCGGCGTCACGGAAGTACAGCGCGGGCTCTTTCCGATGGCCGGTTCGGCCGTCCGCCTGCGCCGCCAGGTCGGCTACGCAATCGCCGCCGAGATGCTGTTGGCCGGCGAGGACCTACCGGCGCGACGCGCCTACGATCTCGGCCTGATCAACCACGTCGTCGCCGACGGCCAGGCACTCGCCAAGGCAAAGGAGATCGCGCAGCGCATCGCCGACAACGGCCCCCTGGCGGTCAAAGCAATCTTGGCGACCTTGCGCGAAACCGAAGTCCTCGACGAACCCGCCGCATTCGCAATCGAACAAAAGTACGGCATGCAAGTAATGATGTCGAAAGACGCCGTCGAAGGTCCGCGCGCGTTCCTGGAAAAGCGCACACCCAACTTTCAGGGACGCTGACCTCACCACGGAGGCACGCAATCAGGATCCTTGGAGGGTTTACCGCAGCTTTAGTAAGCCCGTTGAAGAAATCCTTTCCTCGTCAGCCCGGCGAACCCAATCCCGAAGGGCACTGCCTCCCCGAACTATTTTCAACGCCAAGCCGCAAAGGCGCCAAGCCGCCAAGGGGAGGCCGGGTCCACAGCGAATTGCGCTCAGCCGCGCGCGTCCACAGACCCTGCAAATAGAACGCGACCAAAAATCTGGTCACCCCTTGGCGCCTTCGTGGCTTGGCGCCTTGGCGTTAAAAAGTAAGCGCAACGTGCAACAACAGAGCGAACCCAATCGGCGAACGACACTGCCTTCCTTAACAGTCTTCAAACCGGTCAGGCGAGCTTCCCCCACACGCTTTGGAGAAGAGGCAGAAATTGTTACTCCTCGGGCTCAAGAACTGGACTGTAGCCGTTCTCCGACAGTCCCTTTCGCCGGAATGACGAAGGGCGGATTCGCGACTTTTTCAACGGACTGATTTTGCGCTCTTTGCCGGTGAGCTGAAAAGAAAGTCGTCGAGGTTGGGTTCTTTCGTCCAGCGCCAGTAGTCGACCAGGCGCCACGGCGAGAGGATGGTCACCCGGCCCGATTGGTTGCAGTACCAGCTGCTCTTGATCGACGGATGCGACCACACCATCTCTTCGAGCTCGGCAGCCAGCCGGCGGTTGTATTCGTCGTGCACGTCCTGTTTGCACTCGATCGCCGCATGACCGCCGGCGAGAAGCTCGTGCAGGCAGCCGAGAATGTAGCGAACCTGACACTCGGCGTGGAAGATGAGACTGCCACCGTGTGCCAGGTTGGTCCCCGGACCATAGAGACAGAACAGATTGGGGAACTTCGGCACGGTTATCCCGAGGTATGCCGACGGATCGTCCCCCCACTCCTCGGACAGAAGAGCGCCATCGCGGCCGCGGATCTGCATCGGCCAGAGGAAACGGTTCGCGTAGAATCCGGTCGCGTAGACGATGATGTCGACCTCGAACTCGGCGCCGCTCTCGCAGACGATCGAGTGTTCGCGGATCTCGCTGATCGGGTCGCTGATCAGATCGACGTCGTCGCGCTTGAGCGCCGCCAACCAGCTGCCGTTGTCCTGCAACGTGCGCTTGCCGAGGCAGACGTAGTCGGGAACGACCTTGGCGAGTAGCTCCGCATCGTCGCCGACCTGATCGGCGAGGTACTGGGTGAACATCTGCCGCGTCACGTCATTGATTTCGCTGATGGATCGCTCCTGGTGCGGCCACGATGGATCGACGCGCATCGCTGCCAGCCCACCGTCACAGCCCGGCCAGAACAAGAGAAAGCGATACCACCGTCCGTAGTAAGGCAGGTGCTCCAATGCCCAGCGTTTTCCGGCGCCCACCTTCACGTGGTAGTTCGGGTTGGCGAACATCCACGGTGCGGAGCGCTGAAAGACGTACACGTGCCCGGCATCGGGCGCGATCGTCGGCACGATCTGGAAGGCGCTGGCGCCGGTGCCGATGACGGCGACGCGCTTGCCGCTCCAATCGCAGTCGGATCGCCAGGCCGACGAATGCATGGCCATGCCGGCGAACCTCTCCCGCCCCTTGATGTCGGGCAGCTTGGCTCGGTTGAGTTGACCGACGGCGGATATGACGACGTCGGCCTCGAGGGTCTCCTCGACGCCCGAAACGTGGCGCACCAGCAATCGCCATCGGCAAGTCGCCTCGTCGTACTCGGCACCGAGCACTTCCGTCTCGAAGCGGACGTGCGGCTCGACCTCGTACTTGCGCATGCACCCTTCGAAATAAGCCTGCAGCTCTTCTTGCTGGGCGAAGAACTCCGACCACTCGTGGTGCGGTTCGAAGGAGTAACAATAGAAGTGATTGCCCACATCGACCCGGCAGCCCGGGTAGCGGTTCTCGTACCAGGTGCCGCCGACACCTGGGTTCTTCTCGATCACCTCGTAGGAGATGCCCGCCTGCTGCAGGCGAATTGCCGCCAGAAGTCCGGCCATGCCGCAGCCGATGACGATCACCCGTAAATCGCCCTTGCGCTCGACATCGATGTCGTCGCCCCACGCCACTCTTCGCGCGTCCTCGCCGTCGAGTTCCATCTCCTCGAGCATCATCGGCACGTACTCAGCCGGAACATCCTCGGCGACGAGGAAGCGCATCATCTCGTGAATGGTTTCCGGCGACGGCGGCGGCGGCAATTGTGAGCCGCGATCGCGGTAGGCCTTGATGACCTCGAGCGCTTGCGCGCGCACGGCGGCCTTGTCCTCCTCGGACATGAACCCCTGCACTTCGTTGAGGAAGACGCCTGCCGGCCGCAATGGGCCGCGCAGGAGGCCCGCGTCGCCGCTCATGTGCACCATCGACATCATCAGCGCCGGGATGCTGACGTCCTGCAGCGCGGCGGCGATCGCCGCATCGTCGTCGACGATCGGCAATCCCGCGTGTTGGCCGCGCCGTTGACTCACGCCGTGCCCACCACCTTCGCCACCGCCTTGATACCGCCGCGGTAGATACCCTCGAACAGCCCTACGAGATCTGCTTCGGGCGCGCCGGCCGGCACGAACTCACTGGTCCAGAGGATCTTCGTCTGCCCCGCCCCGGCTTCGCTCACCTGCACAGTCGCCAGATAGTCGGTCGCCGGCACCGGGCCCTCGATGATCGAATAGCTGTAGGTCATGGCGGCCTCATCGAACGACTCCAGTCGCTCCGCGATGGTCAGGCCGGACATCGAAAAGGTGCGCACCGCGCCAACCCCGTCGCCTTTCACCTCACAGGTCTCGATCTGCGGATTCCACGCTCGCAATCCGCCGAAGTCACTCATAATCCGCCAAACCGCACGCGCGTCGGCGGCGATCACTTCTTCGACTCGAACCTTTGACATCTGTACCTCCTCGTTTTCACGCGGTCATAGCGAACCCACCCGCGGCGCGCCACACGGGTGCGCCTCATTCATCCCACCTTGCAGCAGGCGCTCCGATACGGCGGATCGGGAGTCGCTGCACCTGGACCCTCGAAGCCGATCTTGCGCCGCTGCCAAACCGTCGGATGCACGGGGTTTCGCGCCTTCAGCTCCGCCACCAGCAAGAACGCCGGGTCTTCCGGTATGGTCAGCTGCAGCGACAAGCGCGCCTGGCTGAGGGCCGGCACGGTCTCTCGGTGCATCCGCGACGACTCGATCAACTCGCCGTCGGGCCGCACCGCGTGCAGTCGCACGTCAACCAACTCGGAGCGATGCGTGTCATTGAGGACAACGACCTCCAGCGCGGTCGATTCGCCCCGCGGCATGTCCTCGCGCCACGAGTCGATCGACACGGCAAGGGGCGCGTTCGCGCTCAGTCCATAGACCGACCAACGATCATTGTAGGCCAGGGCCCTGGCCGCCACCGCCTCGTCAGATAGATCCGACGGTGGCCGCGATTCGACAGGACAAACCGACTCCCACGCCGTCGTGTCCAAGCCTTTCAGGCGGAACAGCAACACCCTCGCCGCGCTTGAATAAGCGTGCGCCTCGCGGTCGACGATTGCGTCGGCCGCGAGTTCTTCGCCGGACGGGGAGGACACCGCCGCGGCGATCACCGCCGTGATCAGCAGCGCCGAGAGGATCGGAGACTTCAGCAAGCGACCGAGCAGCGTGGTCAACCCTGGCGAGGTCAATCCTTGAACTCCGGCTTGCGCCCCTCAGCACGCGCTCGCATCGCCTCTTCGAAGTTCTGCGTCGTCAGCCGTACGAAGAGCTGCGTATGACTCTCCAACTCGATGGCGGCCTCGAGGCTGCCGGTCTCGAGCGCGGCCCACAGCATGCGCTTGGTGAGCTGAACCCCCTGCGTGCTCCAGCCGTTGAGCTGATCGGCGAGGTCGAGGGCGGCCGACATCAGGTCGGCGTCGGGTACCACCCGCGAGACCAATCCGATCGCCGCCGCTTCGGCCGCGGGCACATCGCGGCCGGTCAGCGCAATTTCGAAGGCGCGCGATGCGCCGATCGCCCGCGGCAGCAGAAACGAAAGGCCCAATTCGGTCGCCATCAGTCCGTTGTTGATACCGGCGGCGCGGAAGTACGCCGATTCCGCGGCGATGCGAATGTCGGCGCCCATACTCAAGCACATGCCGCCGCCGATCGCCGCGCCGTTGACCGCGGCGATGATCGGCTGCGGCATGCGGCGCATGGTCGGGATCAAATTGGCCAGCAGGCTCATCGAACGAGTGGCAATGCGGGTCAGAGTCAGGCCGTCGATATTGGGTGGCGGCTCGACGTCCTTGACGTCCGCGCCGGAACAGAAACCGCGACCAGCGCCGGTCAGCACGACGGTCCAGGTGTCGTTGTCGTCAGCGACGCTGGCCAGCGCATCGCGCAGCGGCACCATCAAATCGAAGGCCATCGAGTTCATCCGCTGCGGCCGATTCAACGTGATCACCGTCGTATGCGGGCGCGGTTTATCGATCAGGATGTCGGTCATACAACCCCGAAATGTCTAGTCAGCAGTCCGTTGGAAAAGTAGGGCAGGAGCGAGAATGAGAGATTTCGCCCCAGATCAAGGCGCCGAGCCGGAAGCAAAGTTGTGACTTTTGTTGAGGATTCGGCAACGCAGAGCTGGGGCGAAAGATCCATTTGCAGCCCGGCCTACTTTTTTAACGGGCTGACTAGTGCACGAGTTCGAAGTCATTGAGATCACAGTGGCGCGTGCGTTTGCGGTATTCCGTGGTCCGCCCAGGCCAATTGTTGGTGACCACGCCGTTGTGCACGTACCAGCTGTCGGCGACCGTCGCCCACGACGAATCGGCCAGCCGCCGCTGGATCTCGCGGTTGTAATCCTCTTGCACGTCACGCCGCAGATCGACGGCGGCGATGCCGCGCTCGCGCATCTGCGCCAGGCAAGACAGGATGTAGCGCACCTGCGCCTCGATCATCACGATGATCGAGTTGTGGCCCAGATTGGTGTTTGGCCCGTAAAGAAAGAACAGGTTGGGGAACCCCGCGACGGTCAAACCCAGGCACGCCGCCGGGCCGTCGCGCCAGGCGTCGTTGAGCACGGCGCCGTCGCTGCCGACGACTCGCATCGGGCTGAGGTAGTCGTTCGTGTCGAAACCGGTCGCATAGATGATCGTATCGACCTCGTGCACCGCGCCTCCCGCCGTGACGACGGCATTCTCCGTGATCCGCTCGATGCGATCGGTGACGATCCGCACGCCGTAGCGATCGATCGCCGCGTAGTAATTGTCGGAGAAGAGCACGCGCTTGGCGCCCAGCGGGTAGTCCGGCACCAACTTTTCGCGCAGAGCCGGGTCCGAGACCGTCTCGCGGATGTACTCTCTGCACTTCTTTTCGAGAAACCCGCGCAGCCGGCTTTCGCGGCGCATCGCCGAATAGATGATCAGCTCGCCCTTCAGCCAGATCAGGAAGCGGCGCAATTTGCTCAGCGGGGGAAATGCGCGGAACAGCGACTTCTCCCACTCTGGGTAATCGCGGTCGTTCTTCGGCAGCATCCAGTTCGCGCTGCGCTGGAAAACCACGAGTTCCCCAACGATCGGGGCAATCTCGGGAAGGAACTGGATCGCGCTGGCGGCGTTGCCGATGACAGCGACGCGCCGCCCGCGCAAATCGTGATCGTGATCCCACTCGGCCGAGTGAAATGACGCTCCGGCAAATGCCTCACGGCCGGCGATCGCCGGCCAACGCGGGCGACTCAGTTGCCCGGTGGCGCTGACGACGACGTCGAAGTCCTCTGTCTGCCCGTGCTCGGTAGTCAGATGCCAGCAGCGCGCCGCTTCGTCCCAACGGATCTCCGTCACCGCCGTCGACAGCCGCAGGTGCGGGCGCAGGCCGAAGCGGTCGGCACACTTCTCCAGGTAATCGAGGATCACCGGCTGGTGCGACCACTTGCTCGGCCAGTCGGCGTAAGGGGCAAACGAGTAGGAGTACAGAGCCGACGGGATGTCGCACTCGCATCCCGGGTAGGTATTGGCGCGCCAGGTGCCGCCGACCCGATCCCCCTTCTCGAAGATCGCAAACGAGTCGATGCCGTTCCGCAGGAGCTGGATCCCCATGCACAAACCGCCAAACCCCGATCCGACGATGGCAATCCTCTGCGCCTGGCGACTCACCCGCTGCTTCCCTTCCTCTCCTCCCGACATCTCCGCCGGGACCGCGAACGCTACCCATGCGCGCCAGCGCAATCAACCGCCCAGCACGCGGGCACAACGACGCACCCTATCCCTGCCGCATATCGATGCAGTGCCGTTCGTTCTTCGCCGGTGCCGGCGACTGCGATGAAGAGGACGGGTGCATCTCCGAGTTGGTTCTCGGAGTTCGCATCGCCATGGTCAGGGCAGACGAGTGACCGGCAGCGGGTGGCGGTAGAGTTTTGCGGCGTTCTCGTGGGCGATCATGCGGATCTCGGATTCCGGCAGTCCGCCCAACAGCCGGTGCATGACGTCCTGGGTGTCGGGCCAGGTGCCGTCACCGTGCGGGTAGTCGGATTCGAAGAGGATGTTCTCGACGCCGATCACGTCTTTCGTCGCAATCGTCGAGGGGTCGTCGATCATGCAGAACCAGAAGTTTCGCCGCAGGCACTCCGACGGCGAGATCGACTTGTCCGGCCAACCAGAGCCGTAGCCTGAGCGGCGCATGATGTTGTCGAGGCGGTCGATCAGCCCGGCGACCCAGGCAATGCCGCCCTCGGACATGGCGATCTTCAGGTCCGGGTAGCGCGCCGGCCAGGCGCTCCACAGCCATTCGGCACAAGAGTCGAACGCCATCGACTGAAACAGCGTCGCGCCCAACTCGATCATCGGCGCGCCCGGTGGCATCGCCGGGAAACCAGACGACCCGACGTGCAGGTTCATGACGGTCCCGGTCTCCGCGCAGGCGCGGATGATCGGGTCCCAGTAGGCGTCGAAGATCGGCGGCAGTCCCTGCTTGTGCGGCTGCTCCGGCATAGTGACGGCGGTGAAGCCGCGGGCGGCGTTGCGTCGGATCTCCGCCGCGCCGACGTCCGGATCGGTGAGGAAGGTGATGCCGAGCGGCACGATGCGCTCCGGGTACGAGCCGTACCACTCCTCGAACAGCCAGTCGTTCCAGGCGCGCACGCAGGCAAGGCCGAACTCCGCATCCGGCAATTGGGAGAACAACGTGCCGCCGAAGCCGGTGACGCCGGACGGAAAGTTCACCGACGCCCAGATGCCGCCGATGTCCATGTCGGAAATGCGCGCGTGGATATCCCAGCAGCCGCGGCGCACCTCGTCGTAGCGAGCCGGCTCGACGCGATGATCCTCGCGCGGCCGCCCGGCGACGCACATGAAGCCGACCTGGAAGTAAGGCGTGCCCTCGATCATCCACACCTCATGTCCTTCCTCGGTCTCGACGACGCGCGGCGCCCGGTCGGCATACTTCGCCGGCATCCGGCCCTCAAACGTGTGCGGCGGCTCCATCAAATGGTCGTCCACGGAGATCAGCGTGTAGCGAACGGGGCGCGGCTCCGGATCCGGCAACAGCGGCCGCGTCACCGGCCGTTTGATCCCCAACCTGACGGCGACAACCATTCTCCACCCCCTTGCGATTTGCCGAACGCGACGCGGAACGACAGGTTCGAGACATAGTCGGTTTCCGCTGCCGACGGCAATCTCGTGTTGATCCTACTCGCTCTTCAAAGTCGTCGCTGGGAGCGATAAAGGTTCTCGCTTCCATTGGTACTTAGCCGCGAGAGGAACCGAAGATGACGACCGAAGAAAAGCACGCGGACGGAGGCGTGACGATCGAACGACGCGGGACGATCCTGCTCATGGGTTTCGATCGACCGGAGAAGTACAATGGGCTGACGCCCCGCATGCTGCGCCAACTCGAGGAGGCCTACACCGTCCTAGACGACGACGACACGCTGCGCGTGGGCATCCTATTCGGACACGGCAAGCACTTCACCGCCGGCCTCGACCTGCCGAAGTGGCGCGAGGGAATGAAGGGCGGCGGCGACCGCACCAGCGAGAGGGTGGATCCGTTCACCCTACTCGGCCGGCGCTGCAGCAAGCCGATCATCACCGCCGTGCACGGCATCACCTACACCGCCGGCATCGAGTTGATGTTGGCCGGCGACATCGTCGTCGCCGCCGACAACTGCCGCTTCTCGCAACTCGAACCGAAGCGCGGCATCATGGCCACCGGCGGCGCGACGTTTCGCTTCGTCGAGCGCGGCGGTTGGGGCAACGCGATGTACCACTTGCTGGTCGTCGACGAATTCGACGCCGTCGAGGCGCGCCGCTGTGGCCTGGTACAGGAGGTCGTGCCGGCGGGAAGCGAACTCGACCGCGCCGTCGAACTCGCCGGCAGAATCGCCGCCCTCGCGCCGCTGGCCATCCGCGCCACCAAAGCCTCGGCGCGCCTCTACGCCGCCGAGGGCGAGCACGCCTGCGCCAGCCAGTTCGGCACCGTGCAACGCCATCTCGCCAACACCGAAGACGCCGAGGAAGGCGTTCTCTCCTTCATCGAGCGACGCGATGGAAAATTCGCCGGCCGATAACAGGCATCGCTGAAACAATATACACGTTCACATGTTAACGTCGGAGACTCGTCCTCCTTTCGATAGAGCCATCAAGGGAGACCGTACCACGTGCCCTTTCGGACGCCGTGCTGCTCGAGATGCCCCAGCGCGACGACCCGCCGGAAGTGCTCTTTGAGCGTGTTGCGGCTCGCGCCGGTCAGGCGGATCATGTCGCCGATCGTCACGCGCCCATGCTGGCGCGCGTGATCGACGATTCGCACAGCCAGCTCGGGCAGTGCGGCAATGACGATCTTCTCCCGCTCCACCTTGTCGGCGAGGCGCCGCTTCTGCTGCTTCAACGCGCGTAGGAAGAAAAACAGCCACGGCTGCCAGTCCGGCGCCTCCGTGCGAATCGTGCCCTGTGTCTGGCGCAGCGCGAGGTAGTATCCTTCCTTACTGTGCTCGATGACATTTTCCAGGGAGCTGTAGGGAACATAGGCATAGCCGGCCTGCAGTAGGAGTACCGTCGTCAGGACGCGACTGAGCCGGCCGTTGCCGTCCTGAAAAGGGTGGATCTCCAGAAACACGACGATGAAGATGCCGATCACGAGGAGGGAATGAAGGCGGCCGGTCTCGCGGGCTTCCTTCAGCCATACAACCAGCTCGTTCATCAGACGCGGCGTATCGAAGGGGGTAGCCGTCTTGAAGACGATTCCGATCTGGTGGCCGGATTCATCGAACGCGGCGACGCTGTTGGAAGTCGTTTTGTACGCGCCCCGGTGGTGATCGTCCTTCGTGCTGTAAGACAGGAGATCGCGATGCAACTGCCTGATGTGGTTTTCCGTGATCGGGATATCCGCCCAGGACTCGAAGACGGTTTCCATTACTTTGGCGTAGCCCGCTACTTCCTGTTCATCGCGGGTCTTGAAGGACTGGATCTGCAGGTTGGAAAGCAGGCGCTCGACATCGCGGTCGCCGAGCTTGCTGCCCTCGATGCGCGTCGACGATCCGATGCTCTCGATGGTGGCCACGCGCCGCAGCGCGTTCAGGCGCTCAGGCGCCAGGGTGCCGAAGGCGCGCCATGCCCCCTTGAATTCGTCGATCTCGGCGATCAGTGCCAGGAATTCCAGGGTGATCTGGATGGTGTCGGTCTTCAGCACGAGTACGTCCCTCACCCATATAGACACCCATAAACACCCAAAACTCAAGTCCCCAGAAAATCACCTATATACAACCATTTACGCCAAGCATCTAAAAATACTGTGTCTCCTCAATGGGGTCCTCAATGGGTCGGACCATCGCAAGCAGTTGGAATTAAAGGACTCCATGGCGAATCTTAGGCCGATTTTCGCGCTTCGCCCGCCCATTTGGGTATCCGAATCGAGGCCCATGCCGCTCGGGCACGAGTTCTCGGCTATAGTCGCCGGCGTCGGCGTCGAGGTGCGCAGCATCGCGCCCGGGACGCGGGTGGTGGTGAATCCGCTCGCGGCCAGCAACGACATCGGCAACGGCGGCACCTTCGGCGCCTTCGGCCAGGAAGTTCTCGTTCGCAACATCGACGCCGGCGGCGTCCTCTTCCCGCGGATCACGCACCGGTTTCCATTGGCGAGGCGCCGACGCGCTCGCCATGGCGCGCGACCACGAACGCGCCGGCAAGGTGCGGGTTCTGCCGCAGTAGTTCGTTGGGGCTGGCTGGCGATTGACGCGTTAGTGGCGTCCCTTGGCGGCTCGGGTGAATGCCTCAACTTTGCGTCGAAGCGAGAGAGGGTCCACCGCAGGGTAGCGATACAGCTCGGGGACGATCGCCTCGAAGAGCTGCGACAGCCGGTCCGGTTCGATGAGGCCTGCCGTTAGAATGCTTTCGACATCGGCGAGGTCTTGGCGATGCCCCCGTTCGAGCTTGGAGAGAACTTGGGAGTAAGCGTCGTAGTGAAAGAAATGAAGGCTTCCTTCAGTGCCGATGAAACGGCTGCGATCGCGCCAACCCGGCAGCTCGGGCAGGAAGTGATGCGGAGCGGCGAGTTCGACGTTGATCCGCAAGTCGTTCTTGATTGCAGGGATCTCGCGCAGCAACCGCTCCGCGTCGCCGTCGAGCTCGACGTCAATGTCGACAGTCGTCTCGCGCCATCCCTCGAGCACCGCGCAGGCGCCGCCGGTCAAGTAGATGCGACCTGATGCTCCAGGCACGCGGCCCAGGCGGCGCATGAAGGCGATCACCCGGTCGCGGTTCGTTCGCTCTCGCATTCCAGCGCTCGCTCGAAACTCACGAGTCGGCGAATAAGGGCATTGTACTGCGAATGTGCCGCATCGGAGTCGCGCTGTGCCAGTAGGTCGTATAGTCGGTGCTCCGGCGCTTCGACGTCGGGAACCGGGATGCCAAGGCGACGCAAACGCGGTCCACCGATGGCGACGAGCAGCCCCTCGGCAGACAGCTTCCCCGCGCGCAAATCCTTCAAGCCGCGGCAGACCACATCGCCGCCGGGGATGTCGTTCCAGTCGCGATCCATACCTCCCTTCTTAGCACATTGGGTCGAGGCCGTCGCGGTGAAAGTACTGATCGGAATCACCTGAAACGCTCAGGCGATAGAGGATGCAACGCGTGCAACTGTGCCGTCGCACGTTGTGGTGCAACTGAAGCTGTGGATAGACCCGAGACTCGGAATATTGACGAGTATTACGGCGAGGTCGGCCTCTTCCTTGCGGATTACCGCGTCGATGCTGGGGGGGGTTACTGCGGATGTTTTTTGCGCGTCGTGCCCACCATTCAGTGGCGACGGGGTCAGGCGAGCGTGGCTCGCCCCCAGTAGTTGAACGCTGCGATTCGGGGAGTCCTGGGCAGGTACATCGTGTCCAGCTGCTCGATGCGAAAGCCCGCCTCCTCGAGACAGGCGGGGATCGGGCGGTTGAGGTTGCAACCGCCGGCGATCTTCTTCCACAGCGGATTGACCCGCGCTTGCCAGCGCCGCACCGACTCGTCGGGCGCCTCGCCGTGCTCGCAGAACAGCAGCCGGCCATGCGGCCTCAACACACGGCGCATCTGGCTCAACGCGGCGCGGTAGTCGGGAACAGTGCAAAGTGTATAGGTGAGCACGACCGTGTCGACGGAGTCGTCGTCGAGCGGAACTTCCTCTCCCGGAAGGTCGAGCCACTCGACCTTGACCGGCGACTTGGCGAGGTTCGATTGCGCCTTGCGGCGCATGCCCTCGCTGGGCTCGAGCCCGAACACCAGCTCGACCTTGTCGGGATCGTAGAACGAGAGATTGAGCCCCGACCCCATCCCGACCTCGAGCACGCGCCCCTCGGCCTCGGGCACGATCTTGGCGCGCTGCCTCGAGATCTGCGGCGCGCCGCAGGTCAGATTGATCATGAACGGCAGGACGTGACGTTCGTAGAGACCCATTCGATTCTCCGCTCCTTAGGCCGCGAACGATACATGAACGAAGCTCGCTCCGCACGGTCGGCGATCCGGTCGTCAAACGACCCCCACCGAACTGGTAACCTGGCGCGCTTAGCAGTCCGTTGAGAAAGTAGGGCAGGAGCGAAAATGAGAGATTTCGCCCCAGATCAAGGCGCCGAACCGGAGGCAAAGTCGAGACTTTTGGTGAGGATTCGGCAACGCAGAGATGGGATGAAAGATCCATTTGCAGCCCGGCCTACTTTCTCAACGGGCTGTTAGGGGTCTATGCGCATTGGGTGCTTGTCACCGTCTATGATACGGTATTGATATTCATCGCCGACGGCAGTCGTAGCGATGTCTGCATACCAGTGACCTTCCGCCTCCTTCGCCATCGGATGGGCATCGGACGACCAGTTATTGAACGAGCCAGTTACGTACACCGCGTCCGCGTGAGGAGCCCAGACTGGAAACGCGACGCCTGGCGTGCGGCAGTGCTCCCATTCCGCAGAGAGCTTTCTCGACTGAGATTGTCGCCATTGGATGCTCCTTCGCTTTCAACTCGAGGTCGCCCGGGTCTCTCCCGCGCTGATCACGACAACACTACGCAGGGAGGGCATACATGTTTTTTCAGCGTTTGAAGACACCCGGCTTGGGACAGAACTCCTACGTCGTGGGGTGCGGAGACGGACTCGCCGTCGTCATCGACCCGCGCCGCGATGTTGACGACTATCTGTGTCTGGCCCGGGAAAACGACCTCTCCATCGCCTACGTTCTGGAGACGCATCGGCAGGAGGATTTCGAGTTCGGTTCGCGTACGCTGGCGCAGATGACCGGTGCCAAGATTGTCGGCGGCAGCCACGCGCTGTTCGGCGCCACGGATGTTAAGCTCGAAGGCGACGAAGAACTCGAGGTGGGCAACACCCGATTCGTCGCGCTCGAAACGCCGGGCCACACGCCGGAGAGCATATCCTACGCGGTTTACGTCAAGGACGCCGGTGACAAGTGCTGGGGCGTGTTCACCGGCGATGCGCTGTTTGTCGGCGACACCGGGCGCACCGACCTGCCCGACGCCGAGAAGACCGGCGAGAACGCCGGCATCCTGTACGACTCCATCCACCGCAAGATCGCGCCGCTCGGCGACCAAACGCTGCTCTTTCCGGCGCACGGCGCCGGCTCCGCCTGCGGCGGCAACATATCGGAGCGCGACGACTCCACCCTGGGGATCGACAAAGGAACAAACCCGGTGTTCAGCAAAGGCCGCCGCGACTTCGTTGCGCAAAAGCTGGCGGAGAAAATGGCGCGGCCACCTTATTTCCTGCACATGGAAGAAGTGAACCTGCTTCCCGGAAGGCCGCTCAAGTGGCCGTCCACTCATCGGGTGCTGCAGCCCGGAGAATTCCAGCTTCGGATGAAAGAGGGCCTGGTGATCGACACCCGCTCACCAGAAGCCTTTGCCGCGGCACACATTCCCGGTGCCTACAACATCTGGCTCGACGGCGTGCCTGCTTTCGGCGGCTGGGTCGCCAATGAGACCGACCGCATCTTTCTGATCGCGGACGGCCCCGAAGGGATGGAACTCGCGGTGATGTCGCTCGCGCGCATCGGCATCGACACGGTCGAGGGGATCCTCGCCAACGGCCTGGAAAGCTGGCGCGACGAGGGATTGCCAATCGAATCCATCGCGACGACAAGCCCTTCCGAGACGGCAAGCTGGATGCAGCAGGGTCGCGTCCACGTCCTCGACGTACGGGACGAATATGAATGGAACGAGAAACACATCCCGGGCGCGGTGCACCGCTTTGTCGGCCATCTGGAGGACAACCTCCCGCTGCTGCCCACGGACAGCGAGATCGTCGTGCATTGCAACGTGGGACACCGCTCGGGCGTGGCCGTGAGCATCCTGAAGCGCAATGGCTTTACTCGCATCCACAACATGCTCGGCGGAATCACCGCGTGGGAGAAGCTGGGTCTCCCACTCGAAAAGCCCAGCGACGCGAAGGAGGAAGACTGATCATGGAACACGAATCAGGTGCATGGTCGCCCCACCTCGTCGGCGCGATGATCGGCCTGCTCTCGATGGCGACATTCTATTTTTCCAACCAGCCGCTGAGCGTGTCGACCGCTTACGCCCGACTGGCAGGCATGATCGGAAACCTTTTCTCCAGGGGCCACACCGAGAACCTGAAGTTCTTTCAGGACACCAAGCCAAAGGTCGAATGGGGGGTGATGCTGGTGTTCGGCATGCTGCTCGGCGGCTTCATCGCAGCAGTCACCGGCGGCGAGATCGCCGCCGAATGGGTGCCCGCCCTGTGGGAACACCGCTTCGGTCCTGATGTCGCGCCGCGTCTCGGCATGGCGTTTGTCGGCGGCGCGATCGTGGCGTACGGGGCCCGGCTCGCGGGCGGCTGCACCAGCGGCCACGGTATCAGCGGCGCACTCCAGCTGTCGGTGAGTTCGTGGATCGCGCTGCCGTGCTTCTTCGTCGCCGCCGTCGCGACCGCCCATCTGCTGTTTCGCCTCTGAGAAGCGCGATGAATACACCTGCGAATCCCCTGCCCGAGAATGCCCCCCCGGTGCTCGTCATCCCGGCGCAGGTGCACGAACGAAATGACACGGACGGCCCCGGCAAACCGGATTCAGCGCGCCAGCTCGTGCTCGGTCTTCTGTTCGGCGTCGTGTTCGGCTTCCTGCTGCAGAAAAGCGGCGTAGCCAAATACGAGGTGCTGATGGGTCAGTTCTTCCTCACGGATTTCACCGTCATCAAGGTCATCCTCACGGCGATCATCGTCGGCATGGTCGGCATTTTTTCGCTGCGCGCGCTGGGCCTGGTCGAATTGCATGTGAAGCCCACGCGATACGCCGCCAACATTGCAGGCGGCCTGCTCTTCGGTGTCGGGCTCGCCCTGCTCGGCTACTGCCCGGGGACCGGCGTCGCCGCGCTCGGTCAGGGCAACTACGACGCGATCGCCGGCATCGTCGGCCTGATGGCGGGCAGTTATTTCTACGCCGAAACATCGGGCTATCTCGGTTCGACAATCGAGAACATCGGCAACCGCGGCGGCATCATGCTGCCGGATTTGCTGGGGATGCGTCTCGCCACTTTCCTTGCGATATTCGTCCCGCTGCTCGCCCTGGGCCTGGTCGTCATGGCGCAGCTGGCGCCCTGAAGCGTCCCGCATCGATGCGGATCGCACCCATCAACGACAGTGATTGGCGGTCTTTCCAACTTTGGAGGCGCCGCTCGGTACAACGGGTGTGGCGACTTCTGTGAGAAATATAGTCAGTGGCTCGTTGCCGCGATCTCGGCGGATCTGATCGAGGGGCTCACCATGCTGAGCCCCTCGAGCCCGGCGCCGAAGATGCGCCGAGTGAGAATGCGTCGATCGTCGCCGTCGATCCAACCGTCGCCGTTTGCGTCGACCCCGGGGAATCCGGATGGTCCAGCCGCTTCGACCGGACGCCGTGAGCCCTCGCGGAACACCCGCGCCAACGCGGTGAGATCGGCGGCGCTGAATCGACCATCGCCGTTGCCGTCGCCGCGCAGCGCCGGCAGCGCGCCGTCGTTGAGGATCGACCAGACGCCACCTCCGACCACCACCGCATCGTAGCGACCGTCCGCGTCGAGGTCCGCGGTGAGTAGCGCTTTTGGGCCCATGCCCAACGGCACCGTTAGCGGGCCGCTGAAGTCGAACCGCGAACCCGAGTTCTCGTATGCAAACATCCCGTTGGCCGTCTGACTGATCGCGGCGATGTCAGGCCGCAGGTCGCCAGTCAGGTCGCGAACGGCTATCGCCGTGATCACTCCCGATACCGCCAACGCGGCGCCATTGCTGAACCCGCCTTCGCCATCGGCAAAGAGGGTGCGCACCGCATTCGGTCCGCCGTAGACTAGATCGATGGCCGCATCGCCATCGAGGTCGCCCCATGCCACCGCAACAGGCGGAAAAGCAGTCGCGATCGCGACAGGCGCGGCCCACTCGCGCGTACCGATAGCGGTGAAGATTGTTATCTCCGAGCGAGTCGTGTTGCCCACCATGAGGTCCAGGCGCCCGTCGCCGTTGAGATCCGCCATATCGACTCCAAAGGCAAATCCCTCGACCGGGAGCTCGACCGGAGTCGAGAACAACCCATCACTCGAACCGTACAAGACCACCGCGATCGACGTCGTACCCAGGTCGGCGCGCGCAGCGACGTCACCGATGCCGTCGCCGTCGAGGTCAGCGAGCGCCAGAGAGGCGACCGGCCACGGCAACGCAACCGTCCGCGCCGCCGCAAACGTACCGTCAGCAAGCCCGATGGCAATCGTCAGCGAAGGATCTCCATCCGTCGCGGCGACGATGTCCAGTATGCCGTCGCCGTCGACATCGCCGACCTGCAGCGCCTTGACATCGACTCCGCTGACGACATCGCGGGGGGCATGGAATCCGCCTGCCACATTGCGGTCGACGACGGCAATAGAGCTGCTTGCCGCACTTGCCACAACCA
The DNA here is from genome assembly GCA_041743795.1 of Thermodesulfobacteriota bacterium. GTDB lineage: Bacteria > Desulfobacterota > Binatia > HRBIN30 > CADEER01 > CADEER01. The sequence goes on along the minus strand of JBGTMF010000212.1, from coordinate 2,820 downwards.
ACTCCGGGCGACCATCGAGGTCGAGGTCGCGCGCCGCGATGGCGCCGACCTGCGCCTGGCGCAAGATGGCTTCGACGGCCGCGAAACCCTCGGCGGAGCCGCGCAGGACGTTGACCGCTCCGCCGACCTCCGCCTGGCTGGCGGCGACCAGGTCGACATACCCATCATCATTCAGGTCGATCGCGTCCGCAGCGAATGGTCGCAACGGCGCCAGGTAGTAGCGGGGCGGAGCGAACGTTCCGTCGCCGCGACCGAGCAGAACCCCGACGTCGCCGGTCGCCGGTGAGGCGACGAGCGCGTCCAGAAATCCGTCGGCGTCGACGTCGACCAAGCGCAGGGTCCAGAGGTTGCTACCGACCGCAACATACGTGGGTGCTTCAAATCCTCCGGCGCCATCGCCCAGCAAGACCTGAAGGCCGAAGGCGCCCGGATCGGCGGCTACGACATCGAGTGCTCCATCGCCATCGAGATCGGCCAAGCGCACTTGAAACAGCTGCTGTCCGGCGGGCACGAGTTGAACGCGGTTGAGAGCGCCCGTTCCGTCTCCCATCAGAATCCCGAGATTGCCGTTCTGAATGGGCACGACGACGTCCAGGAAGCCGTCTCCGTCGAGATCGGCGATAGCCACGTCATACGCTTGCAGACCGACCCGGCGCGACCGATCCATATCGTAGTCGAACGTCCCATCGCCGCGACCGAGCATGACGTTCACCTGGCCAGTGGCTTCGCTGGCCGTCGCAACGACGAGGTCGAGATGGCCGTCGCCATTCATGTCCGCCGCGCCGATGCCGAGAGGATCGTGGTCGGCGTCGACTCTTTCGGGAAACTCGAACGTCCCGTCCTCGAGTCCCCGCTTGAAGTAGACGAAGTCCGATTCGGTCTCTGTAACGACCAGGTCCAGACGACCGTCGGAATCGAAGTCCCCTGCCGTCATTCTGTTTGGACCAGTAGGCGCTTGTGTGTAGACAGCCGGAGACAACCCGGCCGCGCCCATATTGGTCAGGATGGCGACCGTGGCGCGGTTGAAGATGGTGACGAACACGTCCGGACGCAGGTCGCCATTGTAGTCTGCAATGAGAATGTCTGCCGGATTGCCGGTCGTCTCGAGTCTATAGGGAGCGCGAAAACTGAGCTCCTGCGCCGCCGCGGCGCAGGCTACGATTGCAATTGCGATGCTCAGCCCGCAGCGACGCATCCAGGGATCCAAGCGCATCACTCGGTCACTGGAAAAGCGCGCGCGCCGACGATGTCGACCGGTAAGCCGCTCGGCACCGATTCAGGCGCCATGGACTCGGTGTCGAGCATGCGCGGATCCGTCAGCGCGACGAGGAAGGCGACGAGGTCGGCGATCTCCTCGTCGGTGAGGTCGATCGCCTGCTGGCCGGGCTGTCGCCCCAGCACCACCGGGTTGCGCACATCGAACACAGCCGCGGCGGGATTCAATCCGAACGCACGAACATCTGGCTCGAGCTGAGCCATGTCGAACGTCGCATAAGCGACGGCAGGATCGAGGTGGTGCCGAATCGCCGATTCGAGCGTCGCGTAGCAGCCGTTGTGCATGTAAGGCGCGGTCAACGCGACGCCGCGCAGCGGCGGCGTGCGAAACTTGAAGCGGTCCTCGCGGTTGGTCGTGATCTCCTCCAACCCGAAGTCCCAGTTGCTGAGCCCCTGGTAGTTCGGGTCACCCGAGTCGAATCGACTCGTACCCGGCCCAACCTGGGGAGCGCCTATGTTGTGGTTGACGAAATCGCTGAACAGGTCGCCGGCGTGGCATCCCGAACAGCGGCGTTCCGCGTAGAAGGCTATCGCGCCGCGTTTGGCCGCGTCGGAAATCGCATCGCGGTCGCCGAGGACGTAGCGATCCCAAGGAGAGTCGGTCATGATCAACGACTCCTGGAAGTGGCCGAGCGCGTCGGCGATCGCCAGGTACGTCAGATCGTCGTTGCTTCCCACTTCCGGGTCGAAGTCCGAGAGCCGCAAATCGGGTCGATCCGCCGGATAAGCTTCTTCAAACAGCGATCGGTAAGCTGGCATGAAGTCCAGTCGTCCAGTCAGCGCGTCGCGCACCTCCGGATTGAGGTGGTCCGCCTCCTCGATCTGGCCCGTGAAGTCCGGGAAATCCCCCGTCATCTCGACCAGCTCCACGACGGGGATGTGCGCCTGGGCCGTCAGCAGCGAGCGGGTAAACAGATCCCCCTCCGGCTCCGGAAATCGAAACCCATACGACGGATCGCACTCGTTGACATCCGTGCTCGGCGTATCGAGAAAGCGAAATCGCCCGTTCCACATCTGCCGAATGTACAGAGCGGAGTTGATGATGGTCGGAGTGTTGCGGCTGTTGAGCGGCGCGCTGCGTTCCGGTCCCACCACATTGCCGCCCTCGCCCGGCGGCGGCGCCTCGCCGCAGGTGATGCTGATCTCCGGAACGAAGTCACAGTACACACCGCGGGCGATGGCACGACCGTCGGCGAACTGAAACGCCGCGTGGTGGCAGGTCGCGCACGATGTCTGCTCGATGCCGCTGAGCACATGGTCGAAGAACAAATTGCGGCCGATCTCGCGTCGCAGTTCACGAATCTCCAACTGAGCGTGCGTCAACGGCGGTTCGGCCAAACTCGGACTGCCGCGCAACCCTTCGGCCTCGATCAGATCTGCCAGGTGCTCGTCGAGCGACAACGGCCCGCCGGTGCGGGTCGCCGTCGGCGAAGTGGATGGCGGCACTGTCGCCGTCACGGTTGCGCTGTGCGTCGGTGTTTCAGTCGCACTCGGCGTCGCCGTGCTCACCACCCCCATGGTGGCCGTCGCTGTCGCGGTCGCGGC
>JBGTMF010000211.1:0-3138 GCA_041743795.1 Thermodesulfobacteriota bacterium | reverse complement strand
GCGCGCGCGACTACCTGCGCGGCCGCGGCGGGCCGCGCGTCAACCGGTCTTCTTCCGCTTGACGCGGCGCATGTCCGACAGGAGATCGCGGTACTGCGAAATGATCGCCTCGGGACGTCCCGCGTCGATCACCTGACCGTCGTTGAAGAGGATGACGCGATCGCAGAATCCTTCGATGTGATCGAGATCGTGGCTGACCAGGACGATCGTCTTGCCGCGGCGCTTCTGATCGCGAAACGTCTCCATGCAGCGCTCCTGGAACTCGCCGTCGCCGACCGCGAGGATCTCGTCGAGCAAGAGGATATCGAAGTCGGCCTGCAGCGCCGTCGCGAAGCCGAGCCGGATATGCATGCCGGTCGATAGGCTCTTCAGTTTGACGTCCTTGAAGCGATCGAGGTCGGCGAACTCGATCGCCCCCTCGATGCGGGCATCGATCTGCGCCCGCGGATAGCCGAGAATGCTGGCATAGAGGGCGACGTTCTCCCGCACCGTCAGCTCCGGGTTGAATCCCAACCCCAACTCGAGCAACTCGCACATCGAGCCGCGGATGCGGCAGGTTCCCGCGTCCGGCACCAACAGACCTGCCATGATCTTGAGCAGCGTCGACTTGCCCGAGCCGTTGCGGCCAATGAGCCCGACGAACTCCCCCTGCTCGATGCTCACCGAGACGCCGCGCAGTGCCTCGAGACGCTCGTACGACATCGGCCGCAGGATGCTGAGAATGCGTTCGACCAGAGTCGTGTGCACTTCGTGCGGAATGCGAAACGTCTTGTGGACGTCGCGTAGTTCGATCACGGCCGCCATTTCAGAGAAAATCCGCCACCTTGGCCTGCAAGCGCTTGAAGACGATGATGCCGAGAATCAGGATGCCGAACGAGTAGAGGGTCGTGATGATGAACCCCTGGGTGCCGGGAAAGGTCTCGTAGACCAGCGCCCGCCGACTGTCGACGAGGATTCTCGCCACCGGGTTCCACCAGACGATCCAGCGCCACTTCTCCGGCACGTTGAGCTCGGAGTAGAGGATCGGCGTCATCCAGAAGCCGACCTGCAGTACGATGTTCCAGAGATAGCCGATATCGTGGAAGCGCACGTAGATCGGCGCCAGCAGCAACGATACGCCGAGCGTCAACGCGACCAGATCGGCGAGCAGCAACGGAAAGAAGATGGCCGAGATCGACAGATCGGTGCCGGTGATCCACAGCAGGGCGACGAGCACAAAGAGGTTGATGACGAACGTCAGACCGGCGCTCAGCAACGCCGAATAGACGACGACCTCGCGCGGCATGACCATCTTCGACAAGACGTCGGCGCGCGACAATAGCGAGCCGACACCGCGCGAAGAGCCCTCGAAGAAGAAGTTCCACATGACGACGCTGAGCAGCAGAAACGCCGGGTAGCGGGGGATGTCGACGTTGAGAAAGTTGGTGGCGACGACGTAGTACAGCCCGAAGAAGATCACCGGGTTGATCACCGACCAGGTGTAGCCGAGGACGGAGTGGGTGTAGCGGATCTTGAAGTCCTTGAGGGCGAACTGCAGGATCAACGAAGCGTAGTTGCTGCGTTGGCGCGACCGCGTCGAAGGATCGATCCACGGCTGTTCGATGGCGGACGGACTCACCGGCGATCGCCCGCTGGCAGCGGCCTCGCCCCGCCGATCCGTTCGAGAGCTGACAGAATTCTCCACATTGTCGTAACATCGAGCCGTATCAGTGTAGCGCGCCCCGGCGCAACGGACCGGGCTGGAGAGCCCGAAAGCCGGAATCCAGGGCTGGACCCGGGCTTTCGCCGGGGGAACGGGCCTTCGCCGGGGTGACGGATTCCAAGACTTCATCATTGCCGCTTGCTCCGTCCCCGCATTGACTTCGCACTCGACGCACAGTTTAGCTCTGCCGATGTTGCCGGCGCGTCTCGCTTCGTTCGCTCGGCGTGGTGTGCCCTGGCTGGTGGCGATCGGGCTGATGACGCTCCTGGTGCGGCGCACCGGCGGCGAGGAGATTCTGCGGGCCCTCGCCGGCGCCGACGTCGTCTTCCTTCTGCTGGCGACGCTGCTGTGCACGGCGATCAACTTCTCGCTCGACGCGTTCTCGCTGTCGCGCGCCATCTCCTGGTTCAACGCGCCGATGACGTTCACCCGACTGGCGCCCGTCAAGGCGTCCGCCTACCTGGTCGGCATCCTCAATTACAACGTCGCCTCCGGCGGCATCGCCCTGTGGATCGCGCGGCGCTGCCACGTCCCATTCCTCGAGGCGGTGTCGACGATGTTGTTCGTCAACGCCGTCGACGCCCTGCTACTGGTCGGCCTGATGGCCGCCGGGATTCCGGTGCTGCGCGAACCGGTGGGGACGGCGGTGCTTACGATCACCGCGGTGGCGATACCGGGTTTCGTCGCCCAGTACATATTTTGGATCTACGGCGAACACCTGCCACTTCTCGGACGCCTGTGGGGGTGGCCGGTGTTTGCCAGCTTCCGCCGCGCGCGGCTGCCTCACTACCTCAAGTTGGCAGCCATGCGGCTGGCGTTCCTGCTCGTCTTCATCGGCAACTACTGGTTCGCCGTGCGTGCCTTCCACCTCGACATCCCGGCTCTGCAGATCCTCGCCGCGGTGCCGGTGATCTCGTTCGTCGGCATCGTACCGGTGACGGTAATGGGGTTGGGAACGGTGCAGGCAGCGACGATTTTCCTGTTCAATGACTACGCGTCGGAGGCGTCCCTGATGGCGCTCAGTCTGGCGGTGACGGCGATCATGACGGCGCTGCGCGCGCTACTCGGACTGCCCTTCTTCGCCGCCGTCTCGGGCGAGTTGCTGCGCGGCGGCGATGCGGCACCCGCTGCGCCGCGCGAGCCGTGAGAATCAGTCGTCGAGAATGTACTTGACGCCGTAACGTGCAGCGATGCGGATCAGCTCCTCGTCGTCGTCGAGGCGCAGGCGCAGCGCGGCAATGGCTTTCGGTTCCTTGAGGGCGGTGAGCAGCGTCGTCGCCGCCAAACGCACGGCCGGGATGTCGTGAGCCAGTGCCTGGATCAAGCGCGAGACGAGATTCGGCCCCTGCACCCGCGCCATGGCAAGGGCGACGACGGCGGCGTCGCGCACCTGCGGGTCGTGGTCGTAGTGCAGCGCGTGTTCGATCTCGGCGACC